>CAZSYV010000004.1:0-2495 GCA_964610955.1 uncultured Klebsiella sp. | reverse complement strand
CGCACGGTGGTGTCTTCCCGGCCGCGCGATGACGCATCGCGCTGGCGCCTCGCACGCTGCCCCGGATCCGGACTGTGCGCTGGCCGGGAGCGCTGCTCGCCCTCTACGGGAAGCGCGTCATCGAGGCGCATCGTGAGCGCGATGCGCTTGCGTGCCGGATCGACCTCGAGCACTTTGACCTTGACGATGTCACCGGCCTTGACCACCTCGCGCGGATCACGGACGAAGCGCCGACTGAGCGCCGATACGTGCACCAGTCCGTCCTGGTGCACGCCGATGTCGACGAAGGCACCGAAGTTGGCCACGTTGCTGACCACACCCTCGAGCACCATGCCGGGGTGCAGGTCGGCAAGCGTCTCGACCCCCTCGGCAAAGACTGCCGTGCGAAACTCCGGCCGGGGGTCGCGCCCGGGCTTTTCGAGCTCACGCAAGATGTCACGCAGCGTCATCTCGCCAACCTGCACACCGACAAGGCGCTGCGGGTCGATCGTGCGCACACGCTCGGCGTTGCCGATCAGTTCAGCGACCGTGCACTCCTGCACTTCGGCAATGCGCTCGACGACCGGGTACGATTCGGGGTGTACCGCCGAGGCATCGAGTGGATTGTCGCCACCACTGATGCGCAGGAAACCCGCGCACTGTTCAAAGGTGCGTGCGCCAAGACGCGGCACCTTGCGCAACTCCTCGCGGTTGCGAAACGCTCCGTTGCGGTCACGGTGCTCGACGATCGCCTGCGCAATCGAAGCACCCAGGCCCGAGACACGACCCAGCAGTGCCGCGGAAGCACTGTTCAACTCGACGCCCACACTGTTCACGCAGTCCTCGACCACCGCATCGAGACCCTTCGCCAGCCGGTGCTGGTTCACGTCGTGCTGGTACTGCCCGACTCCGATCGACTTCGGGTCGATCTTGACCAGCTCGGCCAGCGGGTCCTGCAGGCGCCGTGCGATCGAGATCGCGCCGCGAATGCTGACGTCGATGTCGGGAAACTCCTGACTGGCGATCTCGGAGGCCGAGTACACCGACGCACCAGCCTCGCTGACCACGACACGCGTCAACCTGAGCTCGGGGTGCGCTGCGATCAGCTCGGCAACGAGTTTCTCCGTTTCGCGCGATGCCGTTCCGTTGCCGATCGCCACCAGCTCGCTGCCATGGCGTGCTGCCATGCGCGACAGCGTGACAAGCGACTCCGCCCAGCGTTTCTGTGGCACATGCGGATGGATCGTCACGTGCTCGAGCAGCTTGCCGGTACCATCGAGCGCAACGACCTTGACCCCGGTGCGCAATCCGGGATCGAGCCCGATGCACGGGCGATGCCCCGCCGGTGCCGCCAGCAGCAGATCGCGCAGGTTGGCGGCAAACACACGGATCGCCTCTGCCTCTGCCACTTCGCGAAGCTCTGCAAGCAGATCGCCGACCACATGCAGCGACAGCCGCACCCGCCATGTCCAGCGCACGACCTCGAGCAGCCAGGCATCGGCACTGCGCCCCCGTGCAGCTATGCCAGCACGGGCGGCAACCAGCGCCTCGCACGGATGCGAACCCGCCTCATCGATTCCAGGAAGCTCGATCGCCAGCTGCAGCACACCGTCGTTTCGACCGCGGAACATGGCAAGTGCACGGTGCGAAGGGACCTTCGCAAACGGCTCGTCGTGTTCGAAATAATCACTGAACTTCGCCCCTTCGGCCTGCTTGCCCTCAACGAGTCGCGAACGCAGTTCACCGCCGCTGCGCAGCAGTTCACGCACCCGTCCGACAAGTTCGGCATCTTCGGCAAAACGCTCCATCAGGATCTGGCGCGCACCGTCAAGCACTGCCTTCACGTCGGCAAAACCCGCCTCGGCATTCAGGAATGCCTGCGCTTCGAGCTGTGGGTTGCGCTCCGGCTCGGCAAGCAGCAGATCGGCAAGCGGCTCGATGCCGGCTTCGCGTGCGATCTGCGCCCTGGTGCGCCGCTTCGGTTTGTAGGGCAGGTAGAGATCCTCGAGGCGTGACTTCGAATCTGCCTCGCGGATCGTTGTCTCGAGCTCGGGCGTCAGCTTGCCCTGCTCGGCGATGCTGCGCAGGATCGCCTCACGGCGCTCCTCGAGTTCACGCAGATAGCCCAGGCGTTGCTCGAGCATGCGCAACTGCACATCATCAAGCGCTCCGGTGAGCTCCTTGCGATAGCGCGCGATGAAGGGCACCGTGGCGCCACCATCGAGCAGCCCCACGGCTGCAGTGACCTGCTCGACCCGCACCACAAGCTCGTCCGCGATGCGCTTCTCGATACTGCTCATTCCCTGCCCCCGCTGCATGAAGGGCGCGGATTATGCGCGTTCACCCCAAGGGGGGCGAGACTTGTGTCGACTCGACCGTTCTGCTTGGTCTCGATACGCGTCTGTCGGTGCACTCGAGAAAACCGATGGCCGGCAGCATCAGCTCAGGCCGGGGACTGGTGCAGCAAATGCGAAATCGTTCTTCGAGCCTTTTTTCACCGTGTAAAGCGCCGTATC
>CAZSYV010000003.1:73937-85019 GCA_964610955.1 uncultured Klebsiella sp. | reverse complement strand
GGAACAGCTTCGCCCACTACCTCGCCACCATGGCGCACTTCATCCAGCTGCTCCGCGACAGCACTCACAAGATCAGGGAGGGAGTGCTCAGGCTGAGCTCGAACGCAGAGTTCATCGTTGTCGCCATTCGCGGCGTCTCAGGCAGTGTGGACGAGATATTTTCCCAGGTCTCATCGCTGCAGCCTGTGCACACGGGCTGAGCGTCACCGGTGCGACACCCGCTGCCAGACGTCTACGGAGGCGCTCCTGCCACGGCGTCACTGCCACGGACATGCAGTGCGACCCCACGCGCGTGCAGCTGCTCCTCGACTGTCGAGCGTATGGCGCGGGCATCATCGAGGAGCAGTGCGCTCGCCAGCAGCTCACCGGCCTCCACCCGCGAGAAGCGGCGCAGGACCGCCTTCACCCGCCCCAGGCTGGTTGCATTCATCGACAGCGAATCGAAGCCCATCGCGACCAGCAGCAGCGCGGCACAGGGGTCACCGGCAAGCTCGCCGCAGATGCCTACCGGTCGCCCGGCCCCGTGCGCTGCCTCGACGACGCGCAACAGCGCGTGCAGCACCGCCGGATGGAACGGCTGGTAGAGCGATGCGACGCGTGCATTGTTGCGATCGACCGCCAGCAGGTACTGTGTCAGATCGTTGCTGCCGACCGACAGGAAGTCGACGCGTCGGGCAAGCTCAGCGGCAAGGTAGACCGCAGCCGGCACCTCGACCATCACGCCGATCTGCGGCGCATCGATCGCCCAGCCCTCCTCGATGACTTCCGCCTGAGCACGCCTGAGCAGCGCCAGGGCATCATCGAGCTCATGGATGCTGCCGATCATCGGCAGCATCACGCGCAGATTGCCCAGTCCCGCACTCGCCTTCAGCATCGCGCGCACCTGGGCGAGGAATATCTCGGGATGGTCCAGCGTGACACGAATGCCGCGCCAGCCAAGAAACGGGTTCGCCTCTTCGATCGGGAAGTACGGCAGTGGCTTGTCACCGCCGATGTCGAGCGTGCGCATCGTCACCGGTCGTGGCGCAAAAAGCTCGAGCTGCTCGCGGTAGATCAGGCGCTGCTCCTCCTCGGTCGGGAAGCGTTCGCGCAACAGGAACGGAATCTCGGTGCGGTAGAGTCCGACGCCCTCGGCCTCGCGCTCCAGTGTGCGCATCAGTTGTGAATCGAGCCCGGTGTTCACCAGCAGATGCACCGGATGACCATCGCTCAGCGAGCACGGCAGGTGTGCCGTGCTGGCGAACTCGCGCTCGAGCGCGCGCTCGTCGTCCATCGCCTCGCGGTAGCGCTGCAGCACCTCGGGTGCCGGATCGACCAGCACACGCCCCTCGTGACCATCGACGATGATCTGCGCGCCATTGATCTCCGCCAGCGGCAACTCGATCGTGCCCATCACGCACGGCACGCCAATGGCGCGCGCCAGGATCGCGACATGCGAATTGCCGGAACCGGACACGGAAACGATCCCGGCAAGGTGCTCCTCGGGCACCTCGGCGAGCACCGAGGCAGGAATCTCCTCGCCCACCAGCACCGTTCGCTCGGGATAATCGGTTGCGGCACGCGCATCGGCCTGCAGGTGCGCGAGCACACGGCGCCCGAGATCACGCAGGTCCGTCGCCCGATCGCGCAGGTAGGGATCTTCCATCAGCTCGAAGCTGCGCACATGTGCCAGCACGATCTGGCTCAGCGCCCCCTGTGCCCACTGGCCGGCAAGGATGCGCTCGATGATCTCGCCACCGAGCGCCCGATCGTCGAGCAACATCACATAGGCATCGAACAGTGCGAGTTCCTCGGGCCGCACACGCGTGCTCAGCCTGGCGCGGATCGCCAGCACCTCGGCACGCACTGCTGCAACCGCCCGCAGCAGCAGGCGCACCTCCGCCTCGGGGTCTGCGCTCTCGCGATTCGGCACGACCCGCAGATCCGACGGGGGTGATGCCACGACTGCCTGACCAAACGCCAGTCCGGGCGAACCTGCGACACCACTGAACTCCCCAGCCCCCGTTCCCGGCTCGCGCGTCTCGCGCCGCAGGCTGTGTACCGTGCCGGCATACGCGATCATTCCGGCGAGCTGCGCCGAGAGTGTGATGAGAAAAGCCTCCTCGTCGTCGTCGAAGCGGCGCTGTTCGCGCTGCTGCACGACCAGCACGCCGAGTACCCTGCGCTGCTGGATGATCGGCACGCCGAGGAAGGATCTGAACACTTCCTCGCCGGAGCCTTCGATGAACATGAAGCTTGGGTGGGCCTGCGCGTCGTCGAGGTTCAGCGGCTCGGCGCGGTCGGCAACCATGCCGACCAGGCCCTCGCCCCTCGCCAGGCTGAAACGGCCTTCGAGCGCCTTGTTGAGCCCTTCGGTGGCCGCGAACACATAGCGCCCGGTGACCGGATCACGGATGTACACGGAGCAGACTTCGGTGTGCATCGTCTCGCGCACCCGATGCACGATGATCGCCAGTGCATCGTGCAGATCAGTCGCTGCGAACACCTCCTGCGCCACGCTGCGCAGCGAGTCGAGCATCGTGCGTGGCGCAGCCTCAGCGCCCATTGCGCACGAGTCGACCGTGGCGCGGTGCGAGCTCCCACAGTGCGCGACGATAGACCTCACGCTTGAACGAGACGATCTGCCCAAGCGGATACCAGTATGAAACCCATCGCCACTGGTCGAACTCGGGCGAAGGGTGCGCATCGACCCGCACCCGTTCGTCGTTGCTCGTCAGACGCAGCAGGAACCACTTCTGCTTCTGACCCACGAAGTTCGGATTGCGGCGATTGCGCATGAACTGCTGCGGGAGGCGATAGCGCAGCCAGCCCGCCGTGCAGGCAAGCATCTCGACGTCATCGGCCGTGAGCCCGACTTCTTCGCCGAGCTCGCGATACATCGCCTGCTCGGGTGACTCGCCCTCGTGGATGCCTCCCTGGGGAAACTGCCAGGCATTCTGCCCACGGCGACGTGCCCACAGCAGATCACCCCGGGGGTTGGCCAGGATGATGCCTACATTGGGTCGATAGCCATGCTCGTCGATCACTGCGGAATGCCTGCTGGAACACCTGCGGAAAACCGTTCCACACTGACCGGTATTCTTCCACATCCGATCAAGCACGCCCAGATCGGCGTGCCAGGAGAACTCCCGCCGGTCTGCGCTCAGCCTTCGTCGAGGCTGGTCTCGTAGCCATCCGCATCGAGCAGTGCGCCCAGCTCGGCCCCGGCGGACTCGGTGCGCAGGCGAAACAGCCAGCCGTCCGCATACGGCGCTGCGTTGATCAGCTCGGGTGTGTCGGCAAGCGCCTCGTTGACCTCGACCACGACGCCTGATACCGGTGCGTAGATATCGGATGCCGCCTTCACCGATTCGACGACGGCCGCCTCATCGCCAGCGCCAAAGCGCGTACCGAGCTCCGGCAGCTCGATGAACACCACATCACCCAGCGCTGCCTGGGCATGATCACTGATGCCGACCGTGACGACACCGGAGGCATCCGCAAGCGCCCACTCATGGGTCACGGCATATTTGCGATCGGCTGGAATATTGCTCATCGCCACTCCCCGTGAAGTCTGCGTGCACGAGGCACAAGGTCATGAACGGGGGATTCTAGCTCCCGTCCCCGCAAAACGAAACAAATCATGCACCCCCGGCCATTGCATGCACGATTTCGGCGACCGTCTTCGGGGCGTCCTTGCTCAGCACCTCATGACCGCCACGCGAGACGGCCACATCGTCCTCGATGCGGATCGCGACGCCGCGCCAGCGCGGCGCCACATCGACGGCATCCGCTGCGACATAGATGCCCGGCTCGACGGTCAGCACCATGCCCGGCTCAAGCACACGCCACTCACCGCCAACACGATAATCGCCGACATCGTGCACATCGAGCCCGAGCCAGTGGCCGGTACGCTGCTTGTAGAAGCGACGCCACGCCTCGCGCTCGATCAGCTCCCGGGGTTCACCGTCGAGCAGGCCGAGGTCACGCAGGCCCTCGGTGATCACGCGCACCGCTTCATCATGGGGTTCGTTCCAGTGTCGGCCTGGTGCAACGACACGTATGGCTGCGAGCTGCGCGGCAAGAACCACCTCGTAGAGCGCCTGCTGTGTGGCGCTGAAACGCCCGTTCACCGGAAAGGTGCGCGAGATGTCAGCCGCGTAGCTCTCGAATTCACACCCTGCGTCGACCAGCAGCAGATCCCCGTCGCGCAGCACGGCATCGTTGGCCACGTAATGCATGATGCAGCCGTTCACCCCACCGGCAACGATGCTCCCGTACGCGGGCGAGCGTGCGCCGCGGCGCAGGAACTCGTGCAGCAGTTCCGCCTCCAGCTCGTACTCGAACATCCCCTGACGACACGCCCGCATCACGCGCAGGTGTGCCGCAGCGGAGATGGCAGCAGCATGGCGCATGAGACGCAACTCGGCTGCACTCTTGAACAGCCGCAGTTCATGCAGCAGATGATCCAGATCGAGGAATTCTCCCGGCGGATCGGCGCCACTGAGCGTGCGCGCCCGAATGCCGTTGATCCAGTTCATCAGCCGGCGATCGAAGTCGGGTTGGCGACCCATCGCGTAATAGAGCCGTTCACGCCCCTCGATCAATCCCGGCAGGATGTCGTCGAGATCACCGATGGGAAACGCATCGTCAGCGCCAAACCGCTCACAAGCGCCCTCCGGCCCGGCACTGGGGCCCTCCCAGGCCTCGCGCTCGGGATCACGCTCGCGGCAGAACAGCAGGTACTCGCCATGGTGTCGCCCGGGCACCAGTACCAGTACGGCATCAGCTTCGTCAAAACCACTCAGATAATGAAAATCACTGTCCTGACGGAATGGATAGTGGGCGTTGCGGTTGCGCGCCACCCGGCACGCCGCCGGCACGATCGCGATGCTGTCATCTCCCATCAATGCCATCAGCTCGCGGCGTCGCCGTGCGTATTCGCGTACCATGATGCGCGGGGTTCCCGGCGCTGCTGCAGCGGTCACCGGTCGCACTCAATGGTGCACAACAGGTCTTGCCTCTCTTTCGCACGAGGCAAAGAGACCCAGTGCCGCGATGCGCACATACTCGACGAGCTGCATGAAGTCGCCTTCGTCCTCTTCATCATCGGAATCGATCGCCTCGGGGTCCAGGGCTCCGGCAATCACGCCCAGATCGGCAAGCAGTTCGGAATCTTCTTCATTCATCGCGCGAGCGGGGTCGCGTCCAGCAGCAAACGCCTGTACGAAGGCATCGCACCACTCGGCAAGGGCAGCGACACGCTCGGGCAGGGGTTCGTCCATGCCGGGAAGCAGCGGCTCGAAACCACAGTCCGGATCGGCCAGCGCTGTGCTGGTCAACTCCAGCACCCGACGCAGGCCTGGACCCATGGGCAGTGCGCCGACAGCTGCACCGATCACACGCTGCCACTGCAGATCCTCGTGCGCGCCACTGCACAGGCCGCCGGCAACCGCCCCGTGTACGCGTGAATCCGCACGCCCCGCAGCGATATCTGCCGCCAGCCGTTCGACACTGTCCCGATCGTCGTTCATGTGCGCCTCCACCAAGGCGCCGATCGAGGGTCGCGGCAGCTCGGCGTGTTCGATTGACCCGCTTCAAGGGCGTCTTTTATAGTACCGGAACCGTTCGAGACGATGAAAGCGCCCATGGAAACGCCGCCAATCAAGGGGCTGGAACAGCGTGTGGACGAGCTGATTCAGCTCTGCACACGAATGGATCAGGAGATCCGCACGCTGCGCGCGGCAGAACGCATGCTGCGCGAAGAGCGTGCGCAGTTGCTGCGCAAGAACGAGGATGCGCGGGTCAAGGTCGAGGCAATGATCGGGCGGTTACGCTCGCTGGAGCAGGAAACGTGAGTGCTGACGCCCCCCACACCGTGCGCGTGCACATCCTGGACAAGGACTATCAGGTTGCCTGCCCTCCCGGAGAGCACGACGCCCTGGTCGAATCGGCCCGCTATCTCGACCAGCAGATGCGCGCTATCCGCCAGAGCGGCAAGGTCATCGGCCTGGAGCGCATCGCAGTGATGGCGGCACTGAACATCACCCACGAGCTGATCCACCGGGGCCAGCAGTCCGACAGGAGCAACCAGGAGTTCGCTGAACGGCTGCGACGCCTGAGTGCCAAGATCGACGACACGATCGGCAGCTATCGGCAGATCGAAATCCAGTAAGAGGCGGAACCGACAATCCGCTGATATACTCAACGGCGATTCCCTGGGCTATACGCCAGCCAGTGAGTCCTGGAGCCGATTCTGACCGATACGGAGGTCTCTTGCAAGCGCAGGTGTGCATGTCCACTGCGGTGGAAAGCCCGACGCGCCCCAGGGACCGCCACCTTGAACCAGCGGGTTCAAGGGCGATGCCGGCAGCGGTGGCTCGGGGAATCCCATTCCACACTCTCGACGATTGATCGACCCGCCGGAGATCTGCAATGCCCTCGCGCAGCGAATTGCGTCAGCATTGCCGGAATGCGCGTGCAGCACTCGATGTGAACACACGCAACAGCGCCTCGCACGCCATCACTGCTCACCTGGCCGCCTCGGCACATTTCGCCAACGCCTGCCGCGTGGCAATCTATTGGCCGATCGCACACGAAGTGGATCTGCGCGGCTTGCTCTCGTCACCTTCTGCAGACACGCACGTGTTCTATCTGCCCTGCATGACAGCCGCACGCACGCTGGAATTCCGCCGATTCAACGACTCGGCAGAACTCACGTACAACAGCTGGGGCATCGCCGAACCTCCTGAAGAGGCTGGCCCACCGATTGCCACCCAGACGCTCGATCTGGTCTGCGTCCCGTTGCTGGGTTTTGACCGCAGCGGCAATCGCCTGGGCCAGGGTGGTGGCTTCTATGACCGCACGTTCGCGTTCAGACGCGAGCGCGGCACGGCAGGACCGCTGCTGATCGGCACGGCATTCGCCTGCCAGGAGGTGGCTGTGCTGGAGCACGCACCATGGGACGTGCCGCTCGATGCCGTCGTCACCGAGCAGGGCCTGATCGACTGCAGACCAGACGCTCAGCGCAGGAACACACGATAGGCCGGATTTTCCGTCTCGTCCCAATAGCTGTAGACGCTGTGGCGCTGGGCCATTTCGCGAAAGAATGCGGCAAGTGCGCCGCGATCACCCTTCGGAACCTGGAAACCGACCAGTACGCGCGCATACGCGGCGCCATGGTTGCGGTAATGGAACAGCGAGATGTTCCATCCGTGCTCGAGCCGATTGAGAAAGTTCAGCAGTGCACCGGGGCGTTCCGGGAACTCGAAGCGATAGACGATCTCGCTGTCACCAACCTGCGGAGCACGCCCACCGACCATGTGACGCACGTGCAGCTTCGCCATTTCGTTGTCGCTCAGGTCCATGACCTCGTAACCCTTGGCGCGCAACTCCGTAATCAGTGCCTCGCGATCGTTGTGCTCGGGGGCGACCTGCACCCCGACGAAGATCTGCGCCGCGCCGCTGTCGGCATACCGGTAGTTGAACTCGGTGATCGAACGCCCGCGGCCAATGGCATTGCAGAAGGCGCGAAAGCTTCCCGGGCGCTCCGGAATCGTGACGTTCAGGATCGCCTCGCGCTGCTCGCCGATCTCGGTGCGTTCCGAGATATGCCGCAGGCGATCGAAGTTGGTGTTCGCGCCACTGTCGATCGCCACCAGCGTCTGTCCCTGCACGCCAGTGCGCTGCACGTACTTCTTCAGCCCGGCAAGCGCGAGCGCACCTGCCGGTTCGGCAATCGAGCGCGTGTTGTCGAAGATGTCCTTGATCGCTGCACAGATCTCGTCGGTGTCGACGGTGATGACCTCGTCGACCGTCCGGCGGATGACACGAAAGGTCTCACGCCCCACCTGTGCAACCGCGACACCGTCGGCAAAGATCCCGACCTGCGGCAGCACGACGCGCCGCCCCGCCCTCAGCGCGGCATCGAGGCACGCAGCATCGATCGGCTCGACACCGATCAGGCGCACGGATGGGCGCACATACCGGATATAGGCGGCAATGCCCGCCAGCAGGCCACCACCACCGACCGGCACGAACACGGCATCGAGCGGTCCCGAGAGCTGGCGCAGGATCTCGACACCGATCGTTCCCTGGCCGGCGATCACGTCCAGGTCATCGTAGGGATGTACATAGGTCATCCCCTTCTGCGCGGCGAGCTCGTTCGCATGCCGAGCCGCCTCGTCGTAGGTGTCGCCATGCAGCACGACACGCGCACCACGCTGTCGCACGGCGCCGATCTTGATCTCGGGTGTGGTGCGCGGCATCACGATCAGCGCCCGGATATCGAGACGCTGCGCGGAAAGCGCCACGCCCTGGGCGTGATTGCCCGCCGAGGCGGCAATCACGCCACGCGCACGTTCATCGGGAGACAGATTCGCCATGCGGTTGTATGCGCCGCGCAGCTTGAAGGAGAACACCGGCTGCAGGTCTTCGCGCTTCAGCAGCACGCGATTGCCAAGACGCGCGGAAAGCTGTGGCATTTCGTCGATCGGGGACTCGATCGCAACGTCGTAGACACGCGCGTTGAGGATGCGCTTGATCAGGGGCTCCTGCATGGCACTGCCATATCCGTTCGTGGTGGCGAAAGGCAATATGGTAGACAGCGCTCCGGTGATGCGCTACCAACGACGCCGCCATTATGTCGGGCTGCTGTACCGTGTGGGCCTCGATCACTTAAGCTGCCCGGCGACGACAGACAGCGGATCGGTGCTCGAGGAATGAAGGATCAGGATCAGCTCAAGCGCGATGCGGCAGCAGCGGCATTCGACCTGGTGTGCCAACAGCTGACCGGGGATACCGTGCTCGGCATCGGCACCGGATCGACGACGAATCACTTCATCGACCTGCTGGCTTCGATCAGGTCGCGCATCAACGCAACGGTTGCAAGCTCCGAGGCATCAGCCGCACGCCTGCGGGCACACGGCATCCCGGTGTTCGACCTGAATGTGCTCGACGGTGTCGATCTCTACGTGGACGGTGCGGACGAGGCGAACGAGGCACTGCAACTGATCAAGGGCGGTGGCGCCGCACTGACTCGCGAGAAGATCATCGCCGCCGTTGCGCGTGAGTTCATCTGCATCGCCGACGAAGGCAAGCTGGTGCCCACGCTGGGGCGCTTCCCCCTGCCGCTCGAAGTGATCCCGATGGCGCGCAGCCACGTTGCGCGCGAGCTGGTGAAACTCGGTGGGAACCCGGTCTACCGTCATGGCGTGAAGACCGACAACGGCAACATCATCCTCGATATCCACGATTTCATGCTCGCCGAACCATCTGCGATGGAGACAGTGCTGAACGACATCGTCGGCGTGGTCAGCAACGGCATCTTTGCCCATCGCCCGGCTGATCGCCTGCTGCTCGCCGGTGCTGGTGGTGTTCGGGAGCTGCGTCGAGGGGATCGGCACACGAGCCAGCACGATCCGGTCTAGGGTGCTGGCGGGGGCGCCGCCTGGCGGATCGGCACACCAAAGACACGCTCGCTGGTGGGAAGGCGGACGTCATCGTAGCGGGCACCGACGACGATCAGCCAGATGCAGCCTGCCAGCGAGGCAACGAACACCGCAATGCCCAGCCACACGATCGGCTGGGCGTACCAGGCACCACCGCGCCCCGGCTCAGTGGGAGGTGGCTTGTCCATGATGCGACAGATGGTGGACGTAGCCTGCCAGAACATGGATTTCCTGTTCGCTCAACCGGGTGTGCCACGCAGGCATATGCCCCTGCCGACCGTCGTGGATCGATGCCGCGATTGCCGCTGGCTCGCCACCATAGAGCCAGATGCCATCACTCAGATTCGGTGCGCCCAGCATCGGGTTGCCGGTACCATCCGCTCCATGACAGGCACTGCAGGTTGCCTTGAAAACCGCCTCGCCAGCCGCTGCTGCTGCCGCATCATGTCCCTGACCGGACAGCGCCAGTACGTACTGGGCAAGATTCTTCACGGTTTCCTCGCCCAGTGCACCCCAGGCGGGCATAACACCCGAGCGCCCGTTGCGGATCGACATCAGGATATCCTGCGCATTGCCGCCGTAGAGCCAGTCGCTGTCACTCAGGTTCGGCGCTCCCAGCAGATGGTTCCCCTGGCCATGGCGGCCGTGGCAGGCAGAGCAGTTGTCGATGAACAGGCGCTCGCCGAACTGAAGGCCCTGCGGGTCACTGCCAACCGCCTCGACCTCCAGCGCGGCCAGCCGCTGCATGACCGGGTCGAGCTTTGCGCTGTTGGCGGCCGTGGCGGCAGCGAGCTCCCTCTCCGACGTCCAGTCGAGCGTGCCCTTGTAGCTGCCAAAGCCCGGATAGAGCACGAAATAGGCAAAGGCCCAGACATAGAACCCGAACGAGGCCAGAATCCACCACAGCGGCAGCCGATGCATGCCCTCGCGAATGCTGCCGTTCGACCAGACGTGACCCGTCGTGCCATCCGAGAGCACCGGCACCTTCGCACGTGGCGCCCACACGAACAGGAAGAACGTCAGCCCGAGGTTGAAAACGATCAGGCCGATGACCCACCAGGACCAGCCGCTGCTCATCGGCGCGCCTCCTCGTCGGTATGCGGAATCGAATGATCTGCCGGTGCCATGCTGTCTTCCATCGGCAGATGCGCCAGCAAGCTGTACTTGCGCTTGTGAAACGGCAGCCAGACCCAGACCCAGATCGCGATGAAGGCAAACATCATCACCAGGATGAATACCCCGACTGCGTGTCCCCAGAGCGGACTCATGGTGCCCCTCCGGCCACCGGTGCCGGGACTGCAGCCTGCACATGCTGCAGCTCGTTGGCAATGCCCAGCCCCTGGAGATAGGCGATCAGTGCATCGAGTTCAGACTTGCCCTCGACCGCTGCAGCCGCACCGTCGACATCGGCGTCGGTGTAGGGATCACCCAACTTGCGCAGGGTGCGGATCCGGGCGGCGAGGTCGGCTCCGTCGATCGTTGCCGTCGCCAGCCACGGGTAGGCCGGCATGTTCGACTCCGGCACCATCGATCGCGGATCGAGCAGGTGCAGCCGCTGCCAGTCGTCGGAGTACTTGCCCCCGACACGCGCCAGATCAGGACCGGTTCGCTTCGAGCCCCACTGGAACGGCCGATCGTAGATCGACTCATCCGC
>CAZSYV010000003.1:0-73837 GCA_964610955.1 uncultured Klebsiella sp. | reverse complement strand
GACCGGTTCGCTTCGAGCCCCACTGGAACGGCCGATCGTAGATCGACTCATCCGCGGTCGAGAAGTGACCGTAGCGCTGGGTCTCGAAGCGCAGTGCGCGGATCATCTGCGAGTGGCAGAGGTAACAGCCTTCACGCACGTAGATGTCGCGGCCCGCGAGGCGCAGTGCGTCGTAGGGTTTGCCGCTCACCTCGAGCTTCGCACGCTGCGCCTCGAAGAAAGTCGGCAGAACCTCGGCCAGCCCGCCAAGAGACACCATGACCGCGGTCAGGATGCCGATCAGCCAGGCGTGCTTCTCGACAAGTTCAAAGTGACGGTAAGCCATGAGTATTCCTCAACCTGCAGCCGGCAGCGGTGGGGGGGTCTGTTTCGACACCGGCTCTGGAATCGGTACCGGCACCGGCAGGATGATCTTCCTGCGCGCATCGGCGGCGGTGAACCACAGGTTCCAGGCCATCACCCACATACCCGTCCAGATCAGCACGCCTCCGAACCAGCGCAGCATGTACAGGGGTTTGATCGCCAGCAGGCTGTCGATGAATGCGTAGGTCAGCGAACCGTCAGCCTCGGTGGCGCGCCACATCATGCCTTCGGTCACACCCGCAACCCACATCGCGATGACATAGAACAGCGTGCCCACCGTGTGCAGCCAGAAATGCAGATCCGCTGCCTTGACCGAATGCAGCGCGGGACGCCCGAGAACGCGTGGCGCCATCGCATAGAGCGAACCGATGGTGATCATCGCCACCCAGCCAAGCGAACCGGAATGCACGTGTGCGATCGTCCAGTCGGTGTAGTGCGACAGCGAATTGACCGTCTTGATCGCCATCAGCGAACCTTCGGAGGTCGAGGCAGCGTAGAACACCAGCGACAGCACCATGAACTTTGCCGCCGGATCCGACTTCAGGCGATGCCACGAGCCGTTGAAGGTCAGCAGGCCGTTTGCCGCCGAACCCCAGCTCGGCATCAGCAGTACCAGCGAGAACGCCATGCCGACCGACTGTACCCAGTCGGGCAGTGCCGTGTACATCAGGTGATGCGAGCCGGCCCACATGTAGATCGAGATCAGCGCCCAGAAATTGACGATCGAGAAACGATAGCTCCACAGTGGCTGCTGGGCCTGGCGCGGCACGAAGTAGTACATCATTCCGAGGAAACCCGCCGTGAGGAAGAACGCCACGGCATTGTGACCATACCACCACTGGACCATCGCATCGGCAACGCCAGAATAGATGGGGTAGGACTTGGTCAGCGACGCAGGAATCGCCAGGTTGTTGACCACATGCAGCAGGCCCACCGCAATGATGAACGCCCCGTAGTACCAGTTCGCCACGTAGATGTGGCGAATGCGCCGGCGCGCCAGCGTTGCGAAGAACACCGCGCCGAAGGAGACCCAGACGATGGTGGTGATGATGTCGATGAACCATTCGGGTTCCGCATACTCCTTGCTCTGCGTGATGCCCAGCGGCATCGTCACCATCGCCAGGACGCAGACCAGCTGCCAGCCCCAGAAGGTGAAATCCGCGAGCGCCCCCCACGCAAGCCGCACATGCCCGGTGCGCTGCACCACGTAGTAGCAGGTACCCATCAGCGCCGAACCACCAAAGGCAAAGATGACGCCGAAGGTATGGTCCGGGCGCAGTCGGCTGAAGGTGAGCCACGGCGTGTCGAAATTCAGCCACGGCCACGCCAGTTCGGCAGCAGCGTACATGCCGATCAGCATGCCGATGATGCCCCAGACGATCGCCGCCAGCAGGAACTGGCGCACGATATGGTCGTTGTAGTATTCGGTGCTTGTCATCAGGATCCTATGCCTCTGCATCGAACGGCCGTCATGGCACGACGGCGGAACCGGTTGGCGCAAGGTTAATCGGGTTTATTGCACAATTACAGCCACTAGTACATAAAAATCACACTTTCCTCCCTCTGTCCACAGCAGCAGTGGGATGCTGCAACGACAGGAGCACGAGACGCACACCAGCCCTGTGAACGGTGCCTGCGGTAGGCTCTCGTGCGGTATCTCGATCAGTGCACGCAAAGAGGAGAAGGAGGATGTCAGAGAGAATGTATCCACCAGCAACCGCAGAGCTTGCAGGAAAGCGCCACGAACTCACCCCGGAAACCGAGGCCGCCTTCCAGGCGTTCAGCAAGCAGGTCTTCGCCGAAGGAGCGCTGTCGGTCAAGGTCAAGCAGCTCATTGCCGTCGCTGTGGCCCATGTCACACAGTGTCCATACTGTATCAAGGGACATACGCGTGGCGCGCTGCGTCACGGCGCATCACAGCAGGAACTGATGGAGGCGATCTGGGTTGCCGCCGAGATGCGCGCAGGCGGAGCCTATGCGCATTCGCTGCTCACGCTCGACGAAATGGACCGTATCGCTGCCTCGACCGAAAAGAGCTGAAGCGCAAGGCTGTGAGCCGAATTCATCACCCGGGGTAGGTCACTGCCCCGGACGCTTGGATATGCGCGCCCGCCGTCAGGTGGGCCGGCTCCATCCGGTCGCGTCCCATCAGGTGGAACACGACCTCACCGTGTGCGAGCAGATGATCCGCAACGATGCGTCGATGGCAACGCCACCATAGCGTTTCGGCACACATCACCGCACAGCGACGCTCGCGCCCCAGCTCGATCAATCGTGCAAGTCCCACGCGAAACGCATCCGACAGCGCGTAATCGGCATAATTGTGGAAGCTCTGGTTTCTCCACAGGCCATTCACCTCTGCCGCTACGCCTGTTGCCTTGTGGCGCAGCCCGCCGAGCGCTGGCAGCCGCTCATACCCGACGTGAAAGGCCGCCAGTGACTGGCCAATCGAGTCGCTGTTGTACTGTGGATTGGTGCGTGATCGCGGGACGGTACGTATATCGACAACCAGTTCGACCTCCGCCACGCGCAGCAGTGCAACGAACGCCTCCAGTGAACGCGTCGAATGCCCGATCGTGCAAAAGGGCAGTTCCATCACCCTTTCTCCGAAGCGATGCGATGCAGCGCAGCCCCCTTGTGAGCTGCAATATGATCGGTCCTGTCGCTCTTGATCTCATATTGCGGATCATCCGCGCTCGCACGCCGCCAGTGGCCCTTGTAAATGAAATCGTGAGTGTGGACCGCGATGATCATGCCACTCACCCAGCCAGCCTCCGAGTTCCAGCTGACATGATCACCAATACAGAATCTTTCAGCCATAATTACCTCCGTCACCACGGTACTTTTATTTTTGATTCCAATTGTGCAAGATTTGCACCCTTCATCAATTGTTCGAGATCGTCTCGATGGAAATGTCAAAATACAGCCAGCTGAAAGAAGAAATAACCCGCCTTCAGCGCGAGGCAGACAAGCTCCGCAAGGATGCAGTCAAGTCGGCCATTCAGCAAATTCGCAGTCTGATGCAGGAATTCAACCTGAGTTTCGACGATATCGACACCACAAAGAAACGTGCGCAGGCAAAGGCGGCGAAGAAGGCCGGGGCCGGCAAGACCCGCAAGACCAGGGGCGGCAAGGTAAAGCCGAAGTATCGCTCTCCGGCAGACGCCAAGCTCACCTGGAGTGGACGCGGTCGCATGCCGAAATGGGCGGCTGAATGGGTTGCCTCGGGGCGCTCGCTCGACGAACTGCTCATTTCATGAAAGTGGCCGCAGGAACGGCGTGACAGCACAGTCGTTCATCCGAGGTCTGCATGATCCGCCGGCCGGTCAGCGGATCTGCATGACCTCGGCATCCACGCGCAGCAGACTGCCGAGCGTGGCAACGATCCGGTCACCGGGCTCGAGTGCAGCAACTCCGGCAGGAGTCCCGGTCAGTACCACATCACCCGGCCACAGGCTGAAATGTCGACTCGCGTGGCACAGCAGCGCAACAATCGGCATCAACATCAGCGAACTGTTGCCGCACTGACGCAAGGCGCCATTGACACTCAGGCTCGTTTCGAGCCGCTCGAGATTGATGTCGGCTACCGGACGCACGAATGCCGACAGCGGGCACGCGCCGTCAAAGCCTTTCGCAATCTCCCAGGGATGGGCCTTCGATTTGAGCATGTCCTGCTCCTCACGCAGGGTGAGATCCAGTCCAAGGCCGACCCCGATGATGGCTGCATGAGCCTCCTCTGGCCTTGCATCGCGCAGACGACGACCAACGAGCACTGCGATCTCGAGTTCATGGTGCACCGTCGTGTGTGCTGATGGAAGTCGAAACCGCGGAGCAAGATCAACCACCGCCGACGGCGGCTTGATGAACAGCAGTGGCGTTTCCGTTGCCACATTACCCAGCTCGGCAGCATGAGCTGCGTAGTTGCGCCCCACGCACACCACCTTGCCGACAGGAAGCGCGATCCGCCGCCCCGAAGCCCAGCCGTGGCAGTAGCCACCACTGCCCAGCATCGGTGGCGCCAGCAGTGGGTCGGTCGCGAACAGCCGGCGCCGCCGCTGGTGGCGACCGGGCTTGTCGAAGCGCGCAAAGCGTTGCACAGAACGCACCCGCGCCGTGCTCGCCCGCTCCGCCAGCACGGCAAGCAGGCGATCGATCAGGACGCATGAAGCGGTGTCGACGGGTGTTTCGAGGCTCAATTCGGCACGCAGACTGCGCAGCAACGCTGCGTGGGCATCGAAGTCCTGGTGATCACCGAGTACCTTCTGCAGCCTGCGCAGTCGGCGCAGCGTATCGCCCACCTCGGTATCCGCACACAGCGATGCATACAGCTCGAGCAGATAGCGCAGGCGCTTGCAGCACTTGCGCAGCTCGTGCAGGTCTTCGGGCGGCGAGTCGGGCACGATGCGCCGCCCCAGACGACGCACACGCCGATACGCCCGTCGCAGCGCGGCAACGACGGCAGGCTCGTCACCCCAGCCGGGATCGTCGACGCCATGGCGCGCGACGACATCGAGACGCTGCAGAAAGCGCTCGGCACGGCGTGTGTGCAGGGATGACCTCAACGTACGCCGATCGCTGCCACGCCGACGCCTCAGCACCCTTTGCAGACGCCCAAGCGCTGCCACATCGACCGCCTCACCATCGAGGTAGTCGTCCATGCGGTGAAGGAGCACATCGATATCGCGCTGACCACTGCCACGCCCTGCCAGCCAGCGACATTCGATCGCCAGGCTGGCGGCATCGTCCAGCGGCAGTGTGGCCTGCAGGGACACGAATACCGATCGCAGACGCCGCAGCTGGATGCGCAACTCGTGAAGCGCCTCGCTGCCGTCACTGGCCGTCAGCAGCGGCAGCTGCTCGCGAAGACGCCGAACACAGCAGCCCACATGGTCGATGATCGCACGGCGTTCACGTTCCAGTGCTGGATGCAGCATGGGGGTGACCCGGAGAGCGTGATGGATAGTCGATGCGCCAGTGCAGAGGTTGTGCGCGGGGCACGTCGGACCAGTCTGCCACTGCGTACTCGAGCGACACGGCCGCACACGGGGGAAGGGTATCGACCTGCAGCTGTCGGCACAGCGCATGCGCAAGCGCGCTGATCTCGGGATTGTGGCCCACCAGCAAGGCGGTATCGACGTCTGATGGCAGCGTCTCGATCCGCTCGACCCAGGTGGCCTCGCTTGCTGCGTAGAGCGCAGCAACGGTCTCGATATCGACAGCCGGGCGGGAAAATTCGACCGCCATCGCCCGGGCAGTTGCCAGTGCACGCAACGCGGCACTGCTCACGATCAGCTGCGGGCGAATGCCGCGCACGACGAGCCGCGCAGCCACCTCGGGCGCATCACGCTCCCCGTACGCATCGAGTGGCCGATCGAAGTCACGACCGCGCAGGTCACCCTGAGCAGCCTGCGCGTGGCGCACCAGCACCAGCCGTTTCATGCATATCCTCCCCGGCATCCGCATCACGCACCCCGAGCCCGAGCGCCTCGAACACGACCGCTCGCAACGCGGGTGTCTCGTTCACCAGATGGTGGCGGGCACCATCGAGCATGTGCACATCGGCACGCGGGAACTTTTCACGGATGACCTTCAGGTTCCAGCGCCAGTCGACCGTCTCATCCCGTGTTCCCTGCACGACCAACGGCGCAAGATCCGTTACCGGTCGGGTGAGGAACTCGCGCACCCATTCGCGCATCGCGCTCACCCAATGTACCGGGAGAGCCATGCTCTGCAGTGGATCAAGGCGCACGAAGTCGAGAAACCCACGATCGGAGGAATTGTCCATGAACTTGCGCCGCACCGCACGGCGAAACGGCTTGACAGCCGTGTGCAGCGCACGCACCGAACGCCAGCGCGCCGGACGCACCAGGGGCGCGAGCAGTGCGATGCGCTCGAAGGGGCTCTGACTTGGCGTGGCGTTCGATCGAAAGACCCAGTTCATCAATATCGCCCCACCGGTACTCTGTCCGATCGCCAACAGTGGTGTCGGCAGGCTGTCGCAGAGCTGATCCAGCACCATGGCAAGCACCTCGGTGTAGTCGCGGAAATCATGAATGTCCGCCTGCTCACCGTTCGAGAGACCATGACCGGGCAGATCCCAGATCAGTACGCTGTAGCCGTGCTGCAGGCAATATTCGATCAGGTGCCCGTACAGGCCGGTGTGATCGAAATAACCGTGCAGCAGTACACAGGTGCCACGCGCCTGCCGGTGTTCATAGAAATGACAGGCAATCGAATACCCATTTGCCGCGAGCGAGCCGAAACGATGCACCACACCGCTCATGTGGTTTTCGAAATCGATGCCGTAGCATGAGAAATAACTGGCTTCTGCAGCACTGGCACTGCAGGGTGTGACCAGATCGAGAGGCCGCAGTGCCGCGCGCACCGACGCCGGATCGAAACCGCGGAACACGGTCTGATCCGCTGCTGGCGGTGATTTTTCCACGTCGGCTTCAGTCGATCTCTGGATCCAGCTCACCGCTGGCGTAGCGTTGATACATCACTTCGAGCGAAAGCGGTGTGATGCCGGGAGCGTGACCTGCAGAACCAAAGGCTTCGTAGCGTTCCTTGCAGATCGCCTTCATGGCAGCAATCGTTTCCCCCAGATACTTGCGCGGATCGAACTCGGAACGGTTCTTCGCCATGAAGCGGCGGATTGCACCGGTCGATGCGAGGCGCAGGTCGGTGTCGATGTTGACCTTGCGCACGCCGTGGCGGATACCCTCGCAGATTTCCTCGACCGGCACCCCGTAGGTTTCGGAAATCGTACCGCCATACTCGTTGATGATCGCCAGCCAGTGCTGCGGCACCGACGAGGACCCGTGCATCACCAGGTGCGTGTCAGGGATGCGCGCATGGATTTCCTTGACGCGGTCGATTGCCAGGACATCCCCGGTGGGCTGGCGCGAGAACTTGTAGGCACCATGGCTGGTCCCGATGGCGATTGCGAGAGCGTCGACCCCGGTATCCCTGACGAAGCGAGCAGCCTCTTCGGGGTCGGTCAGCATCTGCTCGTGACTCAGGATACCTGCCGCGCCAATCCCGTCCTCCTCACCTGCGGTACCCGTCTCGAGCGAACCCAGACAGCCGATCTCGCCTTCCACCGATACGCCGCAGGCGTGCGCCAGCCTGGTCACCTCGTGCGTGACGCGTGCGTTGTACGCGTAGTCGGTCGGCGTCTTGCCATCCTCGTGCAGCGAGCCATCCATCATCACCGAGCTGAATCCGAGCTGGATCGAGCGCTGGCAGACTGCCGGCGAGACGCCATGATCCTGGTGCATGCATACGGGGAGATGAGGAAACTCCTCGATTGCCGCGAGAATCAGGTGGCGCAGGAAGTTCGGCCCGGCGTACTTGCGCGCCCCCGCGGACGCCTGCACGATCACCGGGCTCGCTGTCTCATCAGCCGCCTCCATGATCGCGCGCACCTGCTCGAGGTTGTTGACGTTGAACGCCGGGACGCCATAACCATGTTCTGCTGCGTGGTCCAGCAGCTGACGCAGACTGATCAAAGCCATCGGAAACCTCCACCACGGCCCACTCATCCCTCACGGATGCGGTGAGCCACTCACCGTTTGTACCGGGCATCGAGTCTAATGCAGCCATCAGGGGCTGTCATTGCTTCGGTTTTCGCACCTGCCGGAATGTGTCTACAATGGCGCCGCCTTCACTCTCGGGGAGTCTTTCATGAGAACTGCGACAATCCTGCTCACTGCCGCATTCGTGTTGAGTGGCTGCCTGGCCGCCGGTCAGACCAAGGTCGACAAGCGCCGCCACATCGAAAACATGCGCAAGGAAGTGCTGACGGATCTCTATCGGTTGAACCCCGGAGCCCAGCATACGGTATCCAGCGCCCCAGGCTATGCCGTGTTCTCGAACTGGAATGCCTACCTGATCTTCGCCTCGATAGGGCAGGGCTACGGAGTCGTGGTGGACAACGTGAGCGGGACGCACACCTACATGCGCATGGGCGCACTCGGCGGCGGCCTCGGGGCCGGCGTCAAGGATTACCGCGCGGTCTACGTCTTCGACAAGCGGCACATCATGGAACGGTTCGTCGAACAGGGGTTGAATGTCAGTGCCCAGGCGGATGCGGCAGCCAAGTCAGGTGCGCAGGGCGAAGCGGTCGGTGGCGAACTGCTGCTCGATGGCATTCGCGTCTACCAGCTCACGGAAGCGGGCCTTGCCCTGCAGGCGACCGTCCAGGGCACCAAGTTCTGGAAGGATCCGGACCTGAACTGAACCAGGGCATCGGAACGACACCGGCACGGCAGGATGTGCCGGTGTTTGCACCAGGAGCGGACGGCAAGGCGAATCCCGCTGCCTCGCCCTCCCAGACGAATTCCAACACAAGGGCACAACCGCCATGGCAGAGAAACGCAAGAACGATGACGATGCAAGGCGCAGTTGGCTGCGCAGCGGTTCGCGGACCTTCGAAGTCAATGGCTTGTGGTATTTCCAGACACGCGAGGGTGCAACCGAAGGGCCGTTCACCGACCGTTATGCAGCACAGAGCATGCTCGACGAATACGTCAAGGTCATGCAATCGGGCTTCGCGTCTTCCCTGAAACTCGAGCTCCTCGACGATGACAAGCCTGCGGGGCCGCGTTCTGCAGATCCACTCGATGCGGGCCTGGGACGACGGACGCGATTCTAACTCGGGACAGCAGCCCGCATGCGCCACCCGAAGGGCGCTGTCAGCAACGCCAGTTCAGGCGGTCAGCAGGTAG
Organism: uncultured Klebsiella sp.; assembly: GCA_964610955.1. GTDB lineage: Bacteria > Pseudomonadota > Gammaproteobacteria > Pseudomonadales > UBA5518 > UBA5518. The sequence goes on along the minus strand of CAZSYV010000003.1, from coordinate 64,745 downwards.
GCGTTCAATCCCGCCTGGCGCAACAGATACACGGCAAGCTCACTGCGTCGCCCCCCCTCGGGGGTGACGAGCCAGGTGCGGTTGCGATCGAGTTCGCGCAGGCGCTTGCGCAGAGCAACGACCGGCACATTGCTGCTGCCCTCGACATGGCCATGACGGTATTCCGTCGGGAAACGCACGTCGATCACCTCGAAACCAATTCCAGCACTGGCAAGAAAGCGTCTCGCCTTGGTCAGATCGATGGTCTGCACCAGTGAGGACTTGAAGATCGCTTCGAACTGCGCCCGATCGAGCCGACCGACCACGCCATCGCTCGCCATGCGCACGGTTGCGTTGCGGATCGTGTCGGCGACCAACGCCTCCTCACCAAAGTAGTCACCGGGAATCAGCTCAAAGCACTGACCGGCAAAGGGACCTGCCTCGTCGGTGAGCACCTGCGCCTCGCCCTCGAGCAGGATATAAAAGTAATCCCCCGGGGTTCCGGCACACACCACGTCGGCACCCCCCGGCAGCGCCACGCGCTCGAGTTCGATGAAGCAACGCTGGATATTGGTCGCTGAAAGGTGCGACATCAGCGGCGAGTCCAGCAGACGCGCCATCCAGTCCTCCGAGTATCCATCGTCGAAACGCGCTTCCTCGACGGGTTCGTCGATGGCATCCACCAGCAGCATGGCGTCGAGGCTTGCCTCGTCGGTACTGGCCATCAGGCGGTCAATCACATCACGGCGCAGCGTGAGCACGCTGGCGTCGGTCTGCGCACGGGCGGACGCACCGCTGCGATACAGTTCCTCGAGCGGAAAGCGTGCCTGACGGCTGCCGGCATCGACCAGAGTGCGATTCTCGAAGGACTCCCGTACCTCGACTGCGCCCTCGAGAACGAAATATGTGATACCTGGCTGCGGCTGCCTGCGGAACACGAATCGCCCCTTGTCGACTCGCATCACCGCAGCGCCTTCGAGCAGGCGCTCGAAATGCCTTTCTGCAATCAGTTCCAGTGGATGGAAGTGCTGCAGGCTCTGCGGCGTCAGCACGACACCGTCGATCGTCCTCATGACGCTCTCCATTGCCGTATGCCCGGGATCAGCCGACGGCACGGCTTTCCAGAGCGGCAACCGCCGGCAGTTTCTTGCCCTCCACATACTCGAGGAATGCACCACCACCGGTCGACACGTACGATATCCGCTCCCTCACGGCAAACTTCTCCAGCGCTGCCAGCGTGTCGCCGCCACCCGCGAGCGAGAAAGCCGTGCTTGCGGCCACCGCCTCGGCGATCACGCGAGTGCCGTGCGCGAACTGTTCGATCTCGAATACACCCAGTGGACCATTCCACAGGATCGTCCCCGCATCCGTGAGCAGCGTCGCAAACCGCTCGGCCGTACGCGGTCCGATATCGAGAATCATCTCGTCGGGTGCAATTTCCGCGACACGCTTCACGGTTGCCGTCGCATCCTCGGACAACTCAGTGGCAACGACCACGTCCTCGGGAAGCGGTACGGTGATCGTTTCCATCAACCGCTTCGCCTCGTCGATCAGATCGGTCTCGACGAGCGATCTTCCGACCGGCAGACCGGCTGCAGCGAGGAAGGTGTTGGCGATCCCGCCTCCCGGGATCAGGCAGTCGACCTTTGCTGCCAGCGAATCGAGCACGGTGAGCTTGGTCGAGACCTTGGAGCCACCGACGATCGCCACCAGCGGGCGGGCCGGCGAGTGCAATGCCTTGCCGAGGGCGGCAAGCTCGGCCGCAAGCAGTGGGCCTGCGCAGGCAACCGGTGCAAACCGTGCCACCCCGTGCGTCGAGGCCTCGGCCCGGTGAGCGGTTGCAAATGCATCCATCACGTAGATATCGCACAGTGCCGCCATTCGCCGCGCCAGCGCCTCATCATCCTGCTTCTCTCCCGGCACGAAGCGCACATTCTCGGCCAGCGCGAGTGCACCCGGTTCGATCTCGACGCCGTCGAGCCAGTCGGGCAGCAAAGGCACCGTGCATCCAAGCAGCTCACCAAGGCGCGCAGCGACTGGCGCCAGGCTGAACTGGGCATTTTCTTCGTCGCCCGCACCTGCCCTGGGTCGCCCGAGATGTGACATCACAAGCACGCGCGCCCCCCCGTCCAGCGCCTGACGAATCGTCGGCAACGCAGCAAGAATGCGCGCATCACTGGTGATGCGCCCGTCCTTCACCGGCACGTTGAGATCCTCGCGAATCAGCACCCGTCTGCCACGCAGATCCAGATCAGCCATCAGTTTCACAGCCACGCTCCCTGCTCTCCCCTTGCACGCCTCACGACCCGGCCCGGGCCTTCTGCATCCAATATAGCGCGACATCGAGCATCCGGTTGGCGTAGGCCCATTCGTTGTCGAACCAGATCAGCAGCTTGATCAGCCGCCCCCCGCTGACGCGGGTCTGCGAGGCGTCGACGATGCCGGATCGCGGGTCATGGATGAAGTCACACGAGGCAAGCGGCTCCTCGGTGTAGCCGAGAATCCCCGCCAGCGATCCGGCGGCAGCATCCTTGAGCAGCGCATTCACATCATGCACCTCGATCCGGCGACCGATCACCATCGAGAGGTCGATCGCCGAGACATCGAGCGTGGGAACGCGCATCGCCTGTGCCTCGAAACGCCCGGCGAGCGCCGGCAGGATGCGCCCGATACCCACTCCGAGCCCGGTATCCACCGGGATGATCGACTGCAGTGCAGCACGCGTCTTGCGCAGGTCGGTGTGATGATAGGCATCGAGCACCGGCTGATCGTTCATTGCCGAATGGATCGTGGTGATCACACCGCACTCCACGCCAAAGGTGCGCGCAAGTGTGTCGATGACCGGCACGATGCAGTTGGTGCTGCACGATGCCGCCGAGATCACGCGCTCGTTGCCATCGAGCAGATGCTGGTTCACGCCAAAGACGATGGTGGCGTCGAGATCCGCATCACCGGGCTGTGAAAACAGCACACGTCGCGCGCCACGTGCGAGATGGCGCAGCGCGTCGGCTCGCGAGCCGAAGGCTCCACTGCACTCGAACACCAGATCGATGTCGTGCAGCGCCCAGTCGAGCTCGGTCAGTGAATCGCGCGAGCTCACGGCAATCGCGCGGCCGTCGATGCTGAGCACGCCGCTCTCGACGCTGCACTCGACACAACCCGGGAAGCGCCCGTGCGTCGAATCGTAGCGCGTGAGATAGGCCATCGTTTCGAGGTTCGCGAGCTCGTTGATCGCGACGATATCGAGCTGGCCCGCAAGGCGACGCTCGTGCACCGCGCGCAGCAGGCAGCGCCCGATACGGCCGTAGCCGTTGATTGCGGCGCGCACGCTCATGCCGTAGCCGTGCCGAGTGCCGATCGCGGCCCTGCCCTGCAGCTGATCCGTACGCTCATGCGCCGCATCGACCGGACAGCAGTTCGCCAACCACTTCGATCACATGTTCTTCGGTGAATCCGTAGTGTTTCATCAGCTCACCGGCCGGTGCCGAGGCACCGAAGTCGTGCATGCCGATCACACGCCCGTCCAGACCGACGTACTTGTACCACCAGTCGGCGTGCGCTGCCTCGATTGCCACTCGCGCGCGCACTGCCGACGGCAGCACCGATTCGCGGTACGCCACATCCTGGGCATCGAAATGATCCGTGCTCGGCATCGACACCACCCGTACGTGCCTCCCCACCGCACTCAGCTTGCGTGCGGCCGCCACGGCCAGCTCCACTTCCGATCCGGTGGCGATCAGGATCACTTCGGGCACACCCTCACTGTCGACGAGGACATAAGCACCGCGTGCGATCGCCTGCAGCTGTGCGTCGCTGCGCGCCTGATGCTGCAGGTTCTGACGCGACAACACCAATGCCGTCGGACCGTCGACGCGCAGGATCGCCTGCTGCCAGGCGACCGCAGTCTCGACGGCATCGGCCGGGCGCCAGGTGGACAGGTGCGGCGTGCTGCGCAGATTCGCCAGCTGCTCGACCGGCTGGTGCGTGGGGCCATCCTCACCCAGGCCAATCGAATCGTGCGTGTAGACGTAGACGACGGGCAGACGCATCAGCGACGCAAGTCGCACGGCGTTGCGCATATAGTCCATGAACACCAGGAAGGTACCGCCAAACGGGCGAATCCCGCCATGCAGCGCCAGCCCGCTCAGGACCGTACCCATGCCGAATTCACGCACGCCGTAGTGGATGTAATTGCCGCCTGCATCGGCGCGCGTCACGCTCTGCGCCTCCTTCCACAGCGTCAGGTTCGAACCGGCAAGGTCCGCCGAGCCGCCAACGAGTTCCGGCAGCAACGGCGCAAGCGCCTGGATGGTGTTCTGCGAGGCCTTGCGCGAGGCAATCGTCTCACCGGCACGTTGACACTCACGCACATGTTCCGCCGCAGCATGTGCCACGCCCTCCGGCAGCTCGGCACGCATGCGCCGCTCGAGCTCGGCCGCCTCCACGGGATACGCCGCACGATAGGCCTGCATCCGCTCCTGCCACGCCAGCTCGGCTGCAGCGCCACGCGCGCGGGCATCCCACGCCGCATAGATCTCGGCCGGGATCTGGAACGGTGGGTAGTGCCAACCGAGTGCCGCACGTGCTGCCTCGACTTCAGTCGCACCGAGCGGGCTGCCGTGCACATGCTCGGTTCCCTGCTTGTTCGGAGCACCTTTGCCGATCACGGTCCGGCACAGGATCAGGCTCGGACGTGACGTCTCCGTGCGTGCAGCCACGATCGCTCCATGGATCGCCTGCGGGTCATGGCCGTCCACCGGACCGATCACCTGCCAGCCGTAGGCCGCGAAACGCCCGGCGGTATCATCCGTGAACCAGCCCTTGACCTCGCCGTCGATCGAAATCCCGTTGTCGTCATAGAGCACGATGAGCTTGCCGAGGCCGAGCGTCCCGGCGAGCGAGCAGACCTCGTGCGAAATGCCTTCCATGAGGCAGCCATCACCGCAGAAGGCATAGGTGTAATGGTCGACCACCGCGTGCCCAGAACGGTTGTAACGCGCGGCGAGCATTTTCTCGGCCAGTGCCATACCGACCGCGTTGCCCAGACCCTGACCAAGCGGCCCCGTCGTGGTTTCGACCCCCGGAGTGTCCCGGTATTCGGGATGGCCCGGCGTCTGCGAGTGGAACTGACGGAAAGCCTGCAGCTGCGCGATCGGCAGGTCGTAACCGCTCAGGTGCAGCGTCGCATAGAGCAGCATCGAGGCATGACCATTCGACAGGACGAAGCGGTCACGATTGGGCCAGTGTGGGTTCGCCGGGTTGTGGACCATGAAATCGTTCCACAGCACCTCGGCCATCTCGGCCATGCCCATCGGGGCGCCAGGGTGACCGCTTGCTGCCTTCTGTACGGCATCCATGCTGAGGGCGCGGATCGCGTTGGCCAGCTCAAAGCGTGTAGGCATGGGGAGACTCCTCTGGCAAATGGTTGGAAGAACGAATCGGGCTGCATTGTCCCCCAGCGTGCCCGCCGGCGAAACCTTCGCAGCAGTGCTTTGGCAATTCGAGCAGGAAAGAATCCATCGAATATTTTCGATATAAAGACAAAATCCTGCTAGACTGCTGGCCCATGGCACTTGGCGCAACTTCGATCCAACCGCTCTCCAGCCACGAGGAGCTCAGCCGACTGTGTCGCGCAGCCGGCGATCCGCTGCGCGTCGAGATCCTGAGCGTGCTGGCGCGAGACGCCTACGGAGTACTGGAGCTCTGCCAGATATTCGATACACGTCAGTCGACGATGAGCCACCACCTGAAGGTACTGGCCGATGCCGGGCTGGTGCAGCGGCGCCGCGAAGGCACCTCGATCTACTACGGGCGCAGCCATCGCGCAGCAAGCGAGGAGCTCGATATACCGATGCAGGGCATTTTCGCGGCAACCGACCGCGTGGGGCCAAGCGAGGCCACGCGGCACGGGATCGCTGCGGTACGCGAGGCCCGCGCACGCAGCTCACGTGAGTTCTTCGCCGCCAATGCACACAAGTTCCAGGCACAACAGGAACTGATCACCCCGTGTTCCCAGTACGCTGCCACGGTCAACGGCCTGCTTTCCACGCTGCTGCCACAACCCTGCGAGGTGGCGCTCGAACTGGGTCCCGGCGACGGCTGGCTGCTGCCAGAGCTGGCACATCGCTGCCGCAAGGTGGTCGCGATCGACAGTTCGGCGGAAATGCTCGAGCAGGCACGTCAACGCTGTGCGAGCGTCGGGCTCGCGAACGTCGAGCTGCTGCACGGCGACAGCACACAGGCGCGCACGCTGGCCGGCACCGTGGACGTGGCCGTGGCGAATATGGTGCTGCACCACACGGCCTCACCTGCCGCCGTGCTCAGCGACCTTGCAGTGGCACTGCGTCCGGGCGGATTGCTGTTGGCAAGTGATTTGTGCAGCCACTCGCAGGGCTGGGTGCGTGAGGCCTGTGGCGATCTGTGGCTCGGCTTTTCCCCCAAGGTGCTGTCGCTCTGGGGCAGCGCAGCAGGGCTCGACGAAGGGGAGAGCGTGTTTCTCGCACTGCGCAATGGTTTCCGCATCCAGGTGCGGGTTTTTCATCGACCAGGTTGACCAAGCAAGGATACGACCATGAGCGAATACGCGATTTTCACCTCGGAATCCGTTTCCGAGGGTCATCCCGACAAGATTGCCGATCAGATCTCGGATGCGATCCTCGATGCGATTCTCGAACACGACCCGCAGGCCCGGGTCGCGGTCGAGACGCTGGTCAAGACCGGCATGGCGATCGTTGCCGGTGAGGTCACGACCAGTTCCTGCATCGACCTCGAACCATTGATCCGTCAGGTGATCCTCGACATCGGCTACGACAGTTCCGAGGTCGGTTTCGACGGCAATCTGTGTGCGGTGCTCAACGCCATCGGGAAGCAGTCGCGCGATATCGCCATCGGCGTCGATGCGAACGAAACCAAGGAGCAGGGCGCAGGCGATCAGGGGCTGATGTTCGGCTACGCATCGAACGAGACCGATGTGCTGATGCCCGCACCGATCACCTACGCGCACCGGTTGATGCGCCGCCAGGCGTACCTGCGCAAGCACGGTGTCCTGTCCTGGCTGCGCCCCGATGCGAAGAGCCAGGTCACGATCCGCTACGACAACGGCCAGCCGGTTGCGGTCGACGCCGTCGTTCTCTCCACCCAGCACGCGCCGGGGATCGCCCACGCGGACCTGCGTGAAGCCGTGATCGAGGAGATCATCCGCCCGGTGCTGCCAGCCGAGTGGCTGCATGCCGGAACCCAGTACCATGTGAACCCGACCGGGCAGTTCGTCATTGGCGGGCCGCTTGGCGACTGCGGTCTGACCGGGCGCAAGATCATCGTCGACAGCTATGGCGGCATGGCACGCCACGGCGGCGGTGCGTTCTCCGGCAAGGATCCGTCCAAGGTCGACCGATCGGCCTCCTACGCCGGGCGCTATGTGGCGAAGAACGTCGTCGCCGCGGGTCTTGCCGACCGCTGCGAGATCCAGGTCTCCTACGCCATCGGCGTCGCCGAGCCGACCTCGATCTCGATCAACACCTTCGGTACCGGCAAGCTGGCGGATGCGAAGATCGTCGAGCTGATTCGCGACAATTTCGACCTGCGCCCGCGCGGCATCATCGAGATGCTCGATCTGAAGCGGCCGATCTACCGCGCGACAGCCGCCTACGGGCACTTCGGACGCGAGGAGGAAGGCAGCTTCACATGGGAGCGCACCGACCGGGCAGCACAGCTTGCGCAGGCGCTCTGAACCAGACCACAGACACTTCCGGGGAACCAGCAGATGAACACAACGACCGCCACCGACCATCGGGTTGCCGACATCACGCTCGCCGCATGGGGACGGCGCGAAATCGCCATTGCCGAATCCGAAATGCCGGCACTGATGGCGATCCGTGCGCGCTACCGCAGCGAGCGCCCGCTTGCCGGGGCGCGCATCCTGGGCTGCCTGCACATGACCATCCAGACCGCCGTGCTGATCGAGACGCTGGTCGAGCTCGGTGCCGAGGTCCGCTGGTCCTCGTGCAACATCTTTTCAACGCAGGATCACGCGGCGGCAGCGATCGCCGCACGCGGCATCGCGGTCTACGCCTGGAAGGGCGAGACCGAGGAGGAGTACGAGTGGTGCATCGAGCAGACGATCCTCAAGGATGGCAGGCCGTGGCCGGTCAACATGGTACTCGACGACGGTGGTGATCTGACGGGCATCCTGCACCAGCGCTATCCACAGCTGCTCGATGCAGTGCACGGCATCACCGAGGAAACGACCACCGGTGTACTGCGCCTGCACGAGATGCTCCGCCAGGGCACGCTGAAGGTGCCGGCGATCAACGTGAACGACTCGGTGACCAAGTCGAAGAACGACAACAAGTACGGCTGTCGCCACAGCCTCAACGACGCGATCAAGCGTGGCACCGACCACCTGCTCTCGGGCAAGAGGGCGCTGGTCATCGGCTACGGTGACGTGGGCAAGGGCTCTGCACAGTCCCTGCGCCAGGAAGGCATGATCGTGCGCGTCAGCGAGATCGACCCGATCTGTGCCATGCAGGCGTGCATGGACGGCTACGAGGTGGTATCGCCATACATCGGCGGCGCCAATGATGGCAGCGCAGGCTGCATCGATCGTCTGCTGCTCGGCCAGATCGACCTGGTCGTCACCGCCACCGGCAACCGCGACGTCTGCGATCGCCACATGCTGGCCGCGCTGAAGTGCGGCGCGGTGGTCTGCAACATCGGCCACTTCGACCACGAGATCGACACTGCCTTCATGCGCAGCGAATGGGAGTGGGAGGAGGTCAAGCCACAGGTGCACCAGATCTACCGTGACCGCTCGAGCAACGACTACCTGATCCTGCTGTCCGAAGGACGGCTGGTGAACCTGGGCAACGCGACCGGGCACCCCTCACGGGTGATGGATGGATCCTTCGCCAACCAGGTGCTGGCACAGATCCACCTGTTCGAGCGCCGCTTCGCCGAACTGCCGGCAGAGGCGAAATCCGCGGCACTCACCATCGAGGTCCTGCCGAAGCAGCTCGATGAGGAAGTGGCACGCCACATGGTCAGCGGTTTCGGTGCAGTCATCACCCGCCTCACCCCCGAGCAGGCACGCTACATCAACGTGCCCATCGACGGGCCCTTCAAGAACGAACAGTACCGCTACTGAACCATGGCAACATCACCCGACATCCGGCTGAGCTGCGAGTACTTCCCACCCAAGACACCCGAGGGACGCGCGAAGCTGCTCGCGGTGCACGAGGAGCTTCGGGTGCTGTCACCGGCGTTCTCCTCGGTCACCTACGGTGCCGGTGGATCGACACGACAGACGACCCGGGATGTGGTGCTCGAGCTCAAGCGCACGGGAAGCGCCGTCGCACCGCACCTGTCATTCGCTGCAGACGACGAGTCACTCGTGCTCGAGCTCCTCCACGCCTATCGCGACAACGGCATCCGGCGCCTGGTCGCGCTGCGCGGGGACCTGCCGTCGGGAATCGGCGGCATGTCGCAGATGATCCACGCCAGTGAGCTGGTACGTTTCGTGCGCAGGCACACCGGGGCGCATTTCGAGATCGAGGTCGCCGCATACCCCGAGATGCACCCCCAGGCGCGCGACTTCGACACGGATCTGCGCTTTCTCAAGCAGAAGTTCGATGCCGGTGCCGACAGCGGCATCACGCAGTTCTTCTACAATGCCGATGCCTATTTCCATTTCGTGCAGGCCTGCCGTGCAGTGGGGATCGAGCAGCCGATCTACCCCGGCATCATGCCGATACTCAACTACCAGAACCTGGCGCGCTTCGCCCGCAACTGTGGCGCCGAGATCCCGCGCTGGCTGCACTGTCGGCTCGAGACACTTCAGGATGACGAGGCATCGACACAGTCCTTCGCCGTCGAATTCGTCGCCGGACTGTGCCGGCGCCTGCTCGAGGGCGGCGCACCGGGACTGCATTTCTATACGATGAACCAGGCGGAGCCGACACTGGCGATCTGTCGGGCGGCCGGACTGCTCTGAGGATGCGCCTGTCGCGGCTGTTCGTTGCACAGGCGCTGGCCGCAGACACCGTCGTTACACTTCGCGAGGCGGCTGCACATTATGTGCGTGATGTGTTGCGCCTCGAACAGGGTGCCGCGCTGCGGGTTTTCGACGGCAGCGGCGCCGAGTTCCGTGCGACGCTCGACGAGGTGCAGCGACATGCCGTGTGCCTGACGGTCGGTGATCCGCTGTCCTGCGTCACCGAAAGTCCCCTCGCGATTCACCTCGGCATCGGGCTGGCACGCGGAGAACGCATGGACTGGGTCGTGCAGAAGTGCACCGAACTGGGCGTGGCAACGATCACGCCACTGCTGCTTGCGCGCTGCAACGCGAAATTCGACGGCACGCGTGCCGACAGTCGACTGCGTCACTGGCTGCAGGTGGCGATTGCCGCCTGCGAACAAAGTGGGCGCACCCGGGTACCAGCGATCGGACAGCCGGTGGCATTGCAGCACTGGCTCGCCACGTACAGCGAGCTTCCCGGACTGGTGTTGCACACCAGCGACAGCGGGACGCTCCCGAGCCATCCGGCACCCACCGCACTGCGCGTCCTGGTGGGCCCGGAGGGCGGGCTCGATGCCAGCGAGTTCGCGCTGGCGCACGAGGCAGGCCTGATGCCCTGGTCGCTCGGCCCCCGGATACTGCGTACCGAAACCGCGCCCGTCGCGGCGCTGGCAATCCTCCAGCACCGCTGGGGGGATCTCGGGCCCTGATCCGGCTCAGTTGGTACCAGCGCGCACCTGCAGCAGTGCCGCCTCCAACGCATCGAGGTCAGGGATCGCGGCATTGCGCCCGTGCACACGCACCTTCATCTGCTCTGCCGGTCCGGGCGGGCGCTGTGGATCGGTGTGCACATCCGCAGCGGTCATCAGCAGCAGGTGCGGTACGCCACGGGCCAGAATCGCGTAGTTGCGCCAGCCCCCTCCCTCGCCGAGGGTACTCATCACCACGATGCGGCCGCCCTGTCCACCGTCTCTGATGACACCCCCGTTCAGCGTCTCGAAACTCAGCACCGGAATCAGCGTCTCGTGCCAGTGCAACATCCCGAGGAGCCAGGCAGGGGCCTGTACGGGACGCAGCAGCTCACGGCGACGGATGATCTCGACCACCACCGCACTGGGCACGATCAGCAGCTCTTCGGCGAGCGGCAACAGCAGTGCACTGAGATCACGCGCAAGCTCCCCCGCAGCCATCGTCATGCCTCGACCTCCCTGCGCGGGAGCAATGTGCGGATCTGTTCCAGCAGCACCGATTCCTGGTACGGCTTGCCCAGATACGCGTTGGCCCCCAGCGCAAATGCCCGTTCACGATGTTTGTCGCCGGTACGCGAGGTGATCATGATGATCGGCAGCTCGCGCAGCGTCGCGCTGAGACGCACCTTGCTGATCACCTCGAAGCCGTCCATGTGCGGCATTTCGATGTCGAGCAGCATCACGTCGGGCTGCTGTTCCTGAAGCTTCAGCATGGCCTCTGCGCCATCCTTTGCGCTCAGCACCTGCATGCCTTCACGCTCGAGGAAGCGCGACGTGACCTTGCGCACGGTCACAGAATCATCGACCACCATGATCAGTGGCGGACGCTCGACCGGGCGCAGCGACTTCGGGCGTTCGACTCGCTCGCTGGGCACTGGAGCACATGCCGCGTCGACGCGCAGCATCGCCGGCAGATCGAGGATCAGCACCACCGAGCCATCACCCAGCACGGTGGCACCGCTCAGGCCGGGGACTGCACCAAACTGCGGTCCAAGGCTCTTCACCGCGATGTCGCGGGCGCCCAGCAGGCGGTCCACCTCGACCGCCAGTGTCTGTCCGCCGCCACGTACCAGCACCAGGGATACCGTGTCGATACCCGTGTCCAGCTCGCGCTGTTCATCGGGGTACAGCACCGTTCCGAGATGCCGTATCCGATAATCCTGGCCCGCATACTCGAACGCCAGGCCTTCGCGAAGGTGGCGTGCAAGTTCATCGGCTCGCATGCGCACCACTCCGGCAACGGTGTTCAGCGGCAGTGCGTAGGTTTCCTGGCCCACGCCAACCAGCAGCGCACGGTTCACCGAGACTGTGAACGGCAGGCGCACCACGAAGCGCGTGCCTTCGCCGTGCCGGCTGTCGATTTCCAGCGCACCGCCCATCTGGCGAATTTCGCTGCTGACCACATCCATGCCGACGCCACGCCCCGAGATCTGCGTCACCGTAGCAGCCGTACTGAAGCCCGGGTGAAGGATGAACTGCAGCACATCGTGCTCGCGCAGCCGTGCCTCGGGAGCAAGCAGACCACGCTCGATGGCCTTGTCACGCACGGCACCCAGGTCGATACCCGCACCGTCATCGGCAACGATGATCAACACATCACCACCATCGCGCACGATGTCGATGCGGATCTGTCCACAGGCCGGCTTGCCACGTTCGAGTCGCAGGATGCGTGCCTCGATGCCGTGATCGACCGCATTGCGCAGCATGTGTTCCAGCGGTGCGACCACGCGCTCGAGGATGCCGCGATCGAGGTTGCCCTCGACGCTGCCCATCACGAGTTCCGCTTCCTTGCCGAGCTCACCGGCGACCTGGCGCACCAGGCGCTTGAGTCGCGGCACGACACTCAGGAACGGCACCATGCGCGAGCGCATCAGTCCTTCCTGCAGCTGACCATTGATGCGCGCCTGCTGGATCAGCACCGTTTCAAGGTCGCGCGCCTTTTCCGCCAGCGTACGCTTGATGTCGAGCAGATCCGATGAACTCTCGACCAGGGAGCGCGACAACTGCTGAAGCTGCGAGTAGCGATCCATTTCGAGCGGATCGAAGCCCTCGGCAAAGGAGCCGTCGGCACGCTCACGGCGAAACAGCACCTGGGCCTCGGTGGCGATGTCGAGCTGACGCACCTGACCCTGGACACGCTCGATCGCCCCCTGCATATCGTCAAAGAGCTGGCCCAGCTCACTCACCTGCTCCTCGACACGCGCACGCGAGATGCTTGTCTCGCCGGCAAGGTTCACCAGCTCCTCGAGAAGCTGTGCCGAGACGCGCACCACCTCGCCCCGCGGCTTCGCCGCCGCCTTCTTCGCCACTGGCGCAACCGCCTCGGTGAGCGCTGCCTGTGGGCTGAGCACGGCCTGCATCTCTTCGGTGGGCGCCACCTCCTGCCGGGGTTCGGCCACCAGCCGATGGCTTCTGATCACGGCCATCGCGCTCAGCAGCCGCGTATGAAAATCAGCCACACCGCTCAGGAAAGTGTCATCGAAACTCCCGAAACGCTGGGTGCCGTTGATCAGCAGGGCTTCGAAATCGTGGCTGAGTTCGCCCAGGCAGGCCAACCCCGCCATGCGCGCGCCCCCCTTGAGCGTGTGCAGATGACGCTGCAGATCGTCGAATGACTCCCGATCGTCACGGGTGCGACGCCAGGAGTCGAGCGCCTCGTCGATCGAGGTCATCAACTCCTCGGCTTCCTCGAGGAAGATGTCCAGCAGTTCGGGATCCGCCTGTACCAGATCGGTACGTATGCGTTCGCGGATCGCTTCCGGATCGTCGTCCGTCTCCGGCTGCACATCCACTGACGCCGGCGCAACCAGCACATCGAGCGCCTGCAGGCGCTCGATGAGAGCGGTGGGGACGTCGGGCAGTTCGCTCGCCGCCAGACGGTCGAGCACATCGAGGCCAGCCTCGCAGGCTTCGCCAAGCAGTGTGAACAGCTCGACCGGGGGCTGCTGCAGCCGTCGCGCCTCGAGCGCTGGTGCCAGCACATCCAGCAGCGGCTGCGAGAGGCGCAGCACACCATCGACACCCAGTCGTGCCGCTGCCTCGTGCACCGCACGCAGCTCTGCAAGAAACGCACGGCCGACTGCCGAGCCGTCGTGTGCCGTGCGCCACTCGGCGAGCAGCGACACGCCACGATCGAATCCTTCGAGTGCCTCGTGCAGGAAGCGCACCAGGCGCGCATCGGGATGAGCGAGATGGCCTGCCTGCGGGTAGAGCTCCTCGATCTGCACGTGCAGCGCCTGCGCGCGCGAGTGCAGCATCGCGCCGTCGACGGAGTCGGACTGCGCGTACTCCAGCAGCTCGCACAGACGTGACAGCAGTGCCAGCTGCGACACAGTGAGCACACCACCCGCCTCGCCGACACCGTGGACCATATCGTCCAGCGGCTCCAGCACCAGTGTCAGACTGTCATTGCCTGCTGCGCTGGAACTGCCGTGCAGCGTATGCAGGGTACGCAGCAGCGACTGGGTCACCGCACCGCGCTCGGGCGCCTCGAGATAGGCGTGCAGGGCATGGAGGTGTTCGCTGAGCTCCTCGACGAATATCGTCAGCAGACGCTCACCAACCCCGTGATCGGCAGCTGCCGGAGCCGCTTGTGGCGACTGTGACGGCACCGCCTGCACGGCTGCCACCATTGGCACCTCTTCACCACGCGCCAGCGCATCGAGGCGTGTGCACAACGACTCCACGGCATGGCGATCGGGCTCGCCACCCGCAGAGAACACCTCCACCAGTCCGGGCAGCAGCTCGCGCGCATCGACCACGGCATCGACCACTGCCAGCGAGGGTGCGAGGGCGCCGTCGAGAACGCGGTTCAGCAGCTTCTCGACACTCCAGGCCAGCTCGCCGAGCTGCCCGGCACCGACCATGCGCCCACTGCCCTTCAACGTGTGGAAGGCACGGCGCAATTCGGTCAGGGCGCTCCCCGGCCCCGGCTGGGCCTGCCACTGCGGCAACTGACTGTCGATGGTGGTCAGCACTTCAGTGGCTTCCTCGACGAAGATTCCCACGATCTCGGGGTCGACTTCGACTCCAGCGGGCGCCCCGGACTTGGCTTGCGAACTGGCAACGGGCGCAGGCGCCGCAGGCTGCGGTGCGCCCTGGTCGGCATCGGAGTCGAGCAGAATCCCCTCGGCAAGCTCATCGAGTATCGCCTGCGTGTCGGGTTCGGGCGGCGGCTCTGCCAACGGTGCTGCCAGGCCGCGCACGGCATCGACGGCCCGGGCCAATATCAGGTTCGCGGCATAACCATCGATCACGAAGCGTTCAAGGAAATACTCGACTGCCCCCAGCGCATCGGCCAACGTATCGATCACCCGCGCATTCGGGGCAGCTCGCTCACCGGCAAGCACGACAACGAGATGCTCGCGGCAACCGTGCAGGACATCGGCTGCGGCATCCAGTCCAGCGAGCTGCAGCACGCCGGCAAGCCGCTGCAACTCCTCCGGCAGCTGCATCAGCACAGCCAGGCCACCGTACGACGACAGGTAGTCGGCAACGGTCTGCTTCACGCGCCCCAGCGCATCCTCCACCTCACGGCACACCGCCTCCAGGGCACGCTGCAGCGGATGGCGGCGAAGAGCCAGCGCCACCCCTCCGCCACCGGCAGCGATCGCACGCTTCGCCAGGCGTTGGTCCAGGTCGAGCAGCGCCACAGAGATCGAGGTAAGTTCTTCTTCGAGACTGGAACCGGCACTGAACCCGGCGCCAATACGCTCGATCTGGGTCTGCAGCAGTGCGAATTCCTCATGGAAACCCAGCCCCACGAGCAACTGTGCCGCACGGCCGAGTTCAGGCTGGAGCTCCTGCAGCGTGCGTGCGCTGGCCAGGGCATCCCCCTCGGTGAGTTCGAGTCGCTGCAGCGCACCACCGAGCTCTTCGCTGAGCGCCGCGATGGCAGCCCCGGTAGCGCCCATGTCGTGGCGCATCACCGGTGCGCCAAGTAGTCGATGACGCCGCTGCATCTCGACGACACTCTCGCTGACCGGTGCCGATGTGGCGAGCGACTCGAGCAGCCGGGTGCACAGCCCTGGTTCAGGAGCCCGCGTGTAGCAGTCGACCTCGAGAGCAACCGCCGCGCGCAATTCGCCATCGAGCTCGCGCAGCAACGCATGCGCCCGCGAATCGAGCGCCAGGCCACCGTGCTTCAGCCCGTCCGTCCAGGCCGATGCGGTTTCCCAGAACAGGCGGTGCCCCTTCGAGCCGAGACGCTGACCAAGCAGCGCAAAGACTCGTGCCAGCTGCGCAAGCCGCTGCTCGGTTGCCTCGTTGCGCAGCACGCCGATCAGCTCCGTCTGGAATCGCTGGCGCACCACGCGCAGCAGCTGCACCTCGTCGGGCGAGGCGCGCGGGGCACCTGTACCTGTCTCCAGCAGCAGTGCCTCGTGGGCAAAACCCAGCTCGATCGGAGGGGGCGGCAGCGGCTGCTCACCACGCAACGCACGCAGATCGTTCAGCACTGCCAGCACATCGCGCGGGGACTCTCGCCGCTCCGAACCCACCCGGCGCAGATAGGGGGGCAGCTCCATCACGGCTGCCAGCAGGGTCTGCAGGACGTTGCTCGATGGGTTGAGTTCGGCGCTCGACATCGCCAGCAGGGTCTGCTCGATCTCGCCGGCAAGCACTTCCGCGCTCGGTACGGCCAGCAGGCGCAGCGTGGCGTGAATCTGGTGTGCATCCGCCAGGCAGGCAGCCAGGCGGCTCGCGTGCGCTGGATCATCGGCAAAGCCAAGCAGTGAGCGCACCAGCTGCTCGGACACCTGCCCGAGCTCGTCGGCCACCCACTGCAGCGCACCGAGATCCTTTTCCATTGCGCGTTCCGCGTGCAATCAGCGCGAGCGCGATGGGTGCCCGATCTCGGGCAGCTTGAAACCGGCAACCGAGGAGCGCAGCTCGTTGGTCATCGTGGCGAGCTTGCCGATCGACTGTGCTGCCGCGGCAGTTCCTGTCGAAGTCTGCGAGGTGATCTCCTGGATGATGTTCATGGTGTTCGAGACATGACCGGCCGATGACGCCTGCTGGCGTGCCGCGTTGGAGATATTCTGGATCAGTGCGGCAAGGCTTTTCGAGACGGTCTCGATTTCCTCGAGTGCAACGCCCGCGTCCTCGGCAAGGCGCGCGCCGCGTACCACCTCGGTCGTGGTCTGCTCCATCGACATCACTGCTTCATGCGTGTCCGACTGGATCGTCTTCACCAGTGCCTCGATCTGGCGCGTCGCACCACTGGAGCGCTCGGCAAGGCGCTGCACCTCGTCGGCGACGACTGCAAAGCCACGCCCGGCCTCACCGGCCATCGATGCCTGGATGGCGGCGTTGAGCGCCAGAATGTTCGTCTGATCGGCAATGTCGTTGATCAGTGAGACGATATCACCGATCTCCTGCGAGCTCTCACCCAGGCGCTTGATGCGCTTTGCGGTTTCCTGGATCTGTTCGCGGATCGTATCCATGCCGCCGATGGTGTTCTGCACGACCTGGGAGCCGCTGTTGGCAAGAGCCACGGAGCGATCTGCGACGGCTGCCGATTCGGCGGCATTCGAGGAGACCTGGTCGATCATCACCGCCATCTCGTTGATCGCCGAGGAAGCGCCGGTGATTTCCTGAGCCTGATGTTCCGAAGCCTCGGCGAGGTGCCGTGCGGTGGCCTGAGTGTCTTCCGCCGCCTGGGATACGCTCTGCGCCGTGCCGTTGATCGACGACACCAGCACCCGCAGCTGATCGATCGTGTAGTTGATGGCATCGGCTATGGCGCCGGTGAAGTCCTCGGTCACGGTTGCGCTAGCGGTCAGGTCACCATCGGCGAGTCCGGCGATCTCGTCGAGCAGGCGCAGGATCGCCTGCTGGTTGCGCTCGTTCGTTGCTGCTGTCCGCGCCAGACGCTGGCGCGTATCACGCATCCACAGGATGCCGATCATCAACAGGGAGACCGCAACCAGCGCACCGAGCAGCAGAGTGGTGCCTGCGTTGACGGGACGCCTGCCCTGCAGCTCGCTGATGCGATCCGAGGTCAGGCCCGTAGCGTTCAGCAGTCGCGGCGCATCACGCGCAACGGCCTGCGCCGCACCACGCGCCTGTTCAATATCGGGTGCCGCCTCGAGGATGCGCTGGCGTGCATCCCCAATGAGCCGGAACACACGCTGGGTCTCGCGCACATCCTCGAGCGCTTCAGCGTTGGTGAGCGCCGGCAGACCAAGCGTCGCGCTGCCGCGCTGCAGTGCACCGAGCGTGTCGACGAACTCCTCGACATCGGCACTGAAACGCGTGGCCGCGGCAGTGGCGTCCTCACCCTGGGCAATGCGATCGAGGTTGCGTGCGATGCGCTCGACGAGCCAGTTCTGTCGCTCGGCCAGCGCCGCCTGCCTGACGGACCCACCGGCGGAGGCAAGCAATTCGGCAATCCGCGCCACGTGCTTCTGCACCGCATCGATGGAACTGCCGATCGTCCCGGAGAGCTCGCCGATGAACTGCAGGTTGTCACGGCGCGCGGTGATGGCCAATGCGGCACGATCAACCTCGTTCCACGCTGCCTCGATTTCGGCGAACTCGTTCGGCAGCAAGGCACGTGGCGACGGCAGCGACTCGCTGCCGCGATCGAGTTGCGCAAAACCGGAGCCGAATTCGGTGCGCGAGCGTGCCAGCGCATCGAGCGCCTGCACATCACCCGTGACGGCCTCGCGTGCCGAGGCTTCGACCTGCTGGGACAGCACCCGCAGGTTGCCGAGCATCTCGCGATAGCTGCTGTCGCGAGCCGTATCGCGCAGGATCACATAGAGGCTCCAGACGAATGCGAGGGCCGCCACGGCGAGCACGCCCCCCCACACTGCGATCCAGCGCACCCGCGTCCCCGCACCGCCAGCCGATCCATCGTGCCTTGCGATCATTGCTCGACCCCCTCGCCAGTACATTCAGCGCACCATGGGTAGCGCATGTGGGCACGCTAGCGCGCCGCGTCCAGAAAACGCCTGTCACCAAGAAGCAGATCGGGATGGAACACCCCCCAATTGCCCTCGATCCCGCTGTAGAAACCATCCACATAAGGAGCCAGCGCAGATCCGATATCGACCTGCTCACGACGGGATTCCGCAGTGAAATGCTTCAATCCGTAGACCTCATCGACCAACAGCGCACAGTCGAAGGCCTCGCTCGCCAGCACCAGCACACGATGACTGCGCCATGCCAGAGTTGCACTGCCGCCAAGAAATGCCGCCAGGCCGATGACCGGCAACAGGCGTCCACGGACGTTCGCGATCCCTTCAACCCATGGTTGCACTCGAGGCAGTCGAGCCAGTGTCGGCACCTTCAGGATTTCCGTCACCGTTCCCATGGGTGCGACGAGGCGTTGGCCGAGCATGGAAAATCCCACTCCCGTCCAGTGCGCCTGCGTGCGCAGATCAGCATCACTGCCGGCTCGATCACGCCGCGCCCTGGCGTCGATCTCCAGTAGCCGCGCAAACGGCGCGCTGGCATCCATCCGCGGCGAAATCAAGAGCGTGACCTGCCCAGCACACGGGTAATGGTGCTCAGCAGCACCACTTCCTCGACCGGCTTGGTCAGATAGTCCTTCGCCCCCTGGCGCTGCGCCCATACGCGATCGCTGTCCTGGGTCTTCGAGGTCAGGATCACGACGGGGATCGCGGCTGTGCGCGGATCGCGAGTGAGCTGGCGGGTCGCCTGGAATCCGTTGAGTCCGGGCATCACGATATCCATCAGAATCAGGTCGGGGTGGTGTTCGCGTGCGAGCCGCATCCCTTCCTCACCGGATTCTGCAGCGATGACGTCGTGCCCATGGCGCCCGAGCATGCTGCCGATACTGAAATTCTCCGTTGGCGAGTCGTCGACAAGCAGAATTCGTGCCATCGTTTATCCCCAGTACCCTCAATGCACCGATCGTGCGTGCTGCTGGATCGCCCCGATCAGTTCGTTGCGACTGAAGGGCTTGGTCAGGTACTGGTCCGAGCCGACGATGCGCCCCTTCGCCTTGTCGAACAGCCCATCCTTGCTCGACAGCATCACGACCGGCGTGGCGGCAAACTCACGGTTGTTCTTGATCAGCGCGCAGGTCTGATAGCCATCGAGGCGCGGCATCATCACGTCGACGAAGATGATGTCGGGGCGATGATCGACGATCTTGGCAAGCGCCTCGAAGCCGTCCTCCGCAGTGATCACCTCGTAGCCTTCCTTCACCAGCAGCGTCTCGGCCGTACGGCGGATCGTCTTGCTGTCATCGATCACCATCACCTTGAGACCACCCGGATTCTGCTGCATTTCCAGCCCTCCCCCAATCGCACCGACCGGCATCTGCTATCGTTGTCCGACAGTCGACAATTAATAGACCATGGGCTCATGGAAATACAGGAAGCACGCCTGAAACCCAGACGGAGTTCGCAGATGAACACACGACTCGGTGTCGTGATGGACCCGATAGGCCTGGTGCACTACGCCAAGGACAGCACACTGGCTCTGCTGTGGGCCGCACAGGATCGTGGCTGGGAGCTGTCCTACATGGAACAGGGGGATCTGTTCCTGCGCAATGGCAGTGCGTACGCACGCGTGCACCCCCTGGAAGTGCATCGGGATCCAGCACACTGGTTCAGCCTCGGCATGGCGCACGAGGTGGCGCTTGGTGAGCTCGACGTCATATTGATGCGCAAGGATCCACCTTTCGATGGCGAATTCCTCTATTCGACCTATATCCTCGAAGCTGCGGCACGCGAGGGCTGCCTGGTCGTCAACGACCCGCGGGCACTGCGTGACTGCAACGAGAAGCTCTTCGCGACCCAGTTCCCACAGTGCTGTCCGCCCCTGCTGGTGAGCCGCGACCCTCGGAAGCTGCGCGAATTCCAGCACGAACACGGCGATGTGATCCTGAAACCGCTCGATGCGATGGGCGGCACGGGCGTGTTTCGCGTGCGTGACGGCGACCCCAATCTCAGCGTGATTCTGGAAACGCTGACAGCTCACGGCACCACGACGATCATGGCCCAGCGCTTCATCCCGGCAATCACCGACGGCGACAAGCGCATCCTGATGATCGACGGCGAGCCCGTTCCGTACGCGCTGGCGCGCATTCCGCCCCCTGGCGAGACGCGCGGCAATCTCGCTGCCGGCGGCCGCGGCGAGGCGCGTATCCTGAGCGAACGAGACCGCTGGATTACCGCCGAGGTCGGCCCGCAACTGCGTGCGCGCGGTCTGCTGTTCGTCGGACTGGACGTGATCGGCGAGTATCTCACCGAGATCAACGTGACCAGTCCGACCTGCATTCGCGAACTGAACGATGCCCATGGCCTGGACATCGGTTCGGCAGTCATCGACGCGATCACCGCACGCATGGGGCGCTGATGCCATGCGCCACGCCCGGGCCGCACCTGCCGAGCGACTGCGCCTGAGCGTGCTGCTGGCACTCCTGCTGCACGCTGCAGCGCTCCTCGGCATAGGCGTCATGCACCACCGGCCCCCTGCACGTGCGCCGGCACTGGACGTGACGCTGGCGTTGCAGCATGACGATCAGGCCTCTCCCGATACGGAGCTTCTCGCCCAGTTCAGCCAGCGCGGGAGCGGGATCGAACGGGATGCCAACGACCCGACGGTGCCCGTGGTGGGATCCTTCGAAGCAGCCATCGTTCAGCCGGCATTCACACCCATGGCAGGCGCCCCCCGGGAGGCAACGTCCGTACCGCTGCTGGAGACCCGCCACAGCGAAGAGGTCTCGAGCACTCCTCCGAGTGAGGAGTCCGGGTACGACCAACCCATGCTGCCCGATACCCCGCAGCATGTGCAGACGACAAGCGAGATCGCCACGCTGCTCGCCCGGCTCGATGCACAGCGTCAGGCCTACGCAAAGATGCCGCGCATCGAACGCCTGACATCGGCCGCGACCCGTGAGGCGGCCGATGCGGCCTACCTGTTCGCCTGGAAGCAGCGTGTCGAGGCAATCGGTAACGAACATTATCCCATCGAGGCGAAGCGACGTCGGCTCTATGGCGAGCTGCGGCTGCTGGTGGCATTGCGTCCCGACGGCAGCGTCATCGAGACACGCGTGCTGCAGAGTTCCGGCCATGAGCTGCTGGACAACGCCGCAGTGCAGATCGTGCGCCTGGCTGCACCTTTCAATGCCTTCCCCGCAGCGATTGCCGCACGAGCCGATCGGCTCGAAATCATCCGTACCTGGCAATTCCGCGCCAACCGCCTGAGCGCCAACGACTGAGCGCACTTGCCACGCCGGACACTGGCGACCCACAATGCCCGCATGAATGCCAGCCTGCGCAACCACTTCCTGATCGCCATGCCGGGACTGCGGGAGTCGCTTTTTGCCCACAGCATCACCTACCTGTGTGAGCATGATCAGTACGGTGCGATGGGCATCGTGGTGAACCGCGCACTGGACATCAGTTTCGACGATATCTTCGAACACCTCGAAATCCATGATTTTCACCACAGTCACCCTCAGCCGGTGCTCGCCGGGGGTCCCGTATCCACCGAACGCGGCTTCGTGCTGCACTGGCGCGACGATTCCCGACGCTGGCAGGCAACGCTGGACATCAGCGCAGAGATCAGCCTCACCACCTCGCGCGACATCCTCGAATCGATCGCACACGACGATGGACCCGAAAATGCGTTGATTGCACTTGGCTACGCCGGCTGGGGACCAGGGCAACTCGAGCAGGAGCTCGGCGCAAACGCGTGGCTCACCCTGCCGGCAGAGGCAACGATACTGTTCAATGTTCCGCTGGAGCAGCGTGTGCAGGCGGCGGCATCACGACTCGGGATCAACCTCGACCTGCTGAGCGCCACCTTCGGCAACGCCTGAGCACACATGACGGGCAATGTACTGGCTTTCGATTACGGTCTGCGCCGTATCGGGGTGGCGATCGGAAACCCGCTTGCGGCAACCGCCAGGGCACTGCCACCACTCGCTGCGCGTGACGGCGTACCCGACTGGGAGCAGGTGCGGCGCCTGATCAGCGAATGGGCGCCCACCGTGCTTGTGGTGGGGCTGCCACTGAACATGGACGACACACCGAGTCCGATCAGCGAACGCGCCTCACGCTTTGCACGGCGCCTGCACGGACGCTTCGGGCTGCGCTGCGAGCTGGTGGACGAACGATTGAGCACCTTCGCGGCTCGCGGGCGACTGCTCGACGGCAGCGCGCACGCGGCGCTGGACAGCGTGGCTGCCTGCATCATCCTCGAGACCTGGTTCAGCGCCGGCGGAACATCGGCAAACCCGGACTGATCAGGGACGCCGGCCGAACACCTGTCCGGCATTCTCCTGCGAATCATCGAGCGTGAGGCCACTGGCGCGCCCAAGACCGGAAGTCTGTGTGCCCAGCTTGATCATCAGGCGCAGGTTGTTCTGCGAATCAGCGTACTGCATTGCGTTCTCATAGGAGATCACACCATCGCAGTAGAGCTGGTACAGCGACTGGTCGAAGGTCAGCATGCCCAGCTCGGTCGAGCGCGCCATGAGCTCCTTCAGCGAGTGCACCTCACCCTTGCGGATCAGATCGGCCACCAGGGGTGTGTTGATCAGCACCTCGACTGCAGCACGCCGCCCCCGTCCATCGACCGTCGGAATCAGCTGCTGGGCAATCATTGCCTTCAGGTTGAGCGACAGATCCATCCACAACTGATCCCGCGCGTCGGTCGGGAAGAAGTTCTGGATACGGTCGAGCGCCTGGTTGGCGTTGTTCGCGTGCAGCGTGGCAAGGCACAGGTGACCGGTTTCGGCGAAGGTGACTGCGTGCTGCATCGTCTCGCGGGTACGAATCTCCCCGATCAGGATCACATCTGGGGCCTGACGCAGCGTGTTCTTCAGGGCGACCTCGAAGCTCTCGGTATCGATGCCGACCTCGCGCTGCGTCACGATGCTCTTGATGTGCTGGTGCACGTACTCGATCGGATCCTCGATGGTGATGATGTGACCGGAAGCGTTGCGGTTGCGATAGCCGATCATCGATGCCAGCGAGGTCGACTTGCCGGTTCCCGTCGCCCCGACGAAGATGATCAGCCCGCGCTTGGTCATCGCCAGCTCGTTGATGATTGCCGGCAGCATCAGCTCCTCGATCGTCGGTATCTTCGATTCGATGCGCCGCAGCACCATGCCGACCAGGTTGCGCTGGTAGAACGCACTGACACGAAACCGCCCGACACCACGCGCGCTGATGGCGAAGTTGCACTCGTGGGTGCGCACGAAGTCCTTGCGCTGGGAGTCGCTCATCACGCTGAGCACCAGTTCGCGCACGCGCTCCGGCGTGAGTGGTGTCTCATTGAGCAACTGCAGCTGTCCGTTGACCTTGATGCACGGCGCGACTCCCGCCGTGATGAACAGGTCGGAGGCCTTCTTCTCGGACATGCGCACCAGCATGTCCGAGACTTCCATCTCTCTTTGTGACGACTCGGTGGCATCCATCAGGCATCATCCTTCATGGTGAGCAGGCCGGCGGCGACGCCAGGCTCAGAAACTGTCGCTGATCTTCGCCTTTTCGCGAGCGGCCTCGCGGGTGATCTGGCGCTTTGCAACCATATCGCTCAGGCACTGGTCCATCGTCTGCATCCCGACACCGGAGCCCGTCTGGATGGCGGAGTACATCTGTGCCACCTTGTCCTCGCGGATCAGGTTGCGGATGGCCGCCGTACCACGCATGATCTCGTGTGCAGCGATCCTGCCACCGCCGGTGCGCTTCAGCAGCGTCTGCGAAACTACTGCCATCAGTGACTCCGAGAGCATCGAGCGCACCATCGACTTTTCCTGCGCCGGAAAGACGTCGACGACGCGGTCGATGGTCTTTGCCGCCGAAGTGGTGTGCAGCGTGCCGAACACCAGGTGGCCGGTTTCCGCAGCGGTAAGAGCGAGGCGAATCGTCTCCAGGTCTCGCATCTCGCCCACCAGAATGATGTCCGGGTCCTCGCGCAGTGCCGAACGCAGTGCTTCGGCAAATCCGTGGGTGTCGCGATGCACTTCACGCTGGTTGACCAGGCACTTCTTTGACTCGTGGACGAATTCGATCGGATCCTCGATCGTCAGGATGTGCTGATACCTGTTGTCATTGATGTAATCGACCATCGCTGCCAGCGTGGTGCTCTTGCCGGAGCCGGTCGGGCCCGTCACCAGCACGAGTCCGCGCGCCTCCATGCTGATGTCGCGAAAGACCTGGCCCATGCCGAGCTCTTCCATCGTGAGCACCTTGGAGGGAATCGTGCGGAAGACCGCGCCCGAGCCACGATTCTGGTTGAACGCGTTGACCCGAAACCGCGCCACACCGGGAACCTCGAATGAGAAGTCCGTCTCCAGGAATTCCTCGTAGTCCCGACGCTGCTTGTCGTTCATGATCTCGTAGATCAGCGCATGGACCTCGCGGTGCTCCAGCGGCGGCAGATTGATGCGCCGCACGTCGCCGTCCACACGGATCATTGGTGGCAACCCAGCCGAGAGGTGCAGGTCCGATGCGCGCTGTTTGACGGAAAAGGCCAGCAGTTCGGTAATATCCATTGAAATTCCCGGCGATGAATGACGAGGTACTGCAGACGATCAGCTGCACGAGACCCTTCGGTATAATAGACCACGCTGGGCGCGGGTAAAGGAAAGGGGGAGGGTGCGCAGACGCTGCCGTGCCATGGACGAAGAATCACCGACGAACACGATCGCCGAACGCGTCGATGCGCTGCGCACGCGCATCGCGATGCTTGAACGCCGCTACGGACGCCCTCCCGGCTCGGTCATGCTGCTGGCGATCGGCAAGACCCACTCGGTCGAGCGGATACGCGCGGCACACGGGGCGGGGCTGTCACAGTTCGGTGAAAGCTACGTTCAGGAAGCCACGGCAAAGATCGGATTGCTGGCGGGGCTGCCGTTGAGCTGGCACTTTGTCGGTCGGATTCAGGCAAACAAGACGGCAGCGATCGCTCACAGCTTCTCCTGGGTCCACGGCATCGATCGTCTGCGCATCGCCAGGCGGCTGAACGAGCAGCGCCCCGCCTCACTGCCACCGCTCGAGTGCTGCATCGAGGTGAACCTCTCCGGTGAAGGCAGCAAGGGAGGCGTCTCTCCGGAACAGCTGTCGGGGCTCGCCACGGCCGTGGCGGCACTCCCACGACTGCGCCTGCGGGGACTCATGACACTGCCTGAGCCGAGCAGGGGGCTCGAGCGACAGCGGCGACCGTTTGCACGTCTTGCGCGCTGCCTTGCCGAGCTGCAGCAGCAGATCGCAGGCCTCGACACGCTGTCGATGGGCATGAGCGAGGATATGGAAGCGGCAATTGCCGAGGGCGCGACCATCGTACGTATCGGCACTGCACTGTTTGGTCCACGTGCGCCAAAGAGTCACCAAGAGGAAGGACTTGAATGAAACACAACGGAATCGCCTTCATCGGGGGCGGCAACATGGCAGCCAGCATGATCGGCGGCCTGATCGCACAGGGGCAGGATCCGGCAACGATCCGCGCCTCGGACCCGGACCCCGAGTGCAGGGAGCGGCTTGCCGCACTCGGCGTGACCACCCATGCGGCGAATGCCGATGCAGTCAGGGGTGCCGGCGTCATCGTGCTTGCAGTGAAGCCGCAGCAGCTGCGCTCGGCCTGCCTGGACATTGCCGGTACCACTGCGGCTGACGAGCTGCTGGTGATCTCGATAGCAGCCGGCATCAGCACGGCATCGCTCGGTGCGTGGCTAGGTGAGGGCACGGCAATCGTGCGCTGCATGCCCAACACGCCAGCGCTGGTGCAGGCGAGCGCATCGGTGCTCTACGCGACGGTGAGAGTCAGCCCCGGACAGCGAGGCGAGGCCGAGCGTATTCTCGGCAGCATCGGTTCAGTGACATGGGTCAGTGACGAGGATGCGATGCATGCCGTCACGGCCCTCTCCGGCAGCGGCCCCGCCTACTTCTTCCTGATCATGGAAGCGATGCAGACCGCGGGCGAGAATCTCGGGCTCGATCCGGTGCTGGCACGCACGCTGACGGCACAGACCGCACTGGGTGCAGCGCGCATGGCGCTCGAGAGCGGCGTTGCGGTGACCGAACTGCGTCGGCGCGTCACGTCGCCCGGAGGTACCACGGAGAGGGCGCTGCGCGTGCTCGAGGAGCGCGGGTTGCGCCGCATATTCGAAAACGCACTCGAGGCCGCGAGCAACCGCTCGCGTGAACTTGCCGAAGAACTCGGCCAGCACTGAACGGGATCCAGCCACCATGGGAACGATGACCGAGGCACTCCGCTACGTGTTGCAGAGCCTGTTGGGATTGCTGCTGTTTGCCGTGCTGCTGCGGCTGCTGCTGCAGCTGGTGCGCGCTGACTTCTACAACCCGATCTCACAGCTCATCGTCAGGATCACCAACCCGCTGCTGCGGCCACTGCGCCGCGCCATCCCCTCATGGGGCCGCCTGGATACGGCAAGCCTGGTACTGGCAATGGCAATCCAGTGCGCGGCAGCACTGTTGATCCTCTGGCTCGCGGGCTTTCGTCCACCCAATCCGCTGCTGTTGCTCGCCTGGGCGGCAACCGGTATCTGTGCGGTACTCGTCAACATCTATTTCTTCGCCATTCTTGCAGCAATCATCCTGAGCTGGATTGCGCCACAGAGCCAGCACCCGGCCGTTGCACTGCTCTATCAGCTCACGGAGCCCGTGATGGCACCGGTGCGTCGCCTGCTCCCGCCCCTTGGCGGTCTGGACTTCTCGCCCATCCTGGTTTTCGTTGCGATCAATGTGCTCGAAATCGTGCTGCGCGGCATTGCCCAGGCCATTGGCCTGCCGGGTGGCCTGATCATCGGCTTCTGATGACCCACGAACGCCACTGGCACCACGATGGTGAGGTACTGGTGCTGCGCTGCCAGGTGCAACCGCGGGCGCGGGAAGACCGCATCATCGGCGCGCATGGCGGTCGGTTGCGGGTGCGCATCCATGCTCTGCCGAGCGATGGCGAGGCCAACCTGCGGCTGCGGCACTTCCTCGCCGAGGCATTCGGCGTCCCGGCAAGCGCCGTCGAGATCAGCAGCGGCCACGGCAGTCGCCTGAAAACCGTGCGCATCCGTGCGCCGTCCACAATCCCGGTCGAAGCCGCGATGGACGACCCATGCGCTTGAACAGCGCCATGCGCTGTTGCTAGGCTGAGCCACCCCCAAGGAGTCTGCATGAGCATCGAGTCACCGGCAACGACCGGCAGTGTCGGTATCGTTTCTCCGCGCATACAGCGCTTCGAGGAACCGTTGACCCTTGCCTGCGGACGCACACTGCCGTCCTGGGAACTCGTCTACGAGACCTACGGCACACTCGACGCGCAACGCTCGAACGCGGTGCTGATCTGTCACGCACTGAGCGGTCACCACCATGCCGCGGGGCTGCATTCCGCAAGCGATCGCAAGCCCGGCTGGTGGGACAACTGCATCGGACCGGGCAAGCCGATCGATACACAACGCTTCTTCGTCGTCGCGCTGAACAATGTGGGAGGCTGCGCAGGCAGCACCGGGCCACGCAGCATCAACCCGGCGACCGGTCGCATCTGGGGGCCCGAGTTTCCAGTCGTGCACGTGCGCGACTGGGTCGCCACACAGCGACGCCTCGCCGATGTCCTCGGCATCGACTGCTGGGCTGCGGTGATCGGCGGCAGCCTCGGTGGCATGCAGGCCATGCGCTGGGCGATCGATCACCCGGAGCGCATCCGCCACTGCATGGTGATTGCTGCAGCGCTGCGGCTCTCGGCACAGAACCTCGCATTCAACGAAATCGCGCGCAAGGCAATCATGGCCGATCCGCAGTTTCACGACGGCTGGTTCCTCGAGCACGGCACGCTGCCACGACAGGGACTGGCGATCGCGCGCATGATCGGGCACGTCACCTACCTTTCGGACGAGGTGATGCGCGACAAGTTCGGCCGCGAACTGCGCCATGGCTCGATCACACCGGGCAGCGAGGCGGAGGCGGAATTCCAGGTGCAGAGCTACCTGCGCTACCAGGGCGATCACTTTGCCGACAATTTCGACGCCAATACCTACCTGCTGATGACGCGGGCGCTCGATTACTTCGATCTCACGCGCGACTTCGGCGATGACCCGGTGGCCACGTTCGAACAGGCACGCTGCAGGTTCCTCGTCGTGTCGTTCTCGAGCGACTGGCGGTTTCCGCCACGGCGCTCACGCGAGATCGTCGATGCGCTGATCGGCGCCGGGCGCGACGTGAGCTACGCCGAGATCGAAGCGAACGAAGGCCATGATGCCTTCCTGTTGCCGCTCGCACGCTACCACGACGTACTGCGCCGCTACCTCGAACGGGTGCACCTGACGATACAGACACCACGAGGCACCGATGCGCGTTGAGCTGCCGATCATCCGCGACTGGATCCGCCCGGGGGCGCGCGTGCTGGACCTCGGCTGCGGTGATGGCAGCCTGCTTGCCGGGCTGGCCGAGCAGTGCGCGGTGCGCGGCTACGGTCTGGAGATCGATCCACTGAGGATTTCCCTGTGCCTGGAGCGCGGTGTCAACGTGATCGAACAGGATCTCGACCGCGGCCTGGGGAACTTTCGCGACGCGAGCTTCGACACCGTGATCATGACGCAGACCCTGCAGGCGGTGCGCTACCCGCACCTGGTGCTCGACGAGATGCTGCGCATCGGGCGCGAGTGCATCATCACGTTTCCGAACTTCGCCAACTGGCGCAGTCGCCTGTATCTGGCCGGCATCGGTCGCATGCCCGTGTCACGCTTCATGCCGTACACTTGGTACGACACGCCCAACATCCACTTCTGCACCGTCTCCGACTTCGAGGTTCTGTGTCGGGAAAAGAACATCCATGTCATCAACCGTACGGTGGTCGACACACAGAACCGGGCATCGCTGCTCGCGCGCAGCCTGCCCAACCTGTTCGGGGCCACCGCCATCTACCATGTGACCCGATGATGAACATACTGCTGCACCGGTTTTCCCTTCGGCCAATCACGCTGCTCGCCTGCTGCCTGCTGTGGGCATCGGCAGCACAGGCCGAGACCCGCCAGTTCGGCGCCTTCGAGATGCACTACAGCGTGTTCGCCAGCAGCTTCCTGCAACCCGATATCGCGGCTGCCTACGGCATCGTGCGTGGCAGCGATCGCGGCGTCCTGAACATTGCACTGCGCAGGGGGACAGAGGCTGTCGAGGCACGTGTCAGCGGCACACGCGGCGACCTGATCCGCAAGGAGGAACTGGTGTTTCGCACGATCCGCGAGGACGGTGCGATCTACTACATCGCGGAATTCGGCTTCGACAGCGCCGAGACGGGGTACTTCGACATTTCGGTCACCCCCGAGGGGGAGACGACACCGCTGCGGCTCGAATTCCAGCAGGCGCTGCATGCCGACTGAGCCACTGCGTGAGCTGGTGATCGCGAGTTCCAACAAGGGAAAGCTGCAGGAGCTGCGGGCGCTGCTCGCCGGCGCCTCGATCCATGTTCGTGCGCAGAGCGACTTTGCCGTATCCGCGGTTGCCGAAACGGGAAGCAGTTTCGTCGAGAATGCCATCCTGAAGGCACGCCACGCCAGTGCATGCAGCGGTCTTGCAGCGCTTGCCGATGACTCCGGCCTCGTCGTCGATGCGCTCGACGGCGCGCCCGGTGTCCACTCGGCGCGCTACGCCGGGGAGGGAGCCAGCGATGCTGCGAACAACGTCAGGCTGCTTGCTGCGCTGCACGATGTGCCCGAGCCGCAGCGTGGTGCACGGTTTCACTGCGTGCTGGTGCTGCTGCGCCACCCGCTGGACCCCATGCCGCTGATCTGCAGTGGCAGCTGGGAAGGCAGGATTGCCCGCGCGGCAACGGGCGAGGGCGGCTTCGGCTACGATCCACTGTTCATACCCTGCGGCGAGACGCGCTCGGCAGCCGAGCTGTCGCGCGAGACGAAGAACCGCCTGAGCCACCGCGCACGGGCCCTTGCTGCACTGCTGCACGCTCTCGAGGCACAGCGTTGACACGACTGCCACCGCTGGCACTGTACATCCACCTGCCATGGTGCGAGCGCAAGTGCCCTTACTGCGACTTCAATTCCTACTCGATCCAGGGCGATGCGCCATTTGCGAGCTATGTGGATCGACTGCTGCAGGACCTGGAGCTCGAGGTGGAGGCCACCGCAGGCCGTGAGCTGCAGTCGATCTTCATCGGTGGCGGCACACCAAGCCTGTGTCCGGCCCCATTGATCGCCCGACTGCTCGATGGAGTACGCGAGCGCACGGCACTGGCGAGCAGCGTCGAGATCACGCTCGAGGCAAACCCGGGCAGTGCCGAACTGGCGCGCTTTGCCGGCTATCGGGCAGCGGGAGTGAACCGCCTGTCGATTGGCGTGCAGAGCTTCAGTGACACCAGCCTGAGCGCACTCGGGCGTGTGCACGACTCGCGCAGCGCCCGCGCGGCAGCAGCTGCGGCGCGTCGTGTCGGATTCGACTCGTTCAATCTCGATCTGATGCACGGACTCCCTGGACAGACACCCCGACAGGCGATGTCAGACCTCGAGGCGGCGCTGGAATGCGAGCCGCAGCATCTGTCCTGGTATCAGCTCACGCTGGAACCGAACACGGTGTTCGGTCGTCGTCCACCTCGGCTTCCAGCCGAGGACGCGCTGGCAGAGATCCAGGAGCAGGGTGAGCGTCTGCTCGGCGCAGCCGGCTACGAACGCTATGAGGTGTCGGCATGGGCGCGTCCCGGGCAGCAGTGCCGTCACAACCTGAACTACTGGCACTTCGGCGATTATCTGGGAATCGGCGCAGGCGCACACGGCAAGCTCAGCCGGGGAACACCACTGCAGGTGCTGCGCACACGGCGCACACGCACACCGCACGACTACCTGAGTGGGAACGTGGCGTCGAAGCGCATCGAGGAAACCGTCGAACCCGCACAGCTGCCCCTCGAATTCCTGATGAACGCGCTGCGCCTGCCCGACGGTGCAACGATGGCGGAATTCGAGGCGCGCACCGGGCTGACCTTCGCAACGATCGCGCAGCGTGTCGCAAGGCTCACTGCACGAGGCCTGATGCACGACGATCCAGCACGACTGGCAACCACGCCAATGGGTTTCCGCTATCTGGACTCGGTACTCGGTGAGTTTGCCTGAGCGGATGCTTCGACCTTGCGGAAAAGCAGGTCACGCACCTCATGCCCGAGGCGCAGGCCGCGAGCCTCGAAGCGGGTTTCGGGGCGCGTGGCCGGCCGTGGTGCGAAACACCCCTTTCCGGCGAGGTTCACCCAGCCGGTCGATGCCTCGACGACCTCGAGCATCTGCTGCGCGTAGTGCTCCCAGTCGGTTGCGAGGTGAAAAGTGCCTCCCGGCTTCAACTTGCGCTGCACCTGCGCCACGAACGGCGGCTGTACGAGTCGTCGCTTGTGGTGGCGCTTCTTGTGCCAGGGATCGGGGAAGAACAGCAGCAGCCCATCGAGCGATTCATCGGGAATGCAGTGGCCCAGAACCTCTACGGCGTCGTGGCAGTAGACGCGTACATTCTCGAGCCCTTGCTCTTCCAGCAGCGCCAGCAGCTTGCCGACGCCCGGACGATGCACCTCGATGCCGATGAAACCGCAGTCGGGATCACGCGCAGCCAGCTCTGCCAGCGTGTATCCCATGCCAAAGCCGATCTCGACGATCAGGCGCGAACGGGACGGAAACAGCCGCGACGGTTCAATCTGTCCGGCTGCATGATCGAGCCCGTACCGAGTCCACAGCTGCTCCGTCGCGGCACGCTGCGCCGGCGTGAACCGCCCCTGGCGGCGTACGAAGCTGCGAATCGGACGTGGTGGGTGTGTATTGCCGTCGTCGATCTCGCTCACGCACCCATCGCAGCACGCAGCTTGCCAAGGGCTGCCTGCTCGAGCTGGCGGATGCGCTCTGCCGACACACCGAAACAGGCGGCCAGTTCATGCAATGTGGCCTTGTTATCTTCCAGCCAGCGACGGCGGACGATCTGCTGGCCGCGCTCATCGAGCGTGGCCAGCGCCTGCGCCAGCCGCTCCCGGCTGCTCGACTCCCAGTCGCTGTCCTCGAGCATGCGCTCCGGGTCGAAACGCTGGTCCTCGAGGTAGTGCACCGGAGCGAAGCGCGCAGTTTCGTCATCCTCATCCACAGCGGCATCGAAGGCGACATCGGTTGCACTCAGACGTCCCTCCATGCGCCGCACCTCGGCAACCTCCACGCCGAGATCACGCGCCACCGCACTCGCTTCCTCGTTGTTCAGCCAGCCAAGGCTCTTCTTGGCACTGCGCAGGTTGAAGAACAGCTTGCGCTGTGCCTTGGTGGTGGCAACCTTCACGATCCGCCAGTTGCGCAGGATGTACTCGTGCATCTCGGCCTTGATCCAGTGCACCGCAAAGGACACCAGGCGCACGCCCTTTTCGGGATTGAAGCGTCGCACCGCCTTCATCAGGCCGACATTGCCTTCCTGGACCAGATCGGCGAGCGGCAGGCCGTAGCCCGAGTAGGAACGTGCGATATGCACCACGAATCGCAGGTGAGCAAGCACCAACTCACGCGCTGCCGCAAGATCCTCACGGTAGTACAGTGCCTCGGCAAGATCACGCTCGCGCGCCACACTCAGCACCGGAAACGCGTTCACCCCCTGGATATACGCATTGATGTTTCCGCCCGGGCTCAGCGCCAGCACCGACTGCAATTCCTTGCTCATCCATTCTCCCTCTGTGATTTGTTGCCGTGCATTTTAGCACTCAAGCCCTTTGAGTGCTGAACCGGGAAAAGATTCCCTTGCCGGCAGTCATTCCCGATCAGTCGTCCTCGAACAGCGCCTCGACGAACTCTCGTGCATCGAACTCACGCAGATCCTCGGCCGTCTCACCGACACCCACGTAACGGATCGGCAACCCGAGCTCGCGCGCAACCGAAAACACGATACCGCCCTTGGCGGTACCGTCGAGCTTGGTCAGCACCACCCCACTCACCCCGACGGTCTCCCGGAAACTGTGCGCCTGCGCCAGACCGTTCTGCCCTGTCCCGGCATCCAGCACCAGCAGCACCTCGTGCGGTGCCGAGGCGTCGAGCTTGCGCATCACGCGAACAATCTTGCGCAGCTCCTCCATCAGGTTGCCCTTCACATGCAGCCGTCCGGCGGTGTCGGCCAGCAGCACGTCGCAACCACGCGCACGCGCCGACTGCAGTGCATCGAAGATCACCGAGGCCGCATCGGAGCCGGTCGCCTGGGCAATCACCGGTACGCCATGGCGGTCTCCCCACACCTGCAGCTGTTCCACCGCTGCGGCACGAAAGGTGTCACCGGCGGCGAGCATCACGCTGTGCCCTGCCGCCTGATAGCGGCGCGCCAGCTTGCCGATCGTGGTCGTCTTGCCTGCGCCATTCACCCCGACCATCAGGATCACGAACGGCTTGCGCGCAACGTCGAGCATCAGTGGCTCGCTGGCCGGTGCCAGCACTTCGATCAACTGTGCCTTCAACGCCTCGTACAGGGCCTGCGGATCATCGAGCTCCTTGCGGCGCACACGCTCGGTCAGGCCATCCATGATGGCGCGTACGGTCGGGATTCCCACGTCTGCCAGCAACAGACGCGTCTCGAGTTCCTCAAGCAGATCCTCATCCAGCTCCTTGCGCCCAAGCAGCAGTGTGCCAAGCCCGCCGGTGAGCGCCCGTCGCGTCTTGCCCAGGCCACTGCGCAAGCGCGCCAGCCAGCCCGAGCGAGAAGCGGGTTCTGCCGCGCCCGGCGCAACCGGGACTGCCATAGACGGCCGATCGCCGCACTGCCCTGCGGTGTCGGCCTTCTCGGCAGGCACACTTTCGATGTGAGCACCCACTTCCTCTGCAGGCACAGTCGGGTCGCCATCCTGAGATTTTTTGCGGTTGAATATTCTGAGCACCGTGCGAAACCCCACTGCGAAGGGGCATCGATTATACGGTATCCTCTGCATCCATCTCCGCCGCAGCGCCATCGACCTGCCGAGCCCATGCCACGACGATCCCCTCCGCCCATGCCACGCAGTGAGCTGCGCATCATCGGCGGTCGCTGGCGTGGACGGTGGGTGAGCTTTCACGCGCTGCCCGGCGTGAGGCCAACGCCCGATCGGGTACGCGAGACACTCTTCAACTGGCTGCAGCCCGTGCTCCCCGGCAGTCACTGCCTGGATCTGTTCTGTGGCAGCGGCGCACTGACGATCGAGGCACTGTCGCGGGGCGCCGCGAGGGTGGTGGCGCTCGACACCTCGTCTGCCGTATTGCGCGAGGTGGAACGGAACCTGAGCCGACTCGGTGCAGACGCCGTGCAGCTGGTGCAGGCCGACGCACGCGAGTGGCTGCGCACGCGACCGGGCGGGCCGTGGAACATCGTGTTTCTGGACCCACCCTTCGGCCAGGGTCTGCTCGCCCCGTGCCTGTCACTGCTCGCCGCACCCGGTGTGCTGGTTGCAGCTGCGCGAGTCTATGTCGAGTCTGCCGCCACCGAAGAGCTCCCCCAGCTGCCGGAGGGCTGGACGCTGCACCGTGAAAAGACCGCGGGGCAGGTCAGCTACCGCCTGCTGCTGGCGCCGGAGCAAGCTGGCGTCCCGTAAGCACTGCATTGCACAGCCGTGCGTGAAATTTGTCGCGATTGTCCGATTTGGCTACCATGCGCCTCCGTCATCGCACCGACACGGACCGATCATGCGCACGATCATCTATCCCGGCACGTTCGATCCGGTCACCAACGGCCATATCGACCTCGTCGAACGTGCCTGCCGACTGTTCGACCATGTGGTGGTTGCCATTGCACTCAGTGAGCGCAAGCGCCCGCTGTTCAGCATCGAGGAGCGGATCGAGCTGGCCACAGCGGCACTGGGACACCTGCGCAATGTGGAGATCGTCGGTTTCGACATTCTGGTGGTGAAGTACCTGCGCGAGCGTCACGCCTGCGCAGTGCTGCGCGGCCTGCGCGCGGTGTCGGACTTCGAGTACGAGTTCCAGCTGGCAAACATGAACCGTGCCATGGACACCACGTTCGAAACGGTGTTCCTCACCCCGGCAGATCACCTTTCCTATATCTCATCGACACTGGTGCGCGAAATCGCCTCCCTGCAGGGCGACGTCAGCAAGTTCGTGCACCCGATCGTGCGGCAGGCGCTGCTGGACAAGTTTCCCGACCCGGCCTGACCCACCTCTCCGGCAGGGAAGCGGGTGCAGCATCCGGGACACTGCCGGTATCAGTCCCGGTCAGGCGCTGCAGCAGACGCCGTACTGGTACGGCAACCGAGGCAGCGCGCCAGGGTTTCGCGCAGCGGGCCAACGACGAGCGTCTGTGCCGCCTGACCCGTGTTCTCGCCAGCAACCGTGAACGGGAGTGAAACCAGGAAGGCAGCCGTTCCCACCACGGAGGTGACCAGCAGCAGCGGGCGTGCGACCAGCAGATCACCGGTCATCGCCATGAAACTCGGCTCCTCTTCGACGGGTTGCGCACCGGCATACCAGGGCGCAAGCAGTACCAGACCCAGTGCTGCAGCAGTCAGCCGCGCGGTAAGGGTATTTTTCATCAGCGTCTCCGGCAGGAAGGAATCAAGGGCACCGGGCGCATCCGTCACCCGGCAGACCATGCTTCAAGAATAGACGGTTTGTCCGCGCCACGCCTCAGCGCTGACAGCGCGGGCAATAAAAGGTACTGCGCTGTGCCTGGCGCAGCATGCGGATCGGTGCGGCACAGCGGACGCACGGCTGTGATGCGCGTCCATATACGCGAAGTTCGGATGCGAAATATCCCGGCACACCATTGCTGTCGACATAATCGCGCAGCGTCACTCCACCGCGGGCAATCGCAGCACGAAGCACCTCACGCACACTGTTCACCAGCCTGTCGTAGCGGGCCAACGTCACGCTGCCGGCACTGCAGCGCGGATCGACTCCGGCGAGGAACAAGGCCTCGCTTGCATAGATGTTGCCTACCCCGACCACCACCTTCGCATCCATCAGCCACTGCTTCACGCTGACGCGGCGTCCACGCGAGCGTCGGAACAGGTACCGGCCATCGAAATCCGGCCCCAGTGGCTCGACCCCCAGCCCTGCGAGCAAGGGATGGCTTGCCGGCGTCTCACCCGCCCACAGCACAGCCCCGAAACGTCGCGGATCCTGGTAGCGCAGCACACAGCCATCATCCCAGTGCAGCTCGAAGTGATCATGCCTGCGCAAGGGAACCGTCGCGGAGGGGAACACTCGCAGGCTCCCCGACATGCCGAGATGCACGAGCAGCGTGCCCTGCGCGAATTGAAACAACAGGTACTTGCCGCGCCTGTCGATCGTCACCAGCTGCTGCCCATCCAGCAGGGCGGCAAGGCCCGGTGTCACCGGCCAGCGCAAGCGGTCTTCGTGAACAGCCACGGCAACGACCCGCCTCCCCTGCAGTCGTGGCAGGATTCCACGCCGAGTGGTCTCTACCTCTGGGAGTTCGGGCATGGCGAGCGCGCGACCGCGTGCTGCAGAGGCAAAAAACCCGGCCGCAGCCGGGTTTTCCACCACGCGATGCGTCTCCGCATCTACTTGATCTTGGCTTCCTTGTAAGCCACATGCTTGCGCACGACCGGGTCGTACTTCTTGAATTCCAGTTTGTCAGGGGTCGTGCGCTTGTTCTTGTCGGTCGTGTAGAAGTGACCGGTACCGGCGCTGGATACGAGCTTGATCTTGTCACGCATGCTTGCTGCTCCCGAAATTTCTTCAGATACGCTCGCCGCGCCCGCGCAGCTCGGCGATCACGCTGTCCACACCCTTCTTGTCGATGATCCGCATGCCCCTCGCCGATACGCGCAAGGTCACGAAACGCTTTTCCGATTCGACCCAGAACCGGTGCTTGTGCAGGTTTGGTTCGAAGCGTCGCTTCGTCTTGTTGTTGGCATGGGATACGTTGTAGCCGACGATCGGACGCTTGCCGGTTACCTGACACACCTTGGACATGACACAGCCTCGTGAATGATTGCCCCGAGGACGTACACCCATCATCGGTGTACCCGCTCGAAAGAGCGCGCTTTTATATCAGAAGGCCCCTGCGCAGACAAGGCGAATGTCACGCCGGGGTATTTTTCCCCGCTCACAGCAATCCCCGCTCGGCGAAGGACAGCACCTCGGGATCGCCGATCACGAAGTGGTCCAGCACGCGGATATCGACCATGCCGAGCGCGCTCTTCAGGCGCTGGGTCAGGAGCTGGTCGGCCTGCGAGGGCTCGGCGATTCCCGAGGGGTGGTTGTGCGCAAAGATCAGCGCTGCCGCGTTCAGTGCCAACGCCCGCTTGACGATCTCGCGCGGGTAGACACTCGCGCCGTCGATGGTGCCGCGAAACAGCTCCTCGTAGCGAATCACCGCGTGCTGGTTGTCGAGGAAGAGGCAGGCAAACACCTCATGTGCCAGCCCGCGCATCTTGAGCTGAAGGAACTGCCGCACCTCATCGGGAGAGGCGA
The DNA here is from genome assembly GCA_964610955.1 of uncultured Klebsiella sp. GTDB lineage: Bacteria > Pseudomonadota > Gammaproteobacteria > Pseudomonadales > UBA5518 > UBA5518. The sequence continues at coordinate 26,641 of CAZSYV010000003.1, read as the reverse complement.
GCGCCTGCCCGCGGCTGATCCGACAGAGCAGATAGCGCCGGGTCAGCTCGAGTGCCGCCTGCAACTGTACGTAGGTCGCCTCCCCAAGGCCGCGCACTGCGCAGAAAGCCGTGCGCTCCGCGTCGAGAAGGTGCCGCAGGCCACCAAAGGAACCGAGCACATCGCGGGCACGATCGACCGCAGTGCCGCCCGGCAACCCGGTGCGCAGCAGGATCGCCAGCAACTCGGCGTCGGAGAGGGTATGAGTGCCATGGTCGAGCAGCCGCTCGCGTGGCCGTTCATCGAGGGGCCAGTTCCTGATGGTCATCGCGAACCTCCCTGTCCGCGGCGAATCGAGTGCGGTGACTATACTAAAATGCCAGAGCGAGGCGAAACTGCAGCGCTCGTATGAATCGTCTCCGTCACCGGGCACCCCACACATGGCAGGACTCGAACACAGAAGAATTCTCCTTGGCGTCACCGGGGGTATCGCTGCCTATAAGTCGGCCGAACTGGTACGCCGCCTGCGCGAGGCCGGAGCCGATGTGCGTGTGGTGATGACGCAGGGTGCCTGCTCCTTCATCACGCCGCTGACGATGCAGGCGCTGTCGGGCAACCCGGTGCATCGTGACCTGCTGGACGAGAGTGCAGAAGCAGCGATGGGGCACATCGAGCTGGCGCGCTGGGCCGAGCTGGTGCTGATCGCACCGGCCAGTGCGGACTTCATCGCACGCCTTGCCCACGGTTTCGGGGACGATCTCCTGAGCACTCTCTGCCTGGCCACTGCGGCACCGATCTGCGTGGCGCCGGCGATGAATCAGGGCATGTGGCGCGCGGCTGCGACACAGCGCAACTGCGGCATGCTCGAGCAGCACGGCATCGCGCTGTTCGGGCCTGCCAGTGGGGCACAGGCCTGTGGCGACGTTGGGCCGGGGCGAATGCTCGAGCCGCAGGAGCTGCTCGCCGCCATCCTGGCACGCTTCGATGGCGGGCAGCTTGCCGGCGTGCGCGTACTGATCGACGCCGGACCCACGCGTGAGGCAATCGATCCGGTACGCTACATCAGCAACAACAGCTCGGGGCGCATGGGCTTCGCACTTGCCGCTGCAGCGCTCGCCAGCGGCGCCAGGGTCACCCTGATCGCAGGACCGGTCGGACTGCCGACACCCACAGGCGTCGCACGCGTGGATGTCGTCAGCGCACAGCAGATGCATGACGCGGTGCTGGCACACATCGACGCAAACGACATCTTCATCGCCTGCGCCGCAGTGGCCGATTACCGCCCGACACAGACCGCGCCACACAAGATCAAGAAGAGTGCCGAACACCTGCAGATCGAGCTGGTTCGCAATCCGGACATCCTCGCGGCAGTGACCGCACGCAAACCCCACCCGTTCACGGTCGGTTTTGCCGCCGAAACACACGATGTGGTGACGTACGCGCGCGGCAAGCTCGAGAACAAGCGCCTGGACCTGATCATTGCCAACGACGTCTCGCGCACCGATATCGGCTTCGACAGCACGCACAATGAGGTCACGCTGATCAGCGCGGATCAAACCACCGCGCTGGCGCGTGGACTCAAGGCGGACCTGGCACGCGATCTGATCACTGCGATCGCTGCCCACTACCACGCACAACACAACCGGACCAGTGCATGAGGCAGATGAAACTCTTACCCAAGGGCGCCCTGACCCTCGCCAGGAACCGGATCGTCGCGGCAATTGCCATCGGCATCACAGCACTGCTGCTGGCACTGTCCCTGTGGACCTGGTCGAGCGAGCGGCTTGCCCGGGCGCACTGGCGCGAGGCGCAGGCGGCGCAGGCAGCCCGTGCCGTGTCCACATACGGCGCGCTGCTGCAGACCCAGGCACAGTTGCTGGCCGCGCGCGGCAACCCCGAAACCGGAAACAGCACCTTCCCCGGGCTGGAGTCGCTGCAGTTTGTGCCCCTCGGCAAGCTTGGCATTGCCGATCCCGCATTCGACCCAGGCTCACTGCGCAACAACATCGAGACGCGACTGGTTGCAAGGGCCTTCAACGGCGAGACGGCGGGCGCCGAAGCCTATCGCGACGGGGAACGCTGGCTGATGATCGCAGCAGCACGGCTCGACGCCTGGGCGACGGACACGCACGGCGTACTGCTGCTGCGGGCAGACCTCGGTGAGGTGGTACGCGAGCACCTGGCGCTGACGAACGAGGCGGGCGCGTTCTCGCTGTGGGCGCGCGGTACGGAGAACTTCTATCGGTTTGTCGCCCAGCCCGGCACGACTGCGGCGGCAAGCACTGCGCCACGCGACCTTGCCGAGGCCGATGTGCGCCCCCTGTACGCAGGCTTCGAACCCGCCTCGGCACTGCCGACCCGTGTCGTGATGGTGAACATCATCGTCGCGCTGGGCGGATTGTCGATCCTGCTGGGTCTGGGCGCACTGGTGCTGACCAGTTTCCGTCGCCTTGGCACCACCATCGGCAGCGATGCGCAACGACTGGGCGAACTCGTGCTGCATCAGCGCAGGGCCACCGCAACCCTGCCCGTGCTTGGTGTCACGGAGCTCGTACCGCTCGGAGAGACCCTGCTCGAGCTTGCCAGCCGTCAGGCCGTGCCAGCGGCCGCGGATACGAGCACATCGAGCTTTCCCGCCGGTATTCTGGCGCTCGACCCCCTGGATGGCGTCAGCGAAACCACAACAGCGGATGACGCCATCCCGGAACCCCAGCCATCGCCGCCCGTCACGGCACCGCCCGAGCTGTTCCGTGACTACGATATCCGCGGCAGAGCGATACTGATCAGTCCCGAACTCGCACTGGCGATCGGGCGTGCGATCGGCAGCGCGGCGCTGGACACGGGCTGCACGGCGATCGTCGTCGGTGTGGACGGCCGCGACAGCAGTCCACGCCTGCACGAACAGTTGGTGAAGGGGCTGCTGGCGACAGGCATCGATGTGATCGATGTAAGTACGGTTGCAACGCCAATGCTCTACTTTGCCTGCCACCATCTGGGTACGCAGAGCGGCGTGATGATCACCGGCAGCCACAACCCGGCGGACCACAACGGCTTCAAGATCATGATCGGCGAGGAGACCCTGCGTGGCGAGGGAATCAGGGCGCTGCGCGATCGGATCACCGGCGATCGTTTCCGTGCAGGGCAGGGCAGTTACCGCATCACTACCATCAACGACGACTATATCCGTGCCGTTACCGAAGACGTGCTGGTCGACGGTGGGCAGCGCATCGTCATCGATTGCGGCAACGGTGCGGCGGCCACCATTGCCGAGGATCTGTTTCACGAACTCGGCTACGAGGTCGTTCCGCTGCATTGCACCCTCGACGGGCGCTTCCCGAACCATCACCCCGACCCGGCCGATCCGGACAACCTGCGCGACCTGATCGGCGCCGTTGCGGAGCATCAGGCCCTGCTCGGCATCGCCTTCGACGGCGATGGCGACCGCATCGGCGTGGTCAGCGCCACGGGGGCGGTGGTCAGCGCCGATCGTCTGCTGATGCTGTTCGCACGCGAGCTCCTGTCGCGCCACCCCGGAGCGGACGTGGTCTTCGACGTCAAGTGCAGCCGTGATCTCCCGGCAGTCATTGCCGAGAATGGTGGCCGTCCGGTGATGTACCGCAGCGGACACTCGTGGATCAAGGAAAAGATGAAGGAGACCGGCGCACTGCTCGGTGGCGAGTTCACCGGACACATCTGTTTCCGTGACCGCTGGTACGGCTTCGATGACGCCCTGTATTGCGCCGCGCGGCTGCTGGAGATCCTTTCCAGCGAGGGACGGTCGCTCGATGAGCTGCTCGCAGAGCTGCCGCAGAGCGTTGCCACACCGGAGCTGCGCATCCCTGTCGACGAGAAGCTCAAGTTCAGCCTGATGGACACCATTGCCAGCGGGATCATGCTCGAAGGTGCCCGCATCGTTCACATCGACGGCGTGCGCGCCGAGCTTGCGGACGGGTGGGGACTCGTACGGGCATCGAACACCTCTCCAGCACTGATCCTGCGCTTCGAAGCCAGCGACGATCAGGCGCTGGAACGGATCCAGGCTGCCTTTCGCAGCGAGCTGGAACGCCTGTTGCCGGGAATGAACATGGATTTTTGACAGCGCTGCATGGTGCGCACCCGCACATTTGTGCGCATGATCGCCAGCCGCTGCTCCACCACCAGATGCCAGGAACCCTGCCGATGCCGCTCGATCGCGAAACCGCCGTGAACATTGCCTGTGTACTGACGGAGAGCCTGCCCTACATCCAGCGCTTCATCGGCAAGACCATCGTCGTGAAATACGGTGGCAACGCGATGGTGGACCCGCAGCTCAAGGACAGCTTCGCGCGTGATCTGGTGCTGATGAAGCTGGTCGGCATGAATCCGGTCGTGGTGCACGGTGGCGGCCCACAGATCGGCTCGCTGCTTGCCCGGCTGAACATCGAGTCACGCTTCGTGGAAGGCATGCGCGTGACCGATACGCAGACGATGGATGTGGTCGAGATGGTGCTGGGTGCGACCGTCAACAAGGAAATCGTCTCGAACATCAACCGCCATGGCGGCAAGGCAATTGGCGTGACCGGCAAGGACGGCAACCTGATCGAGGCGAAGCGGATGTCGGTCACGGTGCGCAGCGCCGAGGCGAGCGTGCCGGAGATCGTCGACATCGGCCTTGTCGGAGAGGTGCGTCACATCAACCGTGCAGTGCTCGACATGGTGCTGAACAGCGACTTCATTCCGGTCGTTGCGCCAATCGGAGTGGATCGTGCGGGCCTGTCCTACAACATCAACGCGGACCTCGTGGCCGGCAGGATCGCCGAGGTGCTGCAGGCGGAAAAGTTGATCCTGCTGACCAACGTACCGGGTGTGATGGACGCCGACGGCAAGTTGCTCACCGGCCTCGACCAGGCCGAAGTGAACCGGCTGATCGATACCGGCGTGATCCGCGGCGGGATGCTGCCGAAGATCCGCTGCGCCCTGGATGCAGTCGGCGCCGGCGTCGTCAGCGCACACATCATCGATGGAACCGTACCGCACGCGGTGCTGCTCGAGGTGTTCACCGATGCCGGGGTGGGCACCCTGATCTCGGATGCACGCACGCAGTGCGTTGCCGAGGACTGAGTGAATCGCTAGAGTACCCCGCCGTCGGAACCGGGAAGATCGCGCCCAGATGAATGGCAACACACCGCGCCGCGACGCGATCCTGCAGTCGCTTGCACACATGCTGGAAGCCACGCCCGGGGGGCGTATCACCACGGCAGCCCTGGCTGCCAACGTCGGCGTTTCCGAAGCAGCCCTGTACCGCCACTTTCCCAGCAAGGCAAAGATGTTCGAGGGACTCATCGAGTTCATCGAAGACACCCTGTTCACACGCATCGGACGAATCCGCGAGGAAGAGACCGGGGCAAGCACTCAGTGCGAGCAGATCCTGACGCTGCTGCTGGCATTCTGCGAACGCAACCCGGGAATCACGCGCCTGCTCACCGGCGATGCCCTGACCGGCGAAACCGACCGGTTGCGAGGACGTGTCCAGCAACTCTTCGATCGTCTGGAAACCGAGCTTCGACAGGTGCTGCGCAACGCCGAGCTGCGCGAAGGCCTGCGCACGGAGCTGCCTGCTGCACTGGCGGCAAACCTGCTGCTGGCGGCAGCCGAGGGCCGCATGACGCAGTACGTGCGCTCCGAGTTTCGACGCGCACCGACCGAGTTCTGGAGCGAACAATGGCGTGTGCTGACCGGCGCCTTCTTCCGCTGAAGAGGCGAGTTTCCGCTCAGCGGGCCTGCGGGTGGATCAGGCGAAAGCGTTCGATATCAAACTGGTAGCGAGCCTCGACGGTTCGCCTGTCGACCTCCAGGCGCGCAATCCGTGCCTCCTCCTCGGCAATGGCCGCACGCAGTTCCTCGATGCGCGTGCTGACCTGCTCCGGCACGGCCCGCCCGGACATTTCAAGCTCGGCAGCACCTGCCTGCTCCCTTTCGAGCTGCCCCTTGAGTCCCGCGATCGTGCCATGCTGCATGTTGATGCGCACCTGGATCTCACCGATCCGTCGGCGCTGCATGTCCTCGATATCGGCCACGGAACTGTAGCGTGCGAGCAGCGCCTCATCGTAGCGCGCCTGCTTCTCGGCCTCCTCGGCACGCAGGCGCGCCTGGATTGCCGGGCCATTGGCCTGTTTTTCCTCATTGGTCAGGGCCCGTGGCACCACCTCGGTGACGCGCCCCGCCTGGTTCAGGATCAGGTAGCCCTTGTGAGCAAACTCTGGCGGAACATGATCATCGATGACGGTGACGCCTTCCGCGTTATCGTACTTGTAGAAAACCCCCGCCGCCAACGCGCCGCCCGATATGGCGAGCCCCAGCAGCAGGGCTGCCAGGATGGGACACGAACGGCGGAATTCACCAGCAGACAGCTCGATTTTCATGCAAACCTCAGGGTCACGCTGTCGGTTGAACCGAATTCTAGACCGGATTGGATACAGGCGCGCAATCCGCACCCGCCGATAGCGTGCAGGAGGGTACGCCCCACTCGCACCGATAGGCGCGCATCGCCGGGAGGTGCTGGTGCAGCTCCTGCGAAGCCTCGAGGAAGCGCACGATGTCGTCCAGCCGCGCAATGCTGAACACCGGGGCACCCAGCTCATGTGCCAACTCGGAGACAGCGGACCCGCTGCCATGCCCACGCTCCTGGCGATCGAGCCCGAGCACGACGCCGGCAACGCGCGCACCCGCTGCCGTGATCAGTTCCGTCGCGGCACGCACCGCGGTGCCGGCAGTGATCACGTCGTCGATGATCAGGATGCGCCCGGCGAGCGGGGCACCGATCAGCGCGCCGCCCTCACCATGGGCCTTCGCCTCCTTGCGGTTGAAAGCACAAGGGACATCGCGGTTGCTGTCGTTGGCAATTGCCACTGCAGTAGCAACCGCAAGTGCAATCCCCTTGTAGGCCGGGCCGAACAGCATGTCGAACTCGACGCCGGAAGCGGCAATCGCCGCCGCGTAACAGCGACCAAGAGCGGCAAACGCGACACCGCCGGACAATGCCCCGGCATTGAAGAAGTAGGGGCTGCGTCGCCCCGACTTCAGCGTGAAATCCCCGAAGCGCAGCGCACCGTGGCGCAGCGCAAGCGTGATGAAATCGCTGTGATGGTCGCCCATTCGATTGCCTTGAGCGCGGCCGTTCTGTGTGGAATGACCACAAGTATAACAGCGCCCCTGCGCCACCAGGATGCGCGGATCACGTGCAAGCTGCCACCCATTCGACGAATGGCATCATGTATCATGTGCGCCGGTTTTGAATATGGACATGAGCATGCGAGTCATCAGTTTCTGCGCGGACGGCATCCGCGAAGCGGCCTCGCGAGGCTTCTATGACTGGGTCCTCGAGGAGGACGCCGACATCATCTGCATCCAGGACCTGCGTGCCGCCGAATCCGCGCTTGGCTCTGCTGTCTACAACCCGGAGGGTTACTTCGCATACTTCTTCGATGCCATCGACGCAACGACGAACGGTGTGGCGATCTACTGCCGCAAGATGCCGAAGGCGATCATGACCGGCCTCGCACTCGGTGAAGCCGATGGCGAAGGTCGCTACATGCAGGCCGATTTCGAGAATGTCAGCATTGCGAGCCTGCTCGCACCGGTGGCCAGCATGGACGATCCCGGCTCGCTGGCACACAAGTCACGCTTTTTCGAGCAGCTGCATGTCCAGCTCGACAAGGTGCGCAAGAAGCGCCGCCAGTACATCCTGTGTGGGAACTGGAACATGGCACATGCGGCGCGCGACGTGCAGCAGGCCGCCCGTCACGACGGCGCACCGGGGTTTCTGGAAGCAGAAAGACTCTGGCTCGATACGCTCTATGGCGAGCTCGGATACTGCGACGCGTTCCGGCTGGTGAGCCGGGATGACGACGAGTTCTCCTGGTGGCCCGGGGGACGCGAGGCGGCGGACGGCTGGCGCGTCGACCTGCAGATCGTCTCCGCAGGGCTGCGCTCGATGATCGAGTACGGTGCAATCTACAAAGGACAGGAATTCTCCAGCCACGCACCGCTGATCATGGATTACGACATCGAGCTGGAGCAGCTGTAGCACCGCACGCGAGGTCGCCGGCAGGACTCAGCGGCCCGGCAGCGGGACACTCAGCGCCATTTTCTGCACCCGCACCAGATTCTCCGTACCCTGGCGCGCCAGGGCGAGCATCTGCTGCAGCTCATCGGCACGAAATGGACGCCCCTCGGCAGTCCCCTGCACTTCGACGAAGTCGCCATGCTCGGTCATGATGACGTTCATATCGGTTTCAGCCTGCGAGTCTTCGGCATAATCGAGATCGAGTACCGCCTGCCCGGCGCAGATGCCCACCGACACCGAGGCCACCAGGTGAAGCAGCGGATCCTCGGCGAAGAAGCGCTTGTGCCGCGCGCAAGCGAGCGCATCGACCAGTGCCACGCAGGCACCAGTGATCGCGGCAGTGCGCGTACCACCATCGGCCTGGATCACATCGCAGTCGATGATGATCGTGTTCTCGCCGAGCTTGCCCAGGTCGAGCGCACAGCGCAGCGAGCGCCCGATGAGGCGCTGGATCTCGACCGTGCGCCCACCCTGCTTGCCACGTGCCGATTCACGGTCGGTACGCGTGTTGGTGGCGCGCGGCAGCATGCCATATTCCGCCGTGAGCCAGCCCCGCCCCTCGCCGCGCATGAAACGCGGCACGCCCCGCTCGACGCTGGCCGTGCAGATCACGCGCGTATCCCCGTACTCGACAAGCACGGAACCCTCCGCATGGCGGGTGAATCCACGGGTGAAACGTACCGGGCGCAACTGCTCCGGGCGTCGTCCACTGGGTCGCTCCATGCTCGATACTCCATGATGCAGGGCAAGCGGGGCGGCGATTATACACACGCGCCCGGCGCATGATTTATGCACATGCCACGATTACAATGCGGTGAAACCAGCGGAGCACGAACTTGGCAGCAATCCAGAGCATGACGGCATTTGCCCGGCGCGAGGGAACCTTCGCCTGGGGCGCCCTGACCTGGGAGATCCGCTCGGTCAACCATCGCTATCTCGAGGTGCAGATGCGCCTCCCCGATACTGCACAGCGCATCGAGATGCAGGCGCGCGAACTGCTGCGCGAGCGCGTCGGACGCGGCAAGGTCGACTGCAGCCTGCGCCTGCGCACCAGTGCGGTCGCACGCGGACCGCTCACGATCGACGAGACCGTACTGCTCCGCCTGCACGAGGCACTGACCCGCACTGGGGAGCTGCTCGGCCCGCTGGCGACACCAAGTGCTCTCGAGGTACTGCGCTGGCCCGGCGTCATTGCCGAGCAACACCCGGACGAGGACGAGATGGCACACGATGCACTCGGCCTGCTGGGGAAGGCGATCGATGAGCTGATCGCGATGCGCACGCGTGAAGGAGCGACTCTTGCGAATCAGATCGAACAGCGGCTGGTGCGCATCGACACGGCTGTCGACGAGATTCGGAACGAACTCCCCACCATTCTCGCAGCGCATCGCCAGCGCCTGCAGGAACGCGTCTCCGAGCTCGATCGCACGATCGATGCCCAGCGCCTCGAACAGGAGATCGTGCTGCTGGCGGCGCGCTCCGATGTCGCCGAGGAGCTCGATCGCCTGCAGTCGCACGTGCGCGAGGCGCGTCACAGCCTGGTGACGGGTGGTTCCTGCGGGCGGCGACTCGATTTCCTGATGCAGGAGTTCAATCGCGAGGCGAACACCCTGGCATCCAAGTCGCTCTCTGCACTGACCACGCGTACGGCTCTCGAACTGAAGGTGCTGATCGAACAGATACGTGAACAGGTGCAGAACATCGAATGAACGAAGGCGCAGCCAGCGGCACCCTGTACACCATTTCGGCACCTTCCGGCGCAGGCAAGACCAGCCTCGTGGCGGCACTGGTCAGCAGCGAGCCGAAACTGCGGGTTTCGGTATCGCACACCACGCGTGAGCGCCGCCCGGGCGAGCGCGACGGCCTGGACTACCACTTCGTCTCGCACGACACCTTCGCAGCAATGCTGGCGCGTGATGACTTCCTCGAACACGCAACAGTGTTCGGCAATCACTACGGCACCTCGCGTGCCTGGGTGCTCGAGAGCCTTGCCACCGGCGTGGACGTGATCCTGGAGATCGACTGGCAGGGCGCGCGCCAGGTCCGCGAGCGGATCATTGATGCGCAGTCCATCTATATATTGCCGCCCTCGTGCACCGCGCTGGAGGCACGCCTGCACACCCGCAACCAGGACGACAGTGAAGTCATTGGCAGACGGATGCGTCAGGCGGTGAACGAGTTGTCGCACTACGATGAGTCCGACTACATCGTCGTCAACGACGACTTCGACACGGCGCTGGGCGATCTGCGCGCAATCCTGCGGGCAAACCGCCTGCGCCGCCCGGTACAGACCAGTCGGCTCGCCAGCCTGATCGAGAACCTGCTGTCTGCTTCCTGAGCAATTCTGCTAAGATGGCCGACCCGCGCGGCTCCAGGTCGCGACGGGGCACGCCCGGTCTGATTACAGGTGAAAACCATGGCACGTATTACGGTAGAGGAATGCCTCGACAAGGTGGACAATCGCTTCGAGCTGGTGATGCTCGCTGCAAAGCGTGCGCGCCAGATTGCCACGGGGGGCAAGGAACCCCTGGTGCACGAGGAGTCCGACAAGCCAACGGTGATCGCGCTGCGCGAGATCGAGGAAGGGCTGATCGGCCCCGAAATCCTGGAGGAAAGGGACGAACCCTCCTTCGAGGAACTGCTCGAAGCGCAGGTCGACGTGGCCAGCCTCTGATGGCGAGGGCGAGCACGCCCCGCAACGCATGACTGCTCGCCGGCACGAGCTCCCTGCATGCAGCAACTCGGTGCGCTGATCGACAGACTCCACAGCTACCTCGCTCCCGAGCAGGTCGACGCAGTGCGTCGTGCCTACTATTTCTCCGAACAGGCACACGACGGCCAGGTGCGCAGCACCGGACAACCCTACGTGACGCACCCACTGGCGGTCACCACGATCCTTGCCGGCATGCGCATGGATCACCAGAGTCTGATTGCCGCGATGCTGCACGACGTCATCGAGGACACCGGCATTCCGAAGGAGGCGCTTGCTCGCCAGTTCGGAGCGCCCGTTGCCGAACTCGTCGACGGAGTCAGCAAGCTCTCGCTGTTCGAGACCACCTCGCGCGCCGAAGCGCAGGCAGAGAATTTCCAGAAGATGGCCATGGCGATGGCGCGCGACATCCGGGTGATCCTGGTGAAGCTCGCCGACCGCCTGCACAACATGCGCACGCTGGACGTGCTGAAACCCGAGAAGCGCCAGCGCATCGCCAGCGAGACGCTGGAGATCTACGCACCGATCGCGCAGCGACTCGGCATGAACAGCCTGCGCATCGAGTTCGAAGAGCTCGGTTTTGCGGCACTGTATCCGATGCGCGCCCGCCGCATTGCCGCAGCGGTGCGCAAGGCACGGGGCAACCGCAAGGAACTCGTCAACCAGATCCAGCGCAAGATCGAGATCCGGTTGCGCGAGGAATCGATCAGCGCCCGCGTGATCGGGCGGGAGAAACACCTCTACAGCATCTATCGCAAGATGCGCAGCAAGGGAAAATCGTTCGCCGAGATCATGGATGTGTTCGCCTTTCGCATCGTGGTCGACAGCGTCGACAGCTGCTACCGCGTCCTCGGCGCAATGCACAATCTCTACAAGCCGGTTCCGGGCCACTTCAAGGACTACATAGCGATCCCGAAGGCCAACGGCTACCAGTCGCTGCATACCGTGCTGTTCGGCATGCACGGTGTGCCGATCGAGATCCAGATTCGTACTGCCGAAATGGAGGACATGGCGAACAACGGCATTGCGGCACACTGGCTGTACAAGTCCAGCGCCTCGGAGCAGCCCGGCAGCGAACACTCACGTGCCCGCCAGTGGGTGCAGGGCCTGCTCGAAATGCAGCAGCGTGCCGGCAACTCGCTCGAATTCATCGAAAGCATGAAGATCGACCTGTTCCCGGACGAGGTCTATGTGTTCACGCCGCGTGGCGAGATTCTCGAGCTGCCGAACGGTGCAACTGCCGTCGACCTTGCATACGCCGTACACACCGACATCGGCAACAAGTGCGTCGCCTGCCGGATCGATCGCAACCTGGCCCCGCTCAGCACCCGGCTACAGAGCGGCCAGACCGTCGAGATCGTCACGGCCCCGCGCGCAAATCCGAATCCAACCTGGCTCGACTTCGTGGTCACGGCGAAGGCACGAACCAACATCCGGCACTTCCTGAAGAGTCAGCAGCGCTCCGAGTCGATCGAGCTGGGCCGCAGGCTCCTCGACCGCGCACTCGGAGCCCTCGGCAGCAGCATCCGCAAGACGACCGAAACGGGAGCAGTCGAACAGCTGCTGCAGGAGACACACAAGCCATCGATCGAAGGCATCCTCGAGGAAATCGGTCTCGGCAACCGAGTCGCCGTGCTCACTGCCAGACGCCTGCTCGGCGTGAGCGAAACATCGGCCGGCATCCCTGGCAGCGATGTCGCACCACTGGCGATCCATGGCACCGAAGGCATGGTGCTCAACTTTGCAAAGTGCTGCTATCCGATTCCCGGAGACACGATCATGGCGCACATCAGCGCCGGGCGCGGGGTGGTCGTGCACCGGGCGAACTGCAACAACATCGCCGAGTTCATCAATGATCCGGAACGCTGCACGCAGCTGCGCTGGGCCGAGGACGCGAGCGGCGAGTTCAACGTCGAGCTGCTGGTCGAGGTCGAGAACCAGAAAGGCGTGATCGCGGCACTGGCAAACCGCATCAGCGAGATGGACGTGAACATCGAGAAGATCGACATGGAAGAGCGCGATGCCCACATCAGCCGGATCCGGCTGGTGATCGGTGTCGCCAACCGGGTCGCGCTCGCACGAATCATCCGACGCATCCGCGCCCAGAAATCGGTCATGAAAGTCACGCGGATCAAGCGCTGAGACCTGCACCAACCGTTTGGAGAAAACCCAATGAGCGATCGCACCGTCATCCATTCCGATGCTGCTCCACAGGCAATCGGGCCCTATTCGCAGGCAGTCAGGACCCATGACACGGTCTGGCTCTCGGGCCAGATCCCACTCGATCCGCTGACCATGGAGCTGGTGGGGCCCGATGTGAGCGCACAGGCCGAACAGGTGTTTCGCAATCTCGCTGCGGTCGCACGTGCCGCTGGCGGTGGTCTCGAGCAGTTCGTGAAGGTGAACATCTACCTGACCGACCTGGCCGATTTCGCCGCAGTGAACGCCGTGATGGCCCGACACTTCAGCGAGCCCTTCCCCGCGCGCGCCTGCGTGCAGGTGGCTGCACTGCCGCGCGGCGCGGCAATCGAGGTCGAGGCCACGATGGTGCTGAAGCCCTGAGCACTGCCGGCAGCGGCGTGCGCCCGCGGCAGCCCGAGCGCTTGTCCCGCGATCACGCGCCCACCGCGACCAGCCTCGAGCGCGTCGCGGTCGACACGCTGCACGGTGTCGGACCCCGGCTCACTGCGCGACTCGCGGCACTCGGCATCCACAGCGTTGCCGATGTGCTCTTCCATCTGCCGCTGCGCTATCAGGATCGCACCCGTCGGAGCGCAATCGCCGCACTGCGCCCAGGTATCGAAGCCCTCATCGAAGGACGCGTACTCGATGTCCACGTGGAATACGGTCGTCGACGCAGCCTGGTCTGCCTGCTCGAGGATGCAAGCGGCACGGTCACGCTGCGCTTCTACCATTTCAGCGCCGCGCAGCAGCGCAGCCTGCAGGCAGCGCAGCGGCTGAGCTGCTTTGGCGAGGTACGTCCCGGGCGCAGCGGCATCGAGATCTACCATCCCGAGTACCACATTCCAGGTACCGCCGAGGACTGCGCTGCCGAAGCGCACCTGACACCCATCTACCCGAGCAGCGAAGGACTACACCAGAGTAGTTGGCGCTCGCTTACATCACAGGCATTGAAACTGCTCGATGATGGTGGCCTGGCAGAGCTGTTGCCGGCAGAGCTGCACACGCCGTCTGCACCACTGGCGACTGCCTTGCGCTACCTGCACCGTCCGCCAGCCGATGCACCGATCGAACAGCTCATGAGCGGTACACACCCCTACCAAAGGCGACTCGCCGCCGAGGAGCTGCTCGCACATCAACTCGGCCTGCTGCTGATCCGTCAGCGAGCGCGCGCGCACCAGGCGCCAGTACTGCAGGATCGCGCGCAGCTCGGCCAGCAGTTGCTCGGGCGCCTCGCCTTCACTCCGACACAGGCACAGTTGCGGGTCAGTGAGGAGATCCGCGCCGATCTTGCCAGCGGCCGTCCGATGCTGCGCCTGGTGCAGGGTGACGTCGGCAGTGGCAAGACGCTGGTCGCGGCACTGGCCGCACTGGTCGCGATCGGCGCCGGCTGGCAGGTAGCGATCATGGCGCCGACCGAGCTGCTGGCCGAACAGCATCTGCGCAGCTTTTCATCCTGGCTCGAACCACTCGGCCTGCACTGCACGCTGCTCGCGGGACGAATGACGACACGGCAGCGCCGCAGCGCAATCGAGGCGATTGCCGACGGCTCGATCCAGCTCGCACTCGGGACCCACGCGCTGTTCCAGGAGCAACTGCGCTTTCAGCGCCTCGGACTGGTGATCATCGACGAGCAACACCGCTTCGGAGTGCACCAGCGGCTTGCGCTGCGTGACAAGGGAACGCACGAGGGCAGTGCGCCGCACCAACTGGTGATGACCGCAACCCCGATCCCGCGTACGCTCGCGATGACTGCCTATGCGGACCTCGACTGCTCGGTGATCGACGAGCTGCCACCGGGGCGCAGCCCAGTGAGCACCGCCGTGCTCGCCAACACCCGTCGCGCAGAAATCATCGAGCGCGTGCGCGCCGCCTGTGCCGCCGGGCGCCAGGCGTACTGGGTGTGCACCCTGATCGAGGAATCCGAGACACTGCAGGCACAGGCTGCCGAGGCCATCGCCGCCGAGCTGGGCACGCAGCTGGCACAGCTGCGCATCGGGCTGGTGCACGGCCGCGTCGCGACACGCGAGCGGCTCGCAACGATGGATGCCTTCAAGCGAGGTGAACTCGATCTGCTGGTGGCAACCACGGTGATCGAGGTCGGCGTGGACGTACCACGTGCCTCGCTGATGATCATCGAGAATGCCGAACGGCTCGGACTGGCACAGCTGCACCAGTTGCGCGGTCGCATCGGGCGCGGCAGCGAGGCCAGTCACTGTGTGCTGCTTTACCAGCCACCGCTGTCGAGTACCGCACGCGCACGGCTGGAGGCGATACGCGATACCGTCGACGGGTTCCAGCTGGCCGAGCGTGATCTTGCGCTGCGCGGCCCGGGCGAGCTGCTGGGCGTACGCCAGACGGGCCTGATGGCACTGCGCTTTGCCGACCTGGGACGCGATGCGGAGCTGCTGCCCACACTGCACGAGAGTGCACTGCAACTGCTCAACCATCACCCGACGCTCGTCGCACCGCTGCTCGATCGCTGGATTCCCGGGCACACGCGCTACGCCGAGGCCTGAACGCGGCGAGTGGAAGCGCGACGGTGCTCCCTGCACTGCCACGGTTTTTCAACTACATTTGTTGCAGCGAACCGGGAACGAACAACGATGCAACTGCCACAGTCCGTCAGCAAGCTGTTGGGTGAGGAGGGGATCCGCTGGACTCCAGCCGGGCAGACAACATCAAGCACGGCAACCACGGTGCGGGCAACACTGCTCGAGGATGCGGCGGAGCCGACGGTCGTGCTGATGCGTGCCGACACACTGCTCGACCTCGAGGCCCTCAACCGATTCAGCGGCCGTGAACTGCTTGCGGCAAGCGAAGAATCGCTCATCAACCGTTGCGCTGCACAGGGCATGCCCTCACTGCCCGGTCTGCCGCAGGTGCTGGGGCTGCCCGTCATCGTCGACCGTTCGCTGCTGGCCACCGAGGAACTCGAGCTCGATGCCGGCGGCATGCGCATCCGCATGCCCACGACGGACTTCAGCCGTCTGCTCGAACACACGATGTGCAGCAGCGCAGACTTCTGCGTCGCGCTTGACGGCCTGCACCCCGGCGATTTCCCGGATACGCACGACGAGAGCGACATCAACGGCGCCGTCTCGCGCTTCACCACGCGTCGCATCGATTCACGTCTGGAGGACACACTCGAATTTCCCCCGCTGCCCGAGATTGCCCAGCGCATCATCCGTCTCAGTGCCGATCCATACGCCAGCGTCAGCGATCTCGCCCGTGTGGTGGAAATCGATCCGGCACTGGCGGCGCAGGTGGTGAGCTGGGCCTCGTCACCGTACTACGCCGCCCCGGGCAAGGTGCGATCGATCCAGGACGCCATCGTTCGCGTGCTCGGCTTCGACCTGGTGATGAACCTGGCTCTCGGGCTTGCCCTCGGCAAGACGATGCGCATGCCAAGGGACGAGCGTCACGGCTACCGCAACTACTGGATGCAGGCAGTGTGCGGCGCTGCGATGAGCGAGGGCATTGCCAAGGCGATGCCCTCCACGCTGCGCCCCGCGCTGGGCCATGTGTACCTGGCTGGTCTGCTGCACAACTTCGGTGCGCTGGTCCTCGGTGAGCTGTTCAAGCCGCAGATGCGGCTGGTATGCCGTTACACGGATGCGAACTCTCACCTTGGGCACTGGTACGTCGAACGCTTCCTGCTCGGAGTGACCCGTGAGCAGATCGCAGGCCGGCTGATGAGCTTCTGGCACCTGCCCGATGCGATCTGCGCAGCACTGCGCTTCCAGCAGGCACCCGAGCTGGGCGGCGAACACGAGACGATGGCACGCGTGCTGCACGTCGCCACGCGCCTGCTGTACCAGCAGCGCATCGGCGATACGGCGCTCGAACCCCTGTCGGAGCGCTCCTTCGGTGCGCTGGGCATCGATCGCGATACGGCGCTCGCAGTCAGCGAGCGCATCCACAGCTCGAACCGGGAATTCGAAGCAATCGCGCAAAGCCTTGCGGCCTGAATCCGGATCGCAAGGCCAGGCCCCGATCCTCAGGTCAACAGCGGCGGCAGCTCGGGCAGCAGCCGTACCTTGTGCTGCACTTCGGCACCGCTCAGGGCAAAGCCCCGCAACACCCCATCCAGGGTACGGAACTCTGCAGTGAAGTCAGGCGCGGTACCGTGCACCGACCACGCACCCTCTGCACCAACTGGCGGGGCGGCAACGACCACGGGGCAGGCGGGTGTCTTCAGCGTGACCGACATCCCCGGGTATTCGACTCGCGTCGGATTGCCCGCAAGCGTCTGGGCGAGCGCACGCGCACACGCCATCAGTGGCGCAACATGATGGAGCACATGACCATCGACCTCGGCGCAGTCCCCGAGCGCATACACCCCGGCAGCGCTGGTCTGCAGCAGGCGATCGACGACGATGCCACGATTCACCGCAAGCCCTGCCGTGCGCGCCAGCGACACACGCGGACGCACACCGATCGCCGACAGCGCTGCATCGGCCTCGATCCTGCTGCCATCGGCCAGTGTGGCAACGATGCCCTTGCCCGCTGCGCCATGGTCGAGGGAGCGCACCACGGTGCCGAAGTGAAACCTTGCCCCCAGGTCTTCGAGCGCGTGCTGCAACGCGCGCCCAAGCGCCTCCGGCAACAGCGTCGGCAGGCACCAGGCCAGCGGATCGACGACCTCGGCGCTGATTCCCGCATTGCCAAGATCATTGCAGAATTCGCAGCCGATCAGTCCGGCGCCGATCAACAGCACCTTGCGCACGCGACCATCGGCGAGCGCGCTGCGCCAGCGTGTGTAGTCCAGCAGATCATTCACCGCATGCAGCTGCTCAACGGCATTGCCCTCGAGCGGCGGGTGGACGATTTCAGCGCCGCTGGCGATCACCAGCCTTCCCCAGGTCTCCACCGAACCATCGGCCAGCTGCAGCTCACGGCGCTCGGTGTCGATCGAGCGCACCTGTGCATGCGTGCGTATGTCGGCATTCAGTGTCTTCGCCATTTCATTGGCATCTGCCGTCGCAAGCTGTTCCGGTGCAAGCGAGCGCGTGAATCCGGTGGACAGCATCGGCTTGGAATAGGCCCGTCCGTCGTCGGCCGTGATCAGCAGCAGCGGCGTGGTGGTGTCGAGCTTGCGAAACTCGCGCAACAGCGAGTAACCCGCAAGGCCACTGCCGATCACCGTCAGCGGACGCGGTGGCTCCGGCACGCCTGCCTGCCGGGCGCCCTGCGCCGTGCCGGGGGGATCGATGCACATGAAATCTTCCTTGGGGGCGCCGCACTCGGGACAGAGGAAATCTGCCGGCACCCGGTCCCAGGTCGTGCCGGGCGCAATGTCATCGTCGGGCCAGCCTTTCGCTTCGTCGTAAACCCAACCGCAGACGATGCATTCCCAGCGTGCCATGGGCCTCTCTCCAGTACGGCTGCACCATCCGCACATTCGGGTGGTGGCGTTCGCATTTCAAGCAACGGAAATGCATGTATTGTACGCGAAGTTCTCTTCGCCAGCGTACAGGCTGACCCCGCTATAATGCACCGCCTCCGAACAACGACTCTTCCGCTCTCCTGATGCCCGCGGGAAACCATCAGTCCCGATGACACACACACGAATCATCCGTCAGCTCGCCGTTCTGCTCGTCCTCGGCATCCTTGGATCGGGCTGTGCGTTGCAGCAGCACGACGGCAATTCCCCACAGACAGTTCGACCGGATGCCCAGCAGCAGGCCCGGTTCGGCGAGGCGCTGTTCACGATACGACGCCAGCGCGCCGGCGGCAGCTGGAGCCTGGATCCGGAACTCGCAGCCTACGTGAGTGGCGTTGGCACGACGCTCGCACGCCTCAGTGAACGGCCGGCGCTGGACTGGAGATTCGTGGTGCTGAACGAATCGTCTGCGGGCGCGTGGGCATTTCCTGGCGGCAAGGTGGCAGTGACCCGCGGCCTGCTGCTCGCGCTCGATGACGAGGCCGAGCTCGCGGCACTGCTGCTGCTCGCACTCGAACACGTGCTGCATGGCGCCGACATCGATGCACAATCGATGCTCGGTGAACCGACGGCGCGGCTGGTGACGATCGGAACCGCGCGTGACGGGGCGCAGTGGTACGAGATCACGCTGCGCACCGGAGACGGCACAGACACGGCACATGAACCGCCTACCGGTACCGCCGCGCCTTCGACCGACGAGGCAGCACTGCGGCAGCTCGAGCGTGCCGGTTACGATCCGCAGGCGCTGCTGCGGTTGCTGCAGCACCTGTGCGCGCCGGGTGGCGAAATCGACCGGGCCGATCCGGACTTCGCAATCCACCGCTGTACGGAGCAGCGCCTCGAGGCAGCAGGGCAGGGCGCACGGCGGCTCGGCACTGGCGAGCGCGGCCTGGTGCGCTTCCAGGAGCGGACCAGGCGACTGCGCCGCGACGCCGCGGCCTACACCCTCCATGCCAGCGCACTCGATGCGCTGGCAGCGGGAGACAACGAACGGGCGCTCGGCTTCGCCGCCGAGGCGCTGCGACTCCAGCCGCGCGAGGCACTGTTTCACGAGTTGCGGGCGGTTGCTGCGTGGCGGCTGACACGCCCGGCCGTCGCATTCAGTGCGCTGAACCGCGCGATTGCACTGGATCCGGATTTCTTCAGGCCGCACCTGCTGCGCGGGCTGCTGCACCTCGTACATGGAAATCTCGAACCTGCCGGGGAGGATCTGCTGGCGGCAAATCGCCTTCTGCCTACCGTGGAGGCGACGCTGGGGCTTGCCGAGGTCGCGCGCGGACTGGGTGACGCGGCAACCGCAGCCAGGCGCTACGCAGCGGTTGCCGACGGTCACTCGGCGGCAGCGGCATTTGCCCGCAAGCGGGCGGCAGAGCCGCTCGGCGGGGCATCGGCGCCCTGAGCACAAGCCAATCCATGCCCACGCATCCCAAACAAGGAATCCCGATCGATGGCGAGATGTGACGAATCCCCGAAACCCAGCGGCCAACTTGCGCTGCAGACCATCGCCATGCCCAAGGACACCAATGCCAGCGGCGACATCTTCGGCGGGTGGCTGCTGTCGCAGATGGACCTTGCCGGCTCGGTGATCGCAGCCGAGGTCGCTGCAGGGCGTGTCGCCACGGTCGCGATCGACCGCATGAGCTTCATGGTCCCGGTCAAGGTGGGGGCGCTGGTGAGCTGCTATGTGCAGGTGATGGCAGTCGGGCGCAGTTCGGTCCAGGTGCAGGTCGAAGTCTGGTCGCGCCTGACCGTGGCAACCGGTGCTGCACCAATCGTCCACAAGGTCACCGAAGGCAGCTTCGTGTTCGTTGCGATCGACGAGGAAGGGCGCACGCGACCGGTGCCGCCACGCTGAGCGCTCAGCCGAGCGGTTCGAGCCTGGCGTAGGGCAGCACCAGCCACTTCGCGCCCGCGCTGCGGAAGTTCACGTTGACCCGGGCGCTCGTCCCCCCGCCTTCGAAGTCGATGATCACTCCTTCGCCAAACGTCGGATGGCGCACGCTCTGGCCAAGCCGCAGCCCGTCCGGCAGGCGTTCCTCACGCTGCACTGCAGCGCGCCCCATGCCGCGCGACGTCATCACCGGCCGGGCAAGCGCCACGCGTGGGCGCACTTCGTGCAGCAGCTCCGGCGGGATTTCGCGCAGGAAGCGCGACGGCGGATTGTGCGTCTCCATGCCGTGCAGTCGACGCGACTCGGCATGGCTCAGATACAGCACCCGCATCGCACGGGTGATGCCGACGTACGCCAGCCGACGCTCCTCCTCGAGCCGCCCTGGCTCGTCGATCGCCATGCGGTGCGGAAACAGGTTCTCTTCCATTCCCGCAATGAACACCAGAGCGAACTCGAGCCCCTTCGAGGAGTGCAGCGTCATCAGCTGCACGCTGTCCTCGCCTTCGCCGGCCTGCCCCTCACCGGCATCGAGCGAGCTGCTGTCCAGGAACTGCTGCAGCGTACTGCCCTGGGGATCCTCGGGCACGAACTGCCGGCAGGCACTCACCAGTTCCCCGAGGTTCTCCACGCGCGTCAGTCCACGCTCACCCTTCTCGTTGCGATGGAACTCGAGCAGACCACTGACACCGAGCGTGTGATCGACCAGTGTCGCGAGCTCCATCGTTCCTGCGTCCGCTTCCAGACGCTCGATCAGCTCGGTGAAGGCGACGAGCGCGTTGCGTGCCCGGGCGGAGAGCTGCGCCAGAATCGCGGGTATCGCACGCCACAGCGACACGCCTTCAGCCCGTGCACGCTCGCGCAGCGCATCGAGGGTTGCACTGCCGATGCCTCGCGGCGGAGTATTGATGATGCGCTCGAGCGCCGCATCGTCATCCCGGTTGCCGAGCAGGCGCAGGTAGGCAAGCGCGTTCCTGATCTCGAGTCGTTCGTAGAAGCGCTGCCCGCCGTAGACACGATACGGGATGGCCGCGCGCAACAGCGCCTCCTCGAGCACTCGTGACTGCGCGTTCGAACGATAGAGCACCGCAACCTCACCGCGTGCATTGCCCTTGCCGATCCAGTCGCTGATGCGATCGACGATGAAGCGTGCCTCGTCCTGCTCGTTGAACGCGGCGTAGAGCGCAATCAGCTCACCGCGCTCCCCACTGGTCCACAGCTGCTTGCCAAAGCGCGAGCGGTTGTGCGCGATCACCGCATTCGCAGCATCGAGGATCGCAGCGGTCGAGCGGTAGTTCTGCTCCAGCCGCACCACCTGCGTGTTGGCGAAGTCGCGCTCGAAGCGGTGGATGTTCTCGATCCTTGCGCCACGCCAGCCATAGATCGACTGGTCATCGTCACCGACCACCGTGAGGCGGGTGCTGGTGCCGGCAAGAACACGCAGCCAGGCGTACTGAAGCGTGTTGGTGTCCTGGAACTCGTCGACCAGGACGTGACGGAAGCGCTGGCGGTAGTGCGCAAGCAGCGCCTCATTCTTCAGCCACAGCTCGTGCGAGCGCAGCAGCAGCTCCGCAAAGTCGACCAAGCCACCGCGCTCACAGGCGCTCTCATAGGCCCGGTAGACACTCAGCAGCGTGGTGAGGGAGCGGTCGGTCCCGAAATCCTCGATATGCGCCGCCCGGCGACCCTCGTCCTTGTGCCCGTTGATCCAGCCCTGCGTCTGGCGCAGCGGATAGCGGTCCTCGTCGATTCCGAGTTCGCGACAGACGCGCTTCAGTACACGCTGCTGGTCATCGGCATCGAGGATCTGGAAGTTCTGCGCCAGGCCTGCCTCGTGCCAGTGCGCCCTGAGCAAACGGTGCGCCAGCCCATGAAAGGTGCCCACCCACATGCCCCCGCTCGGCACCTGGATCATCTCCGCGATCCGGCTGCGCATCTCGCGGGCCGCCTTGTTGGTGAAGGTCACGGCCATCAGTTCATGGGGAGAGAGCCCTTCGTGATGGATCAGCCAGGCGATGCGGTGCACGAGCACGCGCGTCTTGCCGCTCCCGGCGCCCGCCAGGACGAGCAGATTCACGTCGGCACCGGCGCTGACCGCCTCGCGCTGTGAGGGATTGAGTGTCTCGAGGATGTCTTCTGCGCGCATCGGCGGATTCTAACCGCTTCCACCGTCTGGGGTTCCGGCAATCGGCATCCTCGGCACATTTGCTATGCTGCCGCTCCCGTTTCGCCTGAGGAGAACCTCGATGAACACCCTGACCCGTCTCCTGTGCACCGCCGTGCTTGGTCTCGCGACGGCGGCTGCAGCACTGGCAGCAACACCGGCACCCGAGGGTGCCAGCGTCTATTTCATCGACCTGGCCGACGGAGCGGTGGTGAAAAGTCCACTGACCGTGCGCTTTGGCCTGCACGGCATGGGTGTGGCGCCGGCCGGCGTGGATCGCCCGAACACCGGGCACCACCACCTGCTCGTCGACGTTGCCGAGCTGCCGGCACTCGACCAACCGATACCCGCCGATGAGCATCACCGCCACTTCGGCGCCGGACAGACCGAAACCACACTCGAACTCGCACCCGGCAAACACACGCTGCAGCTGCTGCTTGGCGATGAGCTGCACATCCCGCACCAGCCGCCGGTGGTCTCCGAGCGGATCACGATCACCGTCGAATGAGACTCGGGGCGCGGGAACCGCGATGAGCGTACTGCTCGGCATCGAACGCGCCGGCCTTGCGTACGGGCTGCAGCCGCTGCTCGACGAGGCCTCGCTCACGGTGGACCGTGGCGAGCGCATCGGCCTGATCGGGCGCAACGGCACCGGCAAGTCATCGCTGCTTGGCGTCATCACCGGGCGCGTCGCGCTCGATGAAGGCACGGTGCGACGCGATGGCGGCCTGCGCGTGGTGCTGGTCGAGCAGGAACCCGATCTGCCACAGGAAACAAGCCTGCTCGAGAGCCTGCTTGCGCGCGCCGCCGCACAGGCACTGATCGATGACGGTGAGCCGTGGCGCCTCGAGGCCAGGCTGCGCGAGTTCCTGCAGCGTTTCGGGCTCGACGCCGAACGCGGCACGGCACGGCTTTCGGGGGGCGAGCAAAAACGTGCGGCTCTCGCGCTCGCCCTGGCATCCAGCCCCGACCTGCTGCTGCTCGACGAGCCCACGAACCACCTCGACATCGACGGCATCGAACTGCTCGAGGAGCTGCTGCCCCGCGTGTCGGCAGCCATCGTGATCACGCATGACCGCAGTTTCCTCGATCGATTTGCCACCCGGATCGTCGAGCTCGATCGGGGCCTGCTGCGCTCCTTTCCGGGAAATTTCGCCGCCTACACGGCGCGCAAGGCGGAACAGCTGGCAACCGAGGAAACGGCAGCGCGCAAGTTCGATGCGTTCTGGGCGCAGGAAGAAGTGTGGATCCGCCAGGGAATCAAGGCGCGCCGTACCCGCAACGAGGGGCGGGTACGGCGGCTGGAACAGCTGCGCAGCGAACGGGCAGAACGTCGCGAGCGCATCGGCAAGGTGCGGCTGCGCCTCGATGCCGGTGCACGCTCGGGCAAGCTGGTTGCCGAACTCGAGGGAGTCGGCAAGCAGTTCGACGGGCGTCATGTGGTGCGCGACCTGTCGCTGCGTGTGCTACGCGGCGACCGGATCGGTCTGATCGGGCCAAACGGGGCCGGCAAGAGCACACTGATCCGCCTGATCCTTGGTCAGCTCGTGCCAGACACCGGCACGGTACGCCTCGGCAGCGGACTCGAGGTAGCCTACTTCGACCAGCTGCGCGAACAGCTCGACCCACAGAAGACCATCATCGAGACGATCAGCCCCGGCTCCGAGTGGATCGAGACTGCCGGTCAGCGGCGCCATGTGATCAGCTATCTGGGTGACTTCCTCTTCGCACCGCAGCGCGCCAGCTCCCCGGTCGGCACGCTCTCGGGCGGAGAGCGCAACCGACTGTTGCTGGCACGGTTGTTCGCGCGCCCTGCCAACCTGCTCGTGCTCGACGAACCAACCAACGATCTGGACATCGAGTCACTCGAGCTGCTCGAGGAGACGCTACAGAGCTACGCGGGCACGCTGTTGCTGGTCACGCACGACCGCACCTTTCTCGACAACGTCGTCACGCAGACCCTGGTTGCCGAGGGCGACGGGCACTGGCAGGAATACGCCGGGGGATACACCGACTGGCTCGCACAGCGTCCGCCGCCACCTGCAGACGCGGTGCCGGCTGCGGCGGCTCCTCCTGCCCGTGTCCGTGTGGAAAGCAGGTCTCCAGCCGCGGCTCGCCGGCTCGGTTTCCGTGAACAGCGTGAGCTCGCCGAACTGCCGGTGCAGATCGAGGCGCTCGAACAGGAGCAGGCCACGCTGCTCGCCGGCATGGCGAGCGCGTCGGTGGACGAACTGCATGCGGCGGCGCTGCGTGCCGCGGCAATCACCGAGGAACTCGAGACGGCATTCACGCGCTGGAGCGAACTCGAGGAACGCGCCTCGGGTGCGTGATGCGCTCCGGGTCCGGCGGGCAGCGGCCCAACCTACCAGGTGGAACACTCAGACATGAAGCAGGGAGGTCCAACGATGGACGTGGTACAGAGCGAACGACGCGGACCGTGCACGGTACTGACCCTGTGCCGGCCGCAAGCCCTGAATACCATCAGCAATGCGATGCTCGATCAACTCGGCGCCCTGCTTACCGTCGAACGTCGCAGTGGCAGCCGGGTGGTGATCATCACCGGGGCAGGGCGGGCGTTCTGCGCCGGCAGCGACCTGGCCGAGACACACTCCGATCCGCAGCTGCGCATCCGACGGGTACACAGACTGATCGCCTGCCTGCGCGAGTTCCCGAAACCGATCATTGCGGCAATCAACGGCCATGCGCTCGGTGGCGGCCTCGAACTCGCGCTGGCGTGCACCTTCCGCGTCGCGCGACGCAGCGCAAAACTTGGACTGCCGGAGATTCGCCTCGGCCTGCTGCCGGCCTACGGCGGCACGCAGCTGCTGCCGCGCCTGATCGGCGAGAGTCGGGCGCTCGAGATGATGCTCAGCGGCGACCCGGTCGACGGGGCCACTGCAGCCTCGATCGGTCTGGTGAACCGCATGTGCGAGGACGAGGACGATGTGGTCGCCTTCGCGGAGACGTTCAGTGCAATGAGCACGCGCCACAGCCTGGTCCCACAGCACGCCATCCTGCGCGCCGTGCGTGAGGGTGGCCGTCTGCCGCTCGATGAGGCGCTGGCGCTCGAACGCAGCCTGGTCAGGGAGGTCGCGAAAAGCGCGGACACGCTGGAGGGCGTACAGGCCTTTCTGGAAAAGCGCCCGCCACGCTGGCAGGACTGTTGATGCCAGCGCGCACCAGGGGTGCACTTCCGGCAAGATCGGGGACTGGACGATGGCCCCGACCGCGACGGGGTCCCCGAGGCCTGATCAGTCGCTCGCAGGAATCCGATCCGGGTTTCGCGGAGCGAAGCACCTCGTAGCTCACCTTTGAGCGGGTGAAGGCGAAAACCCGCCGCCTGATGGCTCCACCATCAACCGCCTTCAGGCTCATCTCCGGATTGGAAAGTACTCGAAGCGGCGTCGGCTTGAGTGAATTGTCAGGTCTGGCTTGCATGAACTGGCGTTGTGTGTAGCTCGACACCCAATGCCCGCACCAATTTGATGATGGTGTCATATCTCGGCTTTGCGCCTGGAGCTAGCGCTTTGTACAGGCTTTCACGGCCAAGTCCAGTGTCCTTGGCAAGTTTGCTCATGCCACGAGCTTTGGCGACGTCAGCGATAGCCTGAAGGAAGACGTTTGGATTTTCATCCTCCAGCGCGGCGTTGAGGTACTCCGCAATAACAACGTCATTGTCGAGGTAGTCGGCGGCGTCAAATGCGGCAATGTTCTTCATGGAACCTCCAAGCTCTTCAAGAGAGCTTTAGCAGTACGAATGTCCTTTGGCTGGGAAGATTTGTCTCCCGCGCACAAGAGCAAATAGGTGATCTCGCCTCTGCGACAGTAGTACAGACGATAGCCGGGGCCGACATGTACCCGCATTTCCGAGATGCCCTCGCCAACGGGCGCGCAGTCTCCGAAGTTCCCCGCTTCTGCAGAGCGGATGCGGGCAATGACGCGAGCTTTTGCGATGGGGTCGCGCAAGCCTTTGATCCATGCGTCGAACTCCGGCGTGCGAAGGAAAGTGCTCATGCGGCAATGTATCCGAATGGATACGCGAATGTCAACTGGCGACTGAGCGCGGTGCCAGACCTAGTTTTACTGTGTTAAAACCGAGATCGACTGGTTCTCCCGACGTCCCCCCGCTTTCAGTAGCGGGGCTGTTTAGAGTCCGGTGTTCATCGTAG
>CAZSYV010000002.1:86058-96981 GCA_964610955.1 uncultured Klebsiella sp. | reverse complement strand
CCATCATGCACAACCCTTTCCCGAGCGCACCGCTGTCGTGGCCCGAACTGCCCGATGAGGCGGCCGTGGCCCTTCAGGACGTGCTCCACGACTTCGTCATGCGCTTCGAGTCCCACTACCTCGGCCAGATCCAGCGCTATTACCGGGATCGATCGCGCGAGCACCTCGTCGAACCCGACTTCGTCCAGCCCGACCTGTTCCGCTCGGCCTACCCGGGCGATCCACCGTTCTGAACCGTGCTCAAGCACAAACGCTGTCCCTCAGCATCACCGGGCAGCGTTTCCATGCGACGGCGTGCCCCTGCAAGCCATCGCGCTACGTGATCATCGGAGCATCAAATCGGGTGACCACACTCACTTAGAGCGCTCGAACAATCAGCGGATGATTCAGGCTGGGCGCATCTCGGCACATTTGGCAGCTATCTGACAAAATTGAAACCCGATTTTGATTCAAGACTGTACGGGCACAAGAAACTCTCCGACTTAGTGAAAGCAATGAAAGATGTTTTTGCCACAGAGGAGCGGCTTCCACCTGGACAAGATCAAAAAGTCTTGTACGTTCGGGCACGGTAGGTCGCACTCTAACAATTCATTCAAGCCGACGCCGCTTTGCGGCGCGGCTTAATTCAGGCGTTAGCGCGCAATGGAGGACCCGTTATGCCAAAGAAAGTGCACCTTACCGCCGGCATTGTTGCCACGCTGACGATTGCCCTCTTTTTTCTGTCCACTGTGCTTGTTGAGCTATTCGGATCACACGAGGCCGTGGCAATAGTCAAGCGACTGATCGTTCTGCCGGGGCTGCTCATCCTTGTGCCAGCCATTGCGGCGACCGGCGGCAGCGGCTTCTATGTTTCAAAGTCCCGTAAGGGCCGTCTCGTTGATGCCAAGAAAATGCGCATGCCCTTCATTGCTGCAAACGGGATTCTCGTGCTGATCCCCTGCGCCATCGTACTCAACCGCTGGGCTGCGGCAGGCTCTTTCGACACGACGTTCTATGCAATTCAAGCGATTGAGCTCCTGGCGGGGGCAACAAACCTTGTGCTCATGGGCCTTAACATCCGTGATGGTCTCAAGATGAGCGGCCGGATGCGTCCAGCCAATGCGCAAGCGCGCTAATAATTCATTCAAGCCGACGCCGCTTCACAGCGCGGCTTAAGTCAGGCGTTAGCCCGCAGCCAGCGAGTCGGCGTCCTTCGGAAAGGACTTCAAGAGTTTGGCGTCCATCGTGACAAGCCTGATCTGCAGCTTCTGCGCCAACGCAACGAACTCGCAGTCGTATGCCGAGCAATCACTGTCGCGCACCAGCTCCAGTACCGCCTTTGAGTCAACCTCGAACTCTGATCCTGCAAGCAGATCTTCGGCTTCGTTCTGTAGGCCGCAGGCTTGCGCGAAGGTCAGGGTCTTGCGCCTCAGGTAGCCCGCAAGAATGTTGCGGAACTCACTGCGCCACAGCACGGGCACCGCCCAGTCCGGGTCTCGTTCGAGCAGGGCCTCAGCCTTGGCGGTGTGATCTCCGGGCAAGTACAAGTACGCCACTACGTTCGAGTCCACCACAATCACGGGCGTCCCTCGCGCTTGGCCGTATCAATGTCTTTCGCTCGGAACTTCCCCTTCGGCAGCGCCGCCCGAAGCGCTCGTGCGCGAGCGAGGCGCTCGGCCGGAGCGACCCTGCTGGTCAGTAGTGCTGCCTCCAAACACACGATCGCCTCACTGTTCATGCTGCGTCGGTGTGTCTCCGCGGAAAGCTTCAGGCGCTCGTACACCTCATCAGGTATGTTCTTCAAAGTCAGCGTCGTAGGCATAAGGCTTTGCTCCCACCAAAGTGGTGCCATTATGGTGCCAGCGCCCGAGACAGGCAAGGCACTGTGGGCTAACCTCTCGTTGCACCTGACTGGCTACAGCGGGCTACGCCCGCTTCCGCCAGCAGGTGAACTCCAGCGTTAGCCGTACAACATAAGGAGGTCACATGACCGAAAGAGTGAATCTTGGCAAGTCAGTCCCGGCGCTGTATCAGGCAGTCATTGAGCTTGATCGGCTTGCCTCCGAAGCCTTGACCAATGCAGGTATTGCAGATGGCTTCTCGCATCTCTTGCGCCTGCGCGCATCCCAGATCAATCAATGCGCTTTCTGCGTCAGACTGCATGCGCGGGATGCACTTTCCAGTGGAGAATCCGCTGATCGTGTAGCCGTTCTTTCCGCCTGGAAAGAGACTGAATATTTCAGCCCGAAAGAGCGGGCCGCACTGGAGCTTGTGGAGGCAATTACACTGATCTCCGACGGCCAGCTTCCCGATGCGGTCTACGAGCAGGCCGCAGCCAGCCTTTCCAATGAAGAAATGACGGCCATCGAGTGGCTTGCCGTCGTCATCAACACGTGGAACCGTATCGCCATCTCGAGCCGTTATCCGGTCAGGGCATAAGTGCGGCTGTTGTAATTCAGTCCGGCGGCGCAAACGCGCGACGCCGGGCAATTGCTCAGCAAAGCCGTTACGATGGGTCCAGGGCGCCACACCGCTTCGCTACCGAAGATGAGATGGCGTCGGATGCACCACGAACCCGGATACCACGCAAATCACTTCGAGGTAATTTCATGAAGATCAACAAGCTGATCGCCACTGCAGTTGCAGCCATCATCTTACCTCTGGCCGCCAACGTGCCGGCCCATGAGCTGGACGCGGGAACCGTCACCACGAACTTTACCGCCGCCATTCCCAACATCCCCGGCAAGTCACTGATCGCGGTGGAAGTGGAGTTTGCTCCGGGCCAGGTTGGCGCGCCGCACAGACACGCGGATTCGGCATTCATCTACGCCTATGTCGTTTCGGGCGCCATCGAGTCAAAGGTGGATGACGAAGAAACCCGCATCTACCATGCCGGCGAAAGCTGGTCCGAACGCCCCGGAGCCGTCCACCCCATCAGCCGTAACGTAAGCCAGACCGAGCCGGCCAAGCTGCTTGCCGTCTTCGTCCTCGACTCGGATGACGAGGAGCTGGTCAAGCCCCTGGAATAAGGTGGCAGAACGGGATATGGCTGCCGTGGTCATGCTCGGTGGACCCCGTCAAGGTCCGGGACGCACGGCAGTCCGCTGCACTTGCGCAATTCTTGTCTCGGGAAGGAATTTCCATGACACAGCAGACTGACAAGCGAATCTTCCTGGCTGGCGCCTCTGGTGTCATCGGCCGTCTACTGGCTCCCATGCTGCGCGCCAACGGCTGGACCGTGGTGGGCACCACCCGCTCCCAGGCCAAGCTGGCCCTGCTGCAGAAGCTGGGCATCGAAGGCGTGGTGGTGGATGTGTTCGATGCGGCAAGGTTGCGCGACGTCGTCTGCAAATTCCAGCCGGAGGTAGTCATCCACCAGTTGACCGATCTGCCCTACGGACTGGATGAGAGCCTGATGCAGGCCGCACTGAAGCGCAACGCACGCTTGCGCGACGAGGGAACCTGCAACCTGGTCAATGCAGCCGTCGCGGCAGGTGCGAAGCGCCTGATAGCCCAGAGCATCGCTTTCGTTTATGACGAAGGTCGGCAACCACACCACGAAGACGCCCCCCTGCTGCCTGCAAACCATCCCGTGTATGGCGAGACGGCCGAGGGCGTACGCAGTCTGGAGCGTCAGGTCACGCAGTCCTTGCAGGAAGGACTGGTCCTGCGTTACGGCCTGCTGTATGGCGAGGAAACGGGTTTCGATGTGTCCCCTGCATCCGGCTCAGTGCACGTTGCCGCTGCCGCCAGAGCTGCCGAGCTGGCAGTAACCAGAGGGGCAGCAGGGATCTACAACATAGCCGATGACGACGGCACCGTCTCAATCGACAAGGCGCGCCAGCAACTTGGCTGGGAACCTGGCTTGCGGTGAATCGGGTCGCAGCCTTTCACTGCACTGTGACCCTCAGCCCTACCCCAGTCTGATCACCTGCGCATCGATCTCGGGCACCGGCAGCGCGGTGCGCGACCAGCGGAAGATCATCGGCCCCTCGCGATGCCCGCGCGTGTCGATCCAGTTCGGCATGCCGGGGTCGCGGGATGCGATCACGATGCGCACGCTGCCATCCGGTTCATAGCGGACCGTACGGTTGTTGTAATGACTGCGGTGGTCCGCGTACGAGAGCGGCTCGAACCAGTAGTTGGTGGTATCGAGCCCCCAGTAAGGCACCTCGGCCGGCCGGAAGCTGATCAGCAGCGCCTCGTCGGGCGCAATGCGGAAGTAGCCCGAGGAAAAACGGTGCCCGGTCGGCATCTCGGGTGACTCGTCCGGGTCCTGCTCGGTCTCGAACACGAAGAAGCGGTTCGGCTCGGCAGCACGGCGCTGATCGACGATCGCCGCCCAGATATTGACGGAGCGCGCCACGTAGGTGCTGGTGCGCACGAGTGCATCGCTTACCTCGGCAAGCGTGAGCGGCGCGCGGTCTCCCGCAGCATCGAGGCATTCGATGGCAAAGCTCGCACCCTGCGTCTTCGACCAGTCGTGCGTGTACTGGCGGATGAACACCACCGTTGCCTGTGGCGTGGTGCGGATCCAGCTGCCGGTCCAGTCGGCGGGTCTTTCCGCCGCCAGCAGCAACTCGTAGTGCCCCTGAGCATCCACCGCCAGCTCGTGCTCGGTGATCGCCCCGACCTGTGCACTCGTCGCGTCCAGCCCGATCTTGCCGGCATAGACGGTGAACTCGATATAGGGTGCCTCGCCGCGCTTGCCGCTCAGGCGGTAGCGCTTCGAACCGTCGATCATCACTTGGTAGTAGCGCGAATCCGAGGTTTCTCCCTCGCCGAGCGTGGTCGGCGTCACCAGCTGATAGACCTCGGGATGGGAGGTATCGCCGTACTCGAGAGCTGCCTCGAAACCCATGCGGATCATGCGCACCAGCTTGCGCAAGCCCTCGGCCTGGGTGAGCTCGTCATCGGGCGTCGTGGCGCGTGCGAGCACCGCACCGGCCGGCTTCAGGGCTTCGCAGAACGCTTCCCATGCCGCCACACTCATCGTCTTGTTGTCTTCCATCATCGATGTTCTCCGCAACGGATCACGCCACAATCAAGCTTCATCGGCGACCGCGAAATAGTCCTGGTAGAAACGGTAGCGTTCGCGTTCACGCGCCGGATCCAGTCCGAAGTCCTGCAGCCGGTAGCGGTGCACGCCGTGACGCTCCTTCGGGTTGTTATCGATGAACCCGCGCATCCGCGCCTCGGTCGCTGCACTCAGCGGCAGGTCGAAGTGCGCATAGATGCGCCTTACCATGGCCAGCGGATCACGCGCCAGCTCGGCGAAGTGCATGTCGAAGATCGAGCTCGCCTGCGGGTGGGTGCGGTGGAAGTCGACGCCGTTGCGCATCGCGCGCTCCCAGGAGACGCTCCACATCGCACCGATTTCCTCCCGATCGACATCGTCGCTGCCCATGCTGCAGGCCATCGCGACCAGCGAGCAGTGCGAGGCGATCAGCTTCAGCGGATCGCGGTGGGTCATGATCAGCTGCGCATCGGGGTAGACCGTATAGAGTGCATCCAGGCCGAACAGGTGCCCGGTGCTCTTCAGCACCCAGCGCGCCTTCGGGTTGTGCCACTGCATGTACTGCAGCAGGCGCTTGTGCGTTCGATACAGCGATGTCTGGTCACTCGTCTCCACCCACTGCTCGTAGGAGGGGAGGCGGAACTGGTTGGCGAAGATCACGCTCTTGAAGTCGAAGGCGTTCAGCATCAGGCATTCCTGCGCGAGCAGTGCGCCCATTTCATGGATCGCCTGGAACTCGGGAATCAGTGCACGCGAGGTCTGCTCGAAGTGCGCCTCGCACTTCGCGATGCGCGGGTCCGTGTCGAAGGTGGCGGCTTCAGCCGGCGGCGACATGTACTGCGTTTCCCAGGTCATCGGCACGCGGCTGTCCGGGTCACGGGCGAGCAGATCGTGCAGGATCGTCGAGCCGGTGCGCGGCAGGCCGACGACGAACACCGGCCTGCGGACCTCGACCTCGAGGATCGACGGGTTGCGACGAATGTCCTCGGTGACCTGCAGGCGGTTCTCGAGGTGACGCAGCAGCTCACCAAAGGCAATCACGCGCCCGACCCGATTCAGACGCGCCTCGTCGTTCAGTGAGGCGAGCAGCCGCGTGAAACCCTCCTGCCAGTCGGCCTCATCGCCGAAGTCCTCGAGACCCGTGCTGTGCCGTGCCGCAGCAAGCAGCGCCCGCTCACTCAGCTCGACCTCGGGCAACTCGTTGCTGGCTGTCATTTCAGTACCCATCACGTCCTTCCTCCACGTCCGTCGGGCTCAGCCAAGCTGCACCAGGTCGATACGATCTTCCGGTGCTATGCGTTCCACCTCGACCCGCGTGGCGCGGTCGGTCGAGCCCGGCGTGAATTCGGCCGGGCGTGCCTGGATATGGAAATAGCCTCCGGCAAGCTGCAGCGGGTTGATCGGATTCGGCGTCACCGAGGTGTAGCTGGTGCGCCCCTTGCTCATGAACGGCTCCCAGGCATGGTAGACCGTCACCTGTCCGGGCCGGTGCGCAGGCGCCACCTTGGCCATCAGCTCGGTGGACGAGATGTCGTTGAACAGCCGGACCCGGTCACCGTCGGCGATGCCGCGCTCGGCCGCATCCTCGACACTGATGAAGATCACCGGCTCGCCGCGGTTCAGCTGCAGCATGAAGCGCTGGTCACGCCAGCTCGAGTGGATCGACCAGCGGGCGTGCCCACCGGTGAGCTGCAGCGGGTAGTCGCCACCAATCGCCGGCTGCTCCTTGTGCACCGGCAACACCTCACCAAGCTCCTCGTAGAACGGGTGGTCGATGCAGAACTGCATGCGCCGGGTCATCGTCGGCCAGGGCATCTTCTTCTCCGTATGCCACAGCCCGGCGGTGATCGTGTCGTTCTCGCTGACATCGGTTGCGTTGCCCACCGTCAGGTAGTCGTTTTCCGGCAGCGAGGTGAAGCGCTGGAAACCCTTTTTCTTCAGCTGCTCCCAGTTCACGTCACCGACGTTGGTCGAGACATCGAGCACCAGGTCGAGGAACTCCTCGGTGTTGCCCTCGTGGTACCGCCCGCCGAAGGTGAACTCGTCGTAGACGTCGAACCTGCGCTCCTTGCCATGACGATCGCGGAAGTGCGTCAGACCACGCTCGCCGGCACGACGCTGGATCGCCTTCAGCAGCAGGCAGTAGATCTCCCAGTCGGCCTTGGCCTCGCCGATCGGCTCGGCGGCACGCGTGACCACCTGCGAGAACGGCGACAGTGGCGTGGCCCAGGTGATGTCGTCCTTTTCGTACCATGCCGCCGCGGGCAGCACATAGTCGCTGTAGAGCGCCGTGTTGCTCATCCGCCAGTCCAGCGTGACCATCAGGTCGAGCGTCGGAAGCAGCCGCTCGGCAACCTTGTCGAAGGCACGGAAGCGGCGCAGCACATTGCCACCAGCCTCGATGAAGATGCGTGGGCGGTGCGGCTGGCGCTGCTGCCAACCCTTGTCGAGCGCCTCCTCCATGTAGGACGCCAGCGGGCGCTTCATCTCCTTGTCCCACTTCTCCGTCCTGCCGTAGGTGTCCTCCATCCCTCCCTGGTGGTACAGCCAGATGAGCGTCGCCAGGGAGTCACCCTGACGGTAGTTGCGACGCCCCATCTCGTACATGATCATCTCGGAGGTGTAGCCCTTCCACTTCAGCTTGAGGATCTCGGGGGCCATCTTCAGGCCGAGTGCAGCGAGCGCGAGCTTCGGCGAGCGCTGACCGGTGGCAGCCGACAGCGGTCCGACACCGTCGACCGACATGTACGGAAACCCCATGTAGCCGGCACCCTTGCGCCCCATCTGCCCGGCGAGCGCGAAGCACAGGATCTGCGCACGCTCCATCTCGATGCCGTGGTAGAACTTCGAGAAGTTCGACTGCGTCACGCAGGTCGCCGCGCGCGCCTTCGCCAGCTGGCGCGCCAGATCACGGATGGTCTTTGCACCGACACCGCAGATCGCCGATGCCTGCTCGGGCGTGTACTGGCGCAGGTGTTGGCGCAGGCGAGCGAACACCGTCGTCACGCGAAGCGTTCCCTCCAGTCCCTGAACCTCGAACTCACCCTCGAGTGTCGGGTCGAGCCCATCGAGTGCAAGCGTCTTCTGCGGCACCTTGACGACGCCCTTTCCAGCGGCGTCATGGATGTAGAAACGGTCCTCGGCACCGCCCTTCACCATTTCCGATTCACGCAGGAAGCGCCCCGTCCCGACGTGCACCAGCAGCGGCAGGTCGGTCTGCTCCTTGACGAAGGCCGCGTTGTAGATGCCCTCCTCGATCATCACGTGTGCCATCGACAGCCCGAGTGCCGCGTCGGTGGCCACCTTGACCGGTACCCACTGGTCGGCATGCACCGCAGACGCCGAGAAGTCAGGCGAAATGGTGATGATCTTCGCACCGTTGTAGCGCGCCTCGAGCATGAAGTGCGCATTCGGGATCTGCGTGTAGATCGGGTTGCCGCCCCAGATCATGATCAGATCGGAGTGAAAGACATCGTCCGAGGAACTGCAGAACACCATCTTGCCCATGGTGACGGCCACACCCGGGCGGTGATCGCCGATCTCGGTGTTGACGTCGAGCACCGGTGTATCGAGCACCAGCGTGGTGCGCAGCATCGCCAGGCCCACACCACCGTTGGTCTGCGCGGTACCCTGGTCCCAGACGATCGAACCCGGGCCATCATCACTGACCAGCACATCGATCATGCGATCGGCAATGTCGTTCAGCGCCTCGTCCCAGCTCACGCGCTGCCACGAACCGGCGCCGCGCTCGCCAGCGCGCTTCAGCGGGTGACGAACCCGCGACTCGTCGTACATGCGCTCGGAGTAGCAGGCACCCTTCTGGCAGCCACGCGGGTTGTAGTCCGGGATGTCCGGGCTGATCGGATCGTAGATGCCGGCCTGCTCCTCGCGCCACACCACCCCGTCCTTGACGAAGACGTTCCAGTTGCAGCCACGCTGGTACCAGCAGTTCACGAAGTGCGTTCCCCGCGCAACGCTGTCCCACTTCCACTGGTTGCGGTAGACGTCCTCGAATTCGGTATAGCTGACGTCGGGAAACTCGAACACCGTGCCGGCCTCGGCAGCCGCCGCCGAGTTCAGGCGAAGGTGCAGCAGCGACAGCGCCACCGCTCCTCCGGTGCCACGCAGGAAGCCGCGTCGGGTGATCGTCGTGTTCATCGCTGCACTCCTCTCGGGGGGTTTCAGAGCTCCGCGGGATCCACCGTGAAATCAGGGAAGATCTGCTCGGGCCACTTGTAGACGATCAGCAGATCCATCAGCTCGGAGGACTCGCCGCGTGCTTTCTTTTCCTTCTCGGTCTTGATCAGCTCGAGCACCTCGCCGACGCGCGGCCCGAGCAGGCCTTCGAGATACTCGAGCGGGATGCGCGGCGTCGAGTGATCGACGTTGCCCTCGGCATCGATGCTCGGTGGCGACAGCGGCGGCACGTAGTAGACGTTCGGCTGCGTGCCGTACTCCGCATGCAGCGGCAGTGCGACCTTCCACTGGTGAACCAGTTTGTGGATCGGTCCGTTCTCGTCGTCGAGGTAGCCGACGAAGCGCAGCCGCCCCGGGCACGAGCGCGCGCAGGCAGGTGCGACGCCCTTCTCGATGCGTGGGAAGCAGAAGGTGCACTTCTGGGTGATGTCACGCACATGGTTGTAGTAGATGCGTTTGTAGGGGCAGGCCTCCATGCAGAAGCGAAAGCCCTTGCACTGCTTGTCGTTGATCAGGACGATGCCGTCCTCTTCACGCTTGTAGATCGCCCCACGCGGACAGGCCTCGAGGCAGGCCGGGTGCGTGCAGTGGTTGCACAGCCTCGGCATATAGAAGAAGTGCGAGTTCGGGTATTCACCTCCCCCCTCGTCCTCGTCCCAGTTGGTTCCCCACTTCGGCTTGCTGCCATCGGGGTTGCTCGGCTTGAGGTAGGTCTGCACTCCCTCGCCGCCGTAGAAGACCTCGTCCTTGTTGAACTGCCACGCCTCGCCGTGCTCCTCACGCAGCGGGATGCGGCTTGGGTTCGGCTCGCCGTCCGGCTTCCAGCCCCCGCCCATCTCCTCCCAGTCCTTCGGCGTGCCCTTGCCCGGCATGGTGTTCACGACGGCCCACCACTGGTGCTCCATACCCTCGTCACGCGTCCACTGGCGCTTGCAGGCAATCGTGCAGGTCTGACAACCCAGGCACTTGTTCAGGTCGAACACCATCGCGAGCTGGCGCTTCGGTTTCACGATCCTGCCGCCGATCTGGCGTCCGACTTCGGTGCGTGTGCTCATGATTCTGCCCCCAGAGCCCTCAGGCCTCGATTTCCAGTTCCAGCCACTGCGGGGAAAACGCCTTGATTCCCGCACGCTCCAGATTGCTGCCCTCCCACACGGCGAAGGCGGTGTTCAGCCGCTGCCCGGCCTCGATCTGCACCAGTTCCCCGGCATGGGCATCGACACGCAGCGCACGGCGCAGGATGACCGTCCAGAACTCGCCGTCATGGGCGGCGCGGGCAGTGATCACCTCGCCTTCGATGACGCGCGAGCTGCCGATGCCGGTCGCCACATCGTTGCGGGCGCGATCGAGGTGATCGGCACGCCAGTACCACAGATTGACCTTCTGCCCCGGAGCCCCCATGAGCAGCGGTGCGTCGGGGCTGAGCGGGAACAGCATCGCGGCCGCATCCGGGAAATCGATGTTCTCGAAGCGCGAGGTATTCTTTTCGGGGTCACGCCAGCGCAGCCGGAAGGCGATCGAACTGCCATCGTGCACGCCCTTCACGTCGAGCGCACCGACCTTGCCGTAGCTGATGTCGCGCCACTTGGTGGCAATGTAGCGCGTCGGCTGCATCGCAGCCGGTGCAGGCATCAGAGAGACCGTCTCACCGGCGACGCCACCCCATCCCGGCGCATCGGGATCGAACAGCGCATCGACCGTACTCGTCCTGCGGATCAGCATGGCCCACC
>CAZSYV010000002.1:69779-85958 GCA_964610955.1 uncultured Klebsiella sp. | reverse complement strand
TCGGGATCGAACAGCGCATCGACCGTACTCGTCCTGCGGATCAGCATGGCCCACCCCTCCTGCAGCCGTTCGCAAACTTACATAGCGATCATTTGGTATTTTTATCATGCAAGCCAAAACGAAAACCTTGAGCCAGATCATCGTTTGATCGAATCAGCGCATTCGCGGGTGATCGACGCCGTGGCAGGCACGGCGCCGTGGTGCAGTGGGCTCTCAGCGGCGTCGCGGCTTGCGCTCGGGCCGGGCAGTCTCGCGTCGCGCGTCCGCGGGACGGCGTTTCCTCGACGGCGCTCGCTCCTGCGCCGCGTGGCGCCGTGGTGGTTCGTTGCCGCTGCGCGGCTCATCACGCGATACGTGTCGCGGCACGCGTGCGCCCCCATCCACACGCCGCAGTTCCAGGGGCTGCTGCATCACGCGCGTCCTGCGCAGGATGGCAAGTACCTCGGACGGCAGCTCGGCTGGCAGGTCGACGGTGCTGTGATCGTCGTACAGATCGATGCGACCGATTTCGCGGTTCGAGAGCCCTCCCTCGTTGGCGATCGCTCCGACGATCTCGCGGGGCGTGACCCCATGCTCGCGTCCGACCTCGATCCGGTAGCTGACCAGCTCGCCCCCGGCCGCGGGCCGCGACGAGCGCGCTCCACGCGCCTCCCGGGCGGGCGGTGCCTCCCTCATGCGACGCACATCACGCCCACCACCGGATCCACGCTGCGGACCACCGTCCTCGCCATCGTGCCGACGCCGGCGCACCGGTTCCTCCAGCGCATCACGTCGCGCCCGCACTTCCGTCCCCTGCCCGTCACGCTCCGGCAGGTTCAGCGGACGCGCACGCTGCGCCATGAATGCGAGTGCCGCTGCCACACGTGTCAGATCACCATCATGTTCGGCCGCAATCTGCTCGGCGACATCGGCAAAGAAGTCCAGGGGTTCGTTCGCGATCACTTCCGCGACCTGGCGACGGAACTGTGCAATGCGCCGCCCGGCAACGGTCTCGCGGCTTGGCAGCGTGAGCGGTTCGATCGTCGCCCGCGTGGCACGCTCGATGGTGCGCAGCATGCGGAACTCGCGCGGCGCAACGAACAGGATTGCCGTGCCGGTACGCCCGGCACGTCCCGTACGCCCGATGCGATGCACATAGGCCTCGGTGTCGTAGGGAATGTCGTAGTTGATCACGTGGCTGATGCGCGCAACATCGATCCCGCGTGCTGCCACATCGGTGGCGACCACGATATCAAGCGCACCCTT
This sequence comes from uncultured Klebsiella sp., assembly GCA_964610955.1. Lineage (GTDB taxonomy): Bacteria > Pseudomonadota > Gammaproteobacteria > Pseudomonadales > UBA5518 > UBA5518. The sequence goes on along the minus strand of CAZSYV010000002.1, from coordinate 84,713 downwards.
GCGCAGCTGTTCGACGACCCGCTCGCGCATCTGCTGGTTCATGTCGCCGTGAAGCGCCGCCACGGCGTAGCCACGCGCCTCGAGCCGCTCGGCAAGCTCGTCGGTTGCCGTCTTGGTACGCACGAACACCAGTGCGGCGTCGAGATCCTCCTCGACGTCGAGGATGCGCGTCAGGGCATCGAGCTTGTTGGTGCCGCTGACCTGCCAGTAGCGCTGACGAATCGCTGCCACGGTGCGCGTGGCAGCCTTGATGCGGATCTCGCAGGGTTCACGCATGTGGGTGCGCGCAACCCGTCGGATCGCCTCGGCCATCGTCGCCGAGAACAGCGCCGTCTGGCGCTGTGCCGGCGTGTGCGCAAGGATCCACTCGACGTCCTCGATGAAGCCCATGCGCAGCATTTCGTCGGCCTCATCGAGCACGAGTGCCTGCAGGCTCCCGAGCTGCAGGCTGTCACGTTCGATGTGATCCATCACACGTCCCGGCGTCCCCACGATCACGTGCACGCCACGACGAAGCTGGCGCAGCTGCAGCGACAGGCTCTGCCCGCCATAGACCGGCTGTATCTGGAAACCTGGCAGATAGCGTGCGTACTGCTGGAACGCCTCGGCAACCTGGATCGCCAGTTCGCGCGTCGGTGTCAGCACCAGTACCTGGGGTTCGCGCCGCGACAGATCCAGCCGATGCAGCAGCGGCAGGGCGAATGCCGCCGTCTTGCCCGTGCCGGTCTGGGCCTCGCCAAGCAGGTCACGCCCGGCAAGCAGCGGCGGAATACAGGCCTGCTGGATCGGTGAGGGGTGCTCGTAGCCCACATCGGCCAGCGCCTGAAGCAGGGGTGCGGACAGCTCGAGCTCCGCGAAGGAACCATCGGTATCGGACATCGGAAGAATCTCTGATCTGGGAAAAGCGCTCGGCGGAGTGCTCCGCCGTGGCTCCGGGGACGCACAGTATGAATGAGCTCCAGTGAATTGTTGATCACCGATGCGCCGACTTTCTGCCGTTGTTGCGGCAATGCCGGCGCCCGGGCAATACTGCGCACGCATTGCACCGTGGATGGCCGGGACGGATGAGACAGTTGCAGGTTGGGCTCCTGGGGGGCGGATCGTGGGGTACGACGATCGCCTCGCTCGTTGCACGAAATGCGCCGGTCAGGCTGTGGGCCCGCGACGCAGCAACCGTGGATGAGATCAACTCGCGGCACACCAACGAGAAATACCTGCCGGGCGCCCGACTGAACGAGAACCTCATCGCAACGACGGACATCCGGGAAGCGGTCACCGGTGCCGACGTACTCGTCATTGGCGTGCCCTCACAGTACGTGCGCGACGCACTGGAAGCGATTCATGCACACATCCGCCCGTGGGTACCGGTCATCAGCCTGGCGAAGGGGCTCGAAGCGGGCAGCGGCAAGCGCATGACCGAGATCATTGCCGAAGTCCTGCCCGAACATCCGGCCGGAGTGCTCACGGGGCCGAACCTGGCCCGCGAGATCATGGCCGGCTCGGCGGCCGCAAGCGTGATCGCCATGGAGGACGAGACGATCAACCGGGCACTGCAGCGTCTGTTCAGCAGCGGGCTGTTTCGCGTCTACACCAATGATGACGTGATTGGCTGCGAGCTCGGCGGTGTCCTGAAGAACGTCATCGCCATTGCGGTTGGCATGGGAGATGGCCAGGGGGCGGGTGACAACACGCGCGCTGCGCTCATCTGCCGCGGTCTCGCGGAGATCACCCGCCTTGGCGTGGCAATGGGCGGCCAACCGACAACCTTCGCCGGACTTGCCGGCCTTGGCGATCTGGTCGCGACCTGCACCAGCGCGCAGAGCCGCAACCGCCACGTCGGCCTGGAACTCTCGCGTGGACGCACGATCGAGGACATCGTGAGTAGCATGTACATGGTCGCGGAGGGCGTGAAGAGCGCACCGATGGTCATGGCACTGGCCGAACGCCATGGTGTCGACATGCCGCTCGCCCGCGAGGTCTACGAGGTGGTGCGCGGGCGCAGCAGTGCACGCAAGGCGCTGCGGGGGCTGCTGCGCACCGCAGCGGGAGCGGAATCCGAGGCTGGCTGACGACCCGCGAGAGCGCGTTCAGACCCGATCACGCCGCTCCGGCAGCATGCGCAGCAGGGTGTTGTCCTTCACGAAATAATGATGGAACAGCGCCGCAAGCGCGTGCAGCCCGATCAGGTAATAGCCAAGCTCGCCAATGGTCTTGTGCAGGTCTTCGATCGAATCGGCGAGCGCCTTGTCGGGTCCGATCAGCACCGGCAGCTCGAGCCCGAAAAACGGTACCGGCCTGCCCTTGGCACTGAGGATCAGCCAACCGGCGATCGGCATCCCGATCATGAAGACATACAGCGCGAGGTGCATCAGCCGTGCCGCGAGTTCCGTGCTGCGCTTCAGCGGCGGCTCGATGCGCGGTGTCGGCCCCGAAAAACGCACGCCAATGCGCACGAAGACCAGCAGCAGCACCAGCATGCCGAACATGAAGTGCAGGGCCTTCAGCAACTCGCGTGGATCGCTTCCCTTGGGATAGATCTCCCGCAACTCGATCAGCGCATAGACCAGGGCGATCAGCACCAGCATCGCCCAGTGCAACCCGATCTGCAGCGAACCATAACGTTGCATCGAATTCTTCCACATACACGTGTTTCCTTGCAGTTCCACTGGTGAATCGATTATGCCTGCACGAAACTGCGCGCAGCCAGATGCCGGTGGATGCAATCATGCGTCGTTGACGTTAAGGTTCGGTTCAGGAACGGCACTCGCACGCGATGACTCACCACGCTGGGGACCGGCACACCGCACGCGCTCGCGAGTCGCCGACGGCACGCAGCACGGTGAGCCGGCGATCAGCGAAACGCCTGCCCAGGGGCAATACCGAGCCGGCGTGCGATGCGCGCTGCAGGACAGAAACCGGTGACCGAGGACTGCAACAGATTGAGTCCGACGAAGGCAGTCAGGAAATACCAATAGGGGTGTACCCAGGTACCGAGTGCCAGACTCAGCAACACCATTGCACCGGCCAGGCCGAGAATGAACCGATCGATGTTCATGGAATGACTCCAGCAATTCACGATGCACATATATTAGATACTTCTAATAATACTGCAAGTATCGATCCAGCGCTCGATGTGCGTGTTCTCATGCATGTTCGCGCAAACATCCACACACCTCTCTGAAAGGAGCTCTTCGATGCACCAACTGCAGGGCAAGCGAATCATCGTCACCGGCGCCGCCGGTGGCATCGGCAATGCCGCGGTACAGCTGTTCACCGCCTGCGGTGCACGGGTGGCCGTGACCTTCCACGAACAGGCACCGGAACTGCCGCAGGGGGTGGTGTCGGCACGCTGCGACATCACCGATCGCGCAGAGGTGGGGCGTGTGTTCGACGAACTCAGCGCGGCACTTGGCGGCCTCGACGCACTGGTGCACGCCGCCGGCAGGCACGCCAGCTGCCCGGCGCACACGGCTGCCGAACAGGAATGGGACGCACTGCTCGATGCCAACGTACGTGCCACCGCATGGACCAACCAGGCGGCCTTCCGCCATCTGCGCGAACACGGCGGCTCGATCGTGAACATGGGCTCGGTCGAGGGCGTGCGTGGCTTCGCCGGCAATGCGGTCTATGCGGCATCACGCGGTGCGGTGATGGCCTGGACTCGCAGCGTCGCACTCGAGTGGGGGCGCTGCGGTGTACGCGTGAACTGCGTGGCACCGGCAATCCACACCGCCATCTTCGATCGTCAGCTCGCCTCACTCGATCCGGCGGCACGCGCCGCCATGGACGCACAGCTCGCTGCGCTGATCCCGCTCGGCGGCAGGATGGGCGATGCGCTGCGCGACCTGGCACCCGTGCTGGTATTCCTGGTCAGTGATGCATCGCGGTTCATGACCGGACAGACACTGGCGGTGGACGGCGGACTGATGATGCTGGGGTCCTGAGCAGGCGCATCGAGCAAGGGCGCGAGAATCGGCATCAGTGCCCCGAGCAGGCGTACCGGCAGCCCACTGGTGAACCTGTAGCGTGCCGCGTCGGCACCGGGGACGAAGGCGGTGATCGTGCCGAAGAAACGATCGTCCACCTGGAACACGAAGGTCGCCACACGGTTCACCACGCGCGACTCGACCAGGCGGCCGCGCCCGGCGTAGACCTCGAAGCGGTGATCACCGGTCCCGGTCTTGCCACCAACGCGATGGCGCGAACCGTCGGGGCGCAGCAGCGTCGACTGCAGCGCACGCGCGGTACCGTGCTCGACCACGTCGAACAGACCCGCACGCACCACGGCGGCAACCTCGGGGTGCAACAGCTGGCGGCCCGCATCCGGCTGCGCCGTGTACACGACCTCATAGGGTGTTCCGGCGGCGAAGTGCAGCTCCGTGTTGAGGCGCGCCGGATAGCGCACTCCACCGTTCACGATGATGCCCATCAGCTCTGCAAGCGCTGCAGGGCGATCGCCCGAGCTGCCGATCGAGGTGGCGAGCGAGGGGGTCAGCGATGCAAACGGATAGCCCAGCGCCCGCCAGCGCCGGTGCAGCTCCTGGAACGCCTCGATTTCCAGGAGGTCGAGAATGCGCCGGTCCTGGGCACGTCGCCGACTGGTCTTCATCAGCCAGGCGTAGACCTCCTGACGCACCTCGGCCCCGGCATCGAGCACCTCGCGCTCGCTCGCCCCGGGGTGCTGGCGCAGGTAATCGACCAGCCACAGCTCGAGCGGGTGCACACGGGCCAGGTAGCCGCGATCATTGAGACCGAACTTCTCCGGCGCATAGCGCTCGGCCAGTACGGCAAGCTGTGCCGCGGAGGGGACATCATCGGGAAGATGGCGCTCGAACCAGGGTCGCAGGCCCTCGGCATCGAGCTCGGGGCGCACCGAACGCACCGTCACGACCAGCGCACGCGGTGTGACGCGAACGCCATCGAGCAGTGCGTGCAGGGCCTCATCGGCGCCCTTGCCGCGATACTTGCGATAGAAGCGGCGCAGGAACACCGTTCCCTCCCGATCGGCGAAACGACGCAGGTACTCGTCTCGCCCGGGATCCCTGGCATTCTCCAGCAGGCGCGCGGTGGTCGATGGCGCACGGTACATGTAGTGGTCGACGATCTCGCGCATCATGCGAATGAAGACCAGGTTCACCGAGCGACGCAGTGCCTCGGCAACGTCGAGCACTGCATGGTTGTCACGGCTTTCGAAGTTCGCGAACCGGTGTGCACCGCCACCGGTGTAGAACGTCTGCCCCGTCGAGGCCGAGTAGCGGCGCCGCATGGCGGCTTCGAGCGTCTCGCGCAGGGTTGCGTGCGGGTGTGCCGCAAGGTGATCGAACACCCACGCGCTCAGGCGATCGCGCGGGTGCAGCGCGGCACGCGCCTGCCGGGGATCTGGCGCAGCCGTCGCCTGCGCGTACACATCGGCGATCAGCTCGAGCCAGCTGACGAGCGTGCGCAGCTTCGCCGTCGAACCCAGGTCGAGCCGAGCACCGGAGTTGATGTCGAGCGGCTGGTCGAGGTTGTCGGCGTTGATGCGCAGGCGATTCATGCCGTTGCCGCGCTCGTAGAGCGTGAGGCTGTAGATCACGCGCGTCGGATCATCGCTGCGCAGCAGTCGATCGCCCCCCAGGCCAAGCTCACGGATCCGCTCGGGATCGGACAGCCCGCGAAGGAATTCGGTCACTTCGCGCTGCACCGTGGAATCGAGCGTGGTCCTCGCTGCCAGATCGAGGCGATCGAGCTCGTACAGGCTGCGCACCCCAAGCAGCGACAGCAGCTGGTTGCGTGCCAGGTTGAGGCCCTTCTGACGGGTGAAATCAGGTACGGGTGAGGCGCCGACACGCGTGCGCAGGGCAAGCGGGACCCGTTGTGCCGCAGCAGCCAGCTCGGGCGTGATGACCCCCTCGGCGCTCATGCGGCGCAGATAACTGTTGGCGAGCGCCTCCAGCTCGCTGCCATCGCCACCCAGGTAATGACTGGGTCTGCGCACGGCAAGAATCAGTGCCAGCACCCGCTTGTAGCACAGTGCGCGCTCCTCGAGCGGGGCACCTTCGTCGGCAAGCACGCGATTCGTGTAGGCAAAGTCGGCACCGAACCAGGACTCGATGCCATCCCCAAGGCTCGACACCTCGCCGTAGCCACGCTGTGCCGCGAGCGGCAACGCGTTCAGGTAATCGAGGGCGAGGCGACGACGTGCCGGCAGCGTGTCCTGCCCATCGCGGTAGACGCGCAGGCTCGCGGAGGCCATCTGCAGCAGCTTGTCGCGGGCATCACGCGTGATGCCCTCGGGAGAGTGACGGAACTTCTCCAGCTGGGTCGCCAGCGTGCTGGCCCCGACCACCTTCTGCGTACGCCCCACCGACTTCAGCGTCTGCTGCCCGAGCGCCACCGCCAGGCGCTCCCAGTCGACGACCGGATTCAGGTTCGGGCGTGAGGGATCGAGCAGCTCGCGGTCCTCGACGTACAGCAATGTCTGTACCACCAGCGGCGGAATCGCCGAAAACTCCCCGTAGACATTGCGTGGATACAGCGCACGCTGGATGGTCAGGCCGGCGGTGTCGTCGAGACGCAACCCGGCGCGGGCCTTTTCGGGATAGATATTGAACAGGCCGTGTGCGGCAAGCTCGCTCATGCGCCGCGACGGTACTGCCTGGCGGGCGATGGCAAAACCCGCCTGCTCGAGCCGTTCGCCGAACTCGGGCAGGCGCGCGTAGCCAAGTCGCACATCATAGGGCCCCCGGTCGGGGCGCAGCGGCTCGAGCGCCGGGCCCGGTTCGACCCGGTAGTCGATCGCCGTGGCGAACTCCGCCAGCCAGCGTGCCTGCCACCGCGACTGGCGCATCTCATCGAGGCCGAGCCTGACCAGCACGACGACGCCCCCGAGCAGGATCACTCCCGAGACGATGCGCAGCAACGAGGCCAGCACGCGCAGCCCCCGATGCCTCCCCCGCCGTACGACACTGCGAGGGGCCGAGGGTACGGCGCGCGGTGGCAGCGCCATGCCGCGTTGATCGATGAACGGCATCCAGCCGAACCTCCCGATGAACCCGAACATCTGCGAACACGCTCCGTGTGACGACCTGCGAGCAAGTCTAGTACGCCCCTGACGCGGGTGCCGGCTCGAAGCGTACACTTTCACCAATACAAAGGCTGCCGCTACACTCGGCAGCCCACACCGGGCGGAAGTTCCGTGCCAGAACAGATGAACGACACGATCACAGGACGTCTGGACGCCGTGCGCCAGGCGATGCGCGGCCGGGGCATCGACGCGCTGATGGTGCCAAGGGCCGACGAATATCTGGGTGAATACCTGCCCGAGCGCAACGAACGGCTGCGCTGGCTGAGCGGCTTCAGCGGTTCGGCGGGTCTTGCGGTCGTCCTGCCGGCAGCAGCCGCGATCTTCGTCGACGGTCGCTATACCGTACAGGTTCGCCAGGAGGTTCGCGCGGAACTCTACGAGTACCGCCAGCTGCCGGAGGAGGTGCCCACCACGTGGCTGCTCGAGCGGCTCGAGCCGGGTGCACGCGTCGGCTACGACCCACGCCTGCACACGGACGCCTGGCGCAGCAGCACCGAGGCAACGCTGACACGTGCCGGCCTGCAGCTGTGCCCACTGGAAGACAACCCGATCGACGCCTGCTGGCACGGGCGCCCGACGGCACCGGTGCGGCCAGCGCTGCTGCTCGGCGAGGAGTTCAGTGGTCGACCGAGCATGGAAAAACGCCGCGAACTCGCTGCAACACTGGGCACCCAGGGTGTCGATGCAGCGCTGGTCTTTGCCGCGGATTCGGTCGCGTGGCTGCTGAACCTGCGCGGATACGATGTGCCGCACCTGCCGCTGGTACTTGCACATGCCCTGCTGCACGCGGATTCGAGCCTCGAGCTGTTTGTCGACCCGCGCAAGATTCCTGCCGGATTTGCCGCCCATGCCGGTGAAGGGGTGCACGTACTGTCCGAAGCCGGGCTCGACGCCGCACTCGCCCGCCTCGCCGGCAAGCGCGTGCTCTTCGATCCGGAAACGAGCAGCGCCTGGTGTCGGCTGCGCCTCGACGCGCACGAGGCCACCGCGGTGCAGGCAGCCGACCCGGTGCTGCTGCCAAAGGCCTGCAAGAACGCCGTCGAAATTGCCGGCATGCGGGCAGCCCATCGGCGCGATGCCGTCGCGATGGTGCACTTTCTTGCCTGGCTGGATGCCGAGATCGAAGCCGGGCACCTGCACGACGAAGCGCTGCTCGCCAATCGACTCCACGCCCTGCGTGCCAGCGGGGAACACTTCCATGATCTCAGCTTCGATACCATCTCCGCAGCCGGCGAGAACGCTGCGCTGTGTCACTACCGGCACAGTGAAGACACACCCGGAAAGCTGGCATTGGGCAGCGTCTACCTGGTCGACAGTGGCGCCCAGTACCTCGACGGCACCACCGACATCACGCGCACGATCGCCATCGGCGAGCCCAGCCACGAGATTCGACACCTCGCGACGCTTGCGATGAAGGGGCACATCGCACTTGCCTGCGCGCGCTTTCCGGAAGGCACCAGCGGTGGTCAGCTCGACGTGCTCGCCCGACAGTTCCTGTGGCAGCAGGGCTTCGATTACGACCACGGCACCGGCCACGGGGTCGGCTGTTTCCTCAGCGTCCACGAAGGCCCGCAGCGCATCGGCAAGGCGGCGAACGCGGTGGCGCTGCGTCCCGGCATGGTGCTCAGCAACGAGCCCGGCTATTACCGCGAGCACGGTTTCGGCATCCGCCACGAAAACCTCATGCTCGTCACTGCACCAACCGTGCCTCCCGCCGGAGAGCGCCCGATGCACGGTTTCGAGGCACTGACGCTGGTACCCTTCGATCGACGAGTGCTCGAGCCCCTGCTGCTGAGCGATCAGGAAATCGCCTGGCTGGACGCGTATCACCTCCAGGTACGCGACGCACTGTCCCCGCTTCTCGAAGGCAGCGAACTGCGGTGGCTCGAGCGCATGACGCGCCCAATCGGTGCAGCATAGGCATCACCATGATCCTCTGCCCACGGTGCGGTCACCATCGTGGCTCCGACGAGAGCCATGTGCATCCAGGCATCTGCCCGGCCTGCGGCATTGCCTACGCAAAGTGGCGCCAGTACCACGATGGTTCGGCATCCACTGAAGATCACGCGCCGTCAGCACGCCAAAGGCGTGACGACGCTGCCGATGCAACACTGCCCGAGCGGTTGTGGCTGCAGCTGACGGAGGTCCCGCAAGGCACAGGTCCCGAGGCGTTCTTCCTGCGCACGCTGCTGTTGGGGGTGTTGCTCGTCTGGGGGCTGCGCTTCATCGTGACGGGCATCGATGCGGTGGCGATCATGGGGTCGTTCCTGCACGGCGTGGACCTCGCCTTCCACGAGTTCGGTCACATCTTCTTTCGTCCCTTCGGCGACTTCATGACGATCCTCGGCGGCAGCCTGTTCCAGGTCCTGCTGCCGCTGTCGCTGCTGGTGCTGTTCGTCGTACGCCAGCGCGACAACTTCGCCGCCGCAGTGGCGCTGTGGTGGTGCGGCCAGAACTTCATCGATCTGGCACCCTACATTCGCGACGCGCAATACCGGGTGCTGCCGCTGGTTGGCGGTGGCGGTGAGGAAAGCCACGACTGGGGCAACCTGCTGACACGGCTCGATGCGATCGAGAGCTGCTACACGCTGGCACGAGTCAGCTTCATGATCGGCACTGCGCTGATGCTGCTTGCAATCGCCTGGGGCGCCTGGCTGCTGTGGCTGCAGCACACGCGATCGCAGGCAACGCACTGGAACACGGACCGATGAGTGCAGTGACCGAGCACGACGACAGGCACGACGGGCCGATCGGCACCTCGATCGCCACGATGGGTGTGGTCTACGGCGACATCGGGACCAGCCCCCTGTACACGATGAAGGAAGCCTTCGCGAACTCACACCATCCGGCGCCAGCCACGGTCGACAATGTGCTGGGGATCCTCTCACTGGTCTTCTGGGCGATGACCATCACGGTCTCGCTCAAGTACGTCGTGTTCATCATGCGCGCGGACAATCGCGGCGAGGGCGGCATCATGGCGCTGACCGCCCTGGCGCTGCGCATGGAAGAGTATCGTCCGCGCCTCTCGGGTGGGCTGGCATTACTCGGTATCTTCGGCGCCGCGCTGTTCTATGGTGATGCGGCAATCACGCCGGCACTGTCGGTACTCTCGGCCATCGAGGGCCTGGAGGTCGCAACACCCGCCTTCAAGCCCTACGTCGTGCCGATCGCCATGGCCGTCCTGGTGGCACTGTTCGTGTTCCAGCGTCGCGGCACCGCCAGCATTGCCGCACTGTTTGGTCCGGTGATGCTTTTCTGGTTCGCCACGCTGGCCGTGCTCGGTGTGTACAACATCATCAGGCACCCGTCGGTACTGCTTGCAATCAACCCCTGGTACGCCGTGCTTTTCTTCACCACCAGTCCGCTGACGGCATTCCTTGCGCTCGGCGCGGTAGTGCTGGCAATCACCGGCGGCGAGGCTCTCTATGCGGATATGGGACACTTCGGCCGGCGCTCCATCAAGACCACATGGCTGTACTTCGTGTTTCCGGCGCTGTACCTCAACTACCTCGGCCAGGGAGCGCGGATCCTCAGCGAACCCGGAGCGATCATCAACCCGTTCTTCAGGTCGACTCCCGAACCACTCGTCTACCCACTGGTCGCACTCGCCACCGTGGCCACGATCATCGCCTCACAGGCGGTGATTTCGGGTGCCTTCTCGCTGACCCGACAGGCGATCCAGCTCGGCTACGCTCCGCGCATCCGCATCCGCTACACCTCGGAGCTGGAGAAGGGACAGATCTACATCCCGAACATCAACTGGCTGCTGCTGGTCGCCGTGCTGGCACTGGTGCTGCTGTTCGGCAGCTCCTCGGACCTGGCGTCGGCCTACGGGATCGCGGTCACGACGACGATGATGATCGACACCGTGCTCGCCTTCGTCGTCGTGCGCGCGCTCTGGGGCTGGTCGTGGTGGTTCGCGGTGCCATTCCTGGCATTCTTCGTCAGCATCGACTTTGCGTTCTTCTCCGCCAACGCGGTCAAGATCCTCGATGGTGGCTGGGTGCCCCTGGTGCTCGGCACGGTGATCTTCATCATCCTCGCGACCTGGAAACGCGGGCGGGCACTCCTGCACGAGAGACTGCGTCAGGATTCGATGCCGCTCGATGTCTTCATCACCAGCCTGTCCGTCGACAGTCCGCACCGGGTCGGCGGCACGGGTGTGTTCATGACCGCCAACCCGAACGGCGTACCGCGCGCGCTGCTGCACAATCTGCTGCACAACAAGGTCCTGCACGAGCGGATCGTGCTGCTGAACGTGATCGTCGAGGACGTACCGAGCGTCGCAGCGGAGGAGCGTGCCCGGGTCATCATCCTCCCCGATGGCTTCTACCAGGTTCTGGTGCGCTACGGCTTCAAGGACGAACCCAACATCCCCGCCGCACTGCAGACCTGTGCAGAGCAGGGTTTCGAGTACAGGCCGATGGAAACCTCGTTCTTTCTTGGTCGCGAGACCATCGTGCCGAGCGCGCGAGTGGCACGCATGCCGCGCTGGCGGCAGCTGCTGTTCACCTTCATGTTCCGCAACGCCGAACCGGCCACTGCGTACTTCAGGATTCCACCGAACCGCGTCGTCGAGCTCGGCACCCAGGTCGAGCTCTAAGATACGCGGACACGGTTGCGCGCCCCATTGCAGCCACCCTTCGCGCACGATTGCCCAAGCCCGGCGGCTTCGGCACTATGCAGGGCTTCAGCACAGCGAGCCGGAGAACCGATCCGTGGAAATCGACCCGAATGCCGCCCGCCCCAGGACCTCGACGCGCGAGCACCAGGAGCTCGAGCAGAGGCTGCAGAAGTGGCTGCATGCCAGGCTCGGGCCCGATGCGCGGGTGTCGGGGCTCTCCTCGCCACAGGGGACCGGGATGTCCAGCGAGACGCTGCTGTTCGACCTCGCCTGGCGCGAGGCGGGCGAAGAGCGCTCGCTGCGCTGCGTGGCACGCCTGCCGCCCGATGCAAACTCCGTTCCGCTGTTCCCGGAATACGATCTGGCCAAACAGTTTCGCGTGATGCAGCTGGTGCGCGAACGCTCGGAGGTGCCGGTACCGCGGATGCTGTGGTACGAAGCCGATGCAACGCACCTCGGCGCCCCATTCTTCATCATGGAGCGCTCGAGCGGCGAGACGCCGAGCGATGTACCACCCTACGTGTTCGACTCCTGGCTGCTGCGCGCCGACGCGGCAGACAGGCTGCGCCTGCAGGAGGGCGCAATCGAGGTGCTGGTCAAGCTGCATGCCATTGCGCTCGCGGATGACGATCTTGCACTGCTGCGCGCGAAGCAGAGCGGAGAGACCATCCTGCGCCGCCACGTCGCCTCGACCCGCGCCTTCTACGACTGGGTCACTGCCGATGGGCTGCGCTCGCCGCTGCTCGAGCGTGCCTTTGCATGGCTGGAAGCGAACTGGCCAGTCGAAGAGGGCCCGGAGGTGCTGAGCTGGGGCGATGCGCGCATCGGCAACATGCTGTTCGTCGACTTTGCCCCAACCGCCGTGCTGGACTGGGAGATGAGCGCCACCGGTCCACGCGAGATGGACCTCGGCTGGATGATCTACATGCACCATTTCTTTCAGGACTTCACGACACTGGTCGGAACATCTGGCCTGCCCGACATGATGCGTCTCGACGACGCAGTGGCGCATTACGAAAGACTGAGCGGATACCGGGCGCGCGACATGGCGTTCTACACGCTCTATGCCGCGCTGCGCCACGGGGTGGTGATGTTTCGCATCGGGCGCCGCCAGGCGCATTTCGGCGAAAAGGCGATTCCCGCCGACCCCGATGAGCTGATCCCGCACCGCGGCGCGATCGCGGCGATGCTTGAAGGCAGTTACTGGAACACGCGCCGCTGAACCTCGCTACGCTGTCGGGCGCAGCTGCGCCCGACAGCAGACGCGAACATCACCGCCTCAGTCGAGCAGGCTGCGCAGCATCCATGCGGTCTTCTCATGCACCTGCAGGCGCTGCGTCAGCAGATCGACCGAGGTGTCATCGTGCGCCTCCGTTGCAACCGGGATCAGCCCCCGTGCCGTGCGGATGACTGCTTCCTGGCTCAGCACGAGGTTGGCGACCATCGTCATCGCATCCGGTGTCGCGGTCTCTTCCTCGATCGAAGTGAGCTCGAGGTACTCGCGGTAGGAACCCGGCGCACGGTGACCAAGCGCACGGATGCGCTCCGCAATCTCGTCGACGGCAAGCGCCAGCTCGTTGTACTGCTCCTCGAACATCTGATGCAGCGTGTTGAACATCGGTCCGGTGACGTTCCAGTGGTAGTTGTGCGTCTTCAGGTACAGCGTATAGGTATCGGCCAGCAGCCGTGACAGGCCGGCGGCAATCTCCGCCCGCTGCGACGCCGGGATACCGATATCGATCGATCTTGCAGACACCTTGCCCATGATGCTCTCCCTTCCTCCGTTGTTGATCTATCCAATCCATCCAAGGACATCCTCGCTGGCACTCATGATGCCCGGTGGATGTACAAATGTAAAATCTATTGGTTCAATGATATCCTTTTATTCGATCAAACATCAGGGCCCTGCATGAACCATCTACCAACCCTGCGCCAGTTGCGCTACTTCCTCGCACTGACACGCCATCACCATTTCGGTCGCGCTGCCGAGGAGTGCCATGTGTCCCAGTCGGCCTTCTCGATCGCAATCCGTGAACTCGAGAGCCAGTTGGGACTCTGCCTGGTCGATCGCACGTCGAAACGTGTGACGATCACCGCAACCGGACAGGAGGTCGCGACGCTTGCGCACAACTGCCTGAACAATGCCGAGGAACTCGTCGAGTTCGCACGCCGTGAGCATACGCCGCTCGCACGCCGTATCCGACTGGGCGTCATCCCGACGATCGCACCATTCCTGCTGCCCCGGCTGATGCCACAGCTTGCGCGCAGTTTTCCGCAGATGAAGCTTTATTTGCGTGAGGACACGACCGAGAACCTGCTCAACACCCTCGGCGCAGGCAGTCTCGATCTCCTGCTGCTCGCCCTGCCCTGGGAAATCCGCCATGCGGAGGTCCTGCCGCTGTTCCGCGATCCCTTTCGGCTCGCCTCAAGTGCGAGCTCCGAGCTGCTCGGACCCGGCAGGATGCGCAGCGAGCAACTCCCCCCCGAGAGTGTACTGCTGCTCGAAGACGGCCACTGCATGCGTGACCACACGCTGTCCGCCTGCCGACTGCGCCAACCCGATCGCCTCAACCGCTTTGCCGCGAGCAGCCTGTTCACGCTGGTGCAAATGGTGGCAGCAGACCTCGGTGTCACCTACCTCCCCGCAATGGCAGAGGGTTCGACGCTGCTTGAAGGCACCGGCATCGTCACTCGGGCGCTGGACGCCGGTGCGTACCGTGACATTGGCCTGGTATGGCGCGAGGGAAGCGCACGAGCCGATGAGTTTCAGGAGCTCGGTGCACTGATCGACGCCTGCCGACCACCAGGGGTCATCGATCTTCCCCGACGCCCGACAAAAATGTAACTCGACCATACAATCACTCATGTGTATAGTACACATGAGTTACGAATAGCCCCCTGCGCCCGTCAATGCCCCCTCTCGAACAACAGTACAGCTGTGGATTCCTCATCCATGACACCGTCAGACTGATCCGGCGGCGCTTCGATCTGGCAATTCGCGATCTGGGCCTGACGCAGGCCAAATGGCGCGTACTCGCCACGCTGCGCGGCTATCCCGGCATCTCGCAATCCGAACTGGCAGAGCGGCTGGACATCAAGCGCGCCCCACTCGGGCTTGCACTTGGGTGGCTGGAAGATACCGGATGGATTCGGCGCGAAACCGATCCTGGCGATCGTCGCATTCGTCGTGTCTACCTGCTCGACAAGGCCAGCCCAACGCTGGACAGCATGAACGAGCGCTTCC
>CAZSYV010000002.1:60075-69679 GCA_964610955.1 uncultured Klebsiella sp. | reverse complement strand
ATCGCCGAGGCGACCGAGATCCGCCCGGCTGCACTGGGGCGCCTGCTCGACTCGCTGCAGGCCGAGGGCTGGCTCGAACGCCGGGCCGATCTGCGTGACCGCCGCGCCAATCGACTGTTCCTCAGTCGGCGCGCCCAGCAGCTGTTCGCCGGTCTGCGCAAACGCTTCGACCTGCTGCACGCCGGGCTCATGCGCCCCCTCGGCGAGCGGCGCCAGCAACACCTTGCCGAGACACTGGCCTGGGTTCGCGAGCGGCTGCTCGAGCAGCCACCCCAACTCAATGAACCACGATACAGCGGGGCAGAACGATGAACGCGGGCACAGCGCAGGCAGGCGACGTCAAGGCCACCGTCGGCTCAGGCGCTGTCCGCCGGCGCCAGATCGCCATCGTGGCGATCATCATCTGCATCATTGCCGGCGCATGGTGGGTCTACCAGCGCTACACCCACATCTACAGCGAGGATGCACGCATAGCGACCGACATGATCGAGGTCAGTGCCAAGCTCGCCGGGCAGGTCACCGATTTTCCTGTTTCACAGGGCGACCGGCTCGGGCCGGGGATGCTGATCGCACAGATCGACGACCGCGCCGCAAAGCTCGGGCTCCAGGAACTGCAGGCGCAGTACCGCGCGATGCTCTCGACCTGCAGCCGGCTGGAGGCACAGATCGAGATGGTCGACCGTGAATCCGGCGGTCGGCTCAGCGCGGCGCAGTCACGCCTGAGCGCAGCCGAGGCACTGCTGAAGTCGGCTGCCTCCGACCTCGATTTCAAGCGCAACGAATGGGAGCGCGCGCAGTCACTGCGCACGCGCCAGATCATCGCGCAGCAGCAATGGGAAAATGCACGCAACGCCTTCCGTCAGTCCGAGCAACAGCACCAGCGCGCGCTGGCTGACGTACGGAGCGCCCGCGCCAGCGTGACCGAAACCGAAGCCTCGCTCGGTCAGATCAAGGTACTGCGCAACGAGCTCGAGGGCAGTCGTCACGAACTCGATCGCATCACCGCATCGATCGACAGGCAGAAGGTGATGGTCTCCGACCTGCGCGTGCTCAGCTCGATCGGCGGCATCGTCGATGAAACCTTCGTGCACCAGGGCGAGTACGTCGTTCCCGGCCAGCGCCTGCTGCTGATGCACGATCCGGCAAACGTCTGGGTCGATGCGAACATCAAGGAAACCGACATACGCCACGTCGCACTCGGTGAGCCGGTCGCGATCAGCGTCGATGCCTACCCGGAACGCAAGTTCAACGGCAAGGTGATACGCGTGGGCAACGCGGCCACCAGCCAGTTTTCGCTGCTGCCGAACACCAACCCCAGCGGCAACTTCACCAAGGTCACCCAGCGCCTGCCGATACGCATATCGATCGAGCAGTCCGGCGAACTGCTGCGCCCGGGGATGATGGTCGAGGTGGCGATTGAAATCCGCTGAAAGCCTCGAGGGTTACCTGGCGAAGCTGCCGCCGAACCCCGAGTTCACCGAACTTTTCCGCACCTGGGGGATACACTACCGCTGGTTCGCGGTCGGGACGATCGTTGTCGGTAACATCGCAGCGATGCTCGCCGGGACCATCATCAACGTCGCGATCCCGAACATCATGGGCGCCTTCGGCATCTCGCAGACCGATGCGCAGTGGCTCTCGACGGCAAACCTCACCGCTTCGACCGTCGCAATGCTCGCCAGCAGCTGGCTGGTGCGCACGATCGGCATGCGCGACACCACCCTGCTGGCCATGCTGCTGTTTCTTGCCGGCTCCGTGTTCGGCGGCACGGCAAACAACACCGATGTGATGATCTTCTCACGCGCCATGCAGGGTGTTACCGCCGGGCTGCTGACACCGCTGTCGATGACGATCATCTTCCAGGTCTTCCCTCCGGGAAAGCAGGGCCTGGCCATGGGCATCAGCGCAGTCGGCGTGATTCTCGCGCCAACGATCGGACCGGCGATCGGCGGCGTGCTGATCGACAGCATGAACTGGCGCTACGTGTTCTTTCTGGGTGTGCCGTTCTCGCTGCTGTCCATCGTCTGTGCCCTCGCCTTTCTGCCGGGACGCAGCGGCGCTGTACGCATACCCTTCGACTGGAATGGTTTCCTGCTGCTGAACATCGCACTGATCGCGCTGCTGGTCGGGCTCAGCAACGGCCAGCGCGAGGGCTGGGACTCCGATTACATCATCACCTGCCTGGTGACCGCCGCCACCTTCGCAGCAGTCTTCGTCTGGTGGCAACTGCGCGTCGAGTACCCGCTGCTCGACCTGGGGCTGTTCGCCAACCGCCAGTTCACGATCATGGCATTGAACGGTTTCGTGTTCGGTGCGGGACTGTTCGCCTCATCCTACCTGGTGCCGCTTTTCCTGCAGATGGTGCAGCACCTCTCGGCAACTTCGGCCGGAGCGCTGATGATTCCCCCGGGCTTTGCCATGCTGCTGCTGTTTCCCTTCGCAGGGCGCTTTGCCGACACCATGGACCACCGTGCACTGATCGGTATCGGCATCCTCTTCAGTGCCACATCGTTCTGGCTGATGGCCGGTGCCGATGCCGACACGGCGTTCTGGACCTTCGTGTGGTGGAACGTGCTCAACCGCATCGGTGTTTCGCTGGTGATGCCGGCGATCCAGATGGGCGCGATGATGCACGTCGAAGTCAGTCGCCTGACGCAGGCCTCGGCCTCGTTCAACTTCATTCGCCAGCTTGGTGGCGCCTTTGGCGTGAACCTGATGTCGGTTGCACTCGACCGCAGCACCGCACAGCACGCCGACTACCTTGCCTCGACCCAGACCTACGGCAATGGCGACACCATGCAGGTCCTCGGCATGCTGCGCCAGCTGGCACTGGCACTCGGCTACAGCGGCATGGACGCCTGGAATGCCGCCCGGGCCCTGCTGCAGGGCATGGTGCAGCAGCAGGCGCTGGCGGCAGGGTTTCGCGATGCCTTTGCCATCCTCGTGCTCGCCTTCCTCGCGACGCTGGCCCCAACCCTGATGCTGAAATCAAGGCGCCGGCAGGCACCGTGACTCGATCGGTACGGGGTCAGGGCACGACGCGCACCGCATGGGTGAACCGTCCTCCCCAGTAGGCACCGTCAAGGCGCGACAGCGTCACCCCGATGCGCGTCGAGACATGCAGGAACTGACGCTTGCCCAGGTAGATGCCAACGTGGTGCTCACGCTCTGCCGTATCGAAGAACACCAGGTCCCCGGGGCGCAGGTGCGATCCGTCGACACGCTTGCCAATGCGCCTCTGTCCGCTCGTGTCGCGCGGCAAGGCAATGCCGAAGCGCTGCCGATAGGTCAGCTGGATGAAGCCCGAGCAGTCGATGCCGGCCCGCGTGCCACCTCCAAAGCGATACGGCACCCCCGCCCAGTCCAGGTACTGATCGAGCAGTGCGGCACGCGCTGCCTCGCGATCGGCCAGCAGGACCTGTCCGGGCAGCGGTGTGTGTACACGGTCCGCATCGTGCCTGTCGCCATCATGCGTCACCAGCCCGCCGCAGCCACCGAGCAGCAGCGATGCCAGCAACGCGATGAGCGTCGTGCTGCGCATCGGCTCAGCCCGTCAACCGCATGAACAGATAGATGCCGACCATCGTGATCGCCAGCGCGAGCTTCACCGCAGCTCCCAGCACCAGGCCGATGGTGGCACCAACGCCGGCGCGTCCGGCTTCGGGCAGACTGCGGCGCGCCCCGAGCTCGCCGATCACCGCGCCGAGCAGCGGCCCCAGCACGATACCGGGAAGACCGAAGAAAATGCCCACCAGTGCACCCAGCACCGCACCGATGGCAGCCCGCGGGGAAGCGCCAAAACGCCTTGCCCCAAATGCCGTCACGACGAAGTCCGCAACAAAGATCATTGCGGCAAGCACCCCGAGCACCGCCAGTGTTCCCGCCCCGGCATAGCGAAAGTCCTCGATCCACGCGGCCAGCACCAGGCCCGCAAGCAGCAATGCTGCACCCGGGAGCACGGGCAGGACCAGTCCGGCCAGACCGGCGAGAACCAGCACCACGGCAACTACCCACAGCAGAATCAGCGGATCCACGGCAGCTCCGCTGCGAACGGTTGCACGGCGGCAGCGACGATCATGGCGACTGGTTCTCGGGATTGCGGCCGGTGAACTGCCGATAGTAGGCCCGAATCGCCGCAATATCGCGCTCATGATCGCCGCTGAGCACGAATGGCTGCCCAATATGGATCAGCCTGTCGGGGTAGTGCCACGCCACGGGAACGACCGGCAGCCGGGCAAGCTCGGCGACACGCAGAAAGCCCGTCTTCCAGGTTTCGACGCGAGAGCGTGTGCCTTCCGGCGTGATCACCATCACCATCCGTGGCACGGCACGCAGGCGTGCCGCGACATCCTCGACCACGCCAGCCGGCATGCTGCGATCGATCGCGATTCCGCCGGAGGTGCGCAACAGCAGCGACAACGGCCAGACGAACAGCGAGTCCTTGATCAGGTAGTTGATGCGCACGCCAAGCGCGAGCATCGCACACATCGCCACCACCCAGTCCCAGTTCGAGGTGTGCGGCGCGGCAATGACGATCAGCCGCGGTTCATCCGGCAGGCATCCGCCCACGCGCCAGCCACCGCCGCGCAGCAGCACCCGTCCAAGCCAGCGGGTGAACGCATTGCCGAGCCGCGGCAGGCTGCGCGGCAACTCGGGCACCACATCGCCCACGATGCGCGTCCCTAGCAGTCCGTCATCCGGGATGCCCCTCCGGCATCTGCAGGAACTCGATCAGCAGGGGATCGCCCTCACGCTCCAGATAGGTGAACACGATCTCATCGGACCAGCGTTTGTACCAGACCGGCACATAGCCGTGCGGGCGCATGCGCTCGATCCATGCATCCGGATCCTCGACGCGGAAGCGGACGTGGTGCATGCCCTCGTGTCCGGCCTGTATGAACTCGCCGTGCGGGCTCTCCCCGCCGCCCCACTCGATCAGTTCGATCTGCAGATCACCGCTGTAGCCGAACGCCATGCGCAGCTTCACGTCCGCGAGCCGGCCACGAAACAGCGCCTGCGATACCGAGCCGTCCATCGTGTAGAACGGTCCGAACAGCGGCTCGTACATCGCCATCGCACGGTCCAGGTCACGCACCACGAAACCGACCTGATCGCACGGCGGCAGACCGTCGATTGCGGGGTGCGCCCCCCCCTGCCTGTCGCCATCGTTCGTCATGTTGTGCACCTCCACGCAAGCACCACACACTGAGGGCCTGTCGACCCATCATCATTTCACCATCGGTGCGAACGATACGGCAGCAGCTTGCGCTCAGTCCACCATCGCCTCGCCACGTGCACAGCGCGCACCCAGGCCTGCCAGACGTGATGCCGTCGACCCGAGCGTCATCTCGTTGTGGCGTGCCCACTGGCAGTAGCGCCACAGTGAGTTGCCACGATCGACACCCGCCCCACCGTGCAGATGCTGGGCTGTATAGCTGCTGCGGTGCCCGACGTCGCCCGCCCATATCTTTGCGATATCGATCTCGACCGCAGCCGGCGACCCGAGGGCAAGCAGCGCAGCAGCCTGCCAGGTGGTCAGACGCAGGCACTCGACATCGATGTAACGATCGGCAGCACGATTGCCGACTGCCTGGAAAGTGGCGATCGGCACACCGAACTGCCTGCGCTCGGAGGTGTAGGCGGCAGTCTGCTGCAACAGTACTTCCACGACGCCAAGCTGATGCGCACACAGTGCGACACTCATGTGCTCGAGCACGAAGCGCAGCACCTCGGCACCACTGCCTGAATCGGCAAGCACGTCTTCGGCTGCAACGAACACATCGTCCATCACGAGCAGCGACTGTGGCTCGTAGCTGCTCGTCTTCATCGGCCTCAGCGTGACGCCGTTCGCCCGCGGGTCGAGCAGCAGCACCACCACACACTCATCGCTTGCCGCACCGAGCAGCACGCGCTCGGCACGGTGGGCAAACGGTACGGCGAACTTCGTGCCACTCACCCGGTAGCCGGAACCCTCACGCCGTGCGCACACCGCGGGCGTGGTGAAATCGCGCGTCGACTCTTCCTCCAGCGCAGCGCTGAGCACTGCGACGCCGCTGCTGGCGCGCGCCAGCAGATGCTCCTTCTGCGCCGGCGAGCCAAAGCGCACGAGCGCCGGCAGTACAGCACCCGAGTGAACGACAAGCGGCAGTGGTGCAATGCTGCGCCCCGCCTCTTCCATCAGCAGCGCCACCTCGAAGAAGCCGAACCCCGCACCACCGTACTGCTCCGGAACTGCGACTCCCAGCAACCCGGCGTCGGCAAGCTTGCGCCACAGGTCCGGATCGAAACGTTCACCGGCATAGTTGTCCGCAGACGCGAGCACGCCCGGCGAGACCTCTTCGGTGAATATCCGGCGTGCGAGATCACGGATATCACACTGTTCCTGCGAAAAATCGAAATCCATGGTGTGTCGTCCTCGGCTGGTATCTGCTGTTCAACGGGCCGCACGCGGCATCGACAGGCCGGCACTCGAGATGATGTCGCGCTGCACTTCGTTCGCTCCGCCACCGAAGGTCAGGATCGATGCCGTGCGATAGAGCCGCTCGATACGGCCGCGTAAGGCCGTGCCGACTTCCGAATGCCGGCTGACCAGTGAAGCCTGTCCGATCACCTCACCCAGCAGACGGTAGAGCTCGATGCAGAACTCCGAGCCATAGACCTTCACTGCCGAGGCATCGGCCATCTGCAGCGTACCCTGCGTCATCGTCCAGGCCTGTCGATAGCACATCAGTTTCAGCGCCTCGACGCCGGCGCGCGCGCGCCCAAGATTCAGCTGCACCCAGGGCAGCTCTGCCACGCGCCGACCATCGGCAAGCGTGGTATCACCTGCCCAGCGCGTCACGGCGTTCAGCAGCTCCGCCGCCGGTCCGTAGTTCACCAGACTCAGGCGCTCGCGGTTCAGCTGCCCGGTGATCAGCTTCCAGCCCCCGTTCATCTCCCCAACCAGTTCACGGCGCGTGACACGCACGCCATCGTAATAGGTGGCGTTGGTGCGCACCCCGCCCAGCGTGTACACCGGTGTGCAGCTCCAGCCAGCTGCGTTCGTCGGCACCAGAAAGATCGAGATGCCCTTGTGACGCTTCGACGCATCGGGATCGGTACGCACCGCCAGCCAGACGTACTCGCTGAAGTCTGCCAGGCTGGTCCACATCTTCTGCCCGTTGATGACCCAGCCATCACCATCCGCGGCCGCAGCGGTCTTCAGCGCCGCCAGATCGGTCCCCGCACCGGGCTCCGAATACCCGATGGCGATGCACAGGTCACCGCTGAGGATCTTCGGCACGATCTCGCTGCGCTGCCACGCATTGCCGTACTCGGCCAGCGTCGGACCGATCGACTCCGTGGTCAGGAACGGAAACGGGAAGCCGGCACGCATCACCTCCTCGACGAAGATGAACTGCTCGAGCGGCGTCATGCCACGCCCACCGAGCTCACGAGGCCAGCCGATGCCGATCCAGCCGTCGCGCCCCATCCGGCGCATCGCCGCCTTCCACAGCGGCCCACCGCCTTCACCCGGACTCAGCTCGAGTTCCTCGGCAAGCTCCGGTGTGATCAGCTCACGAAAGTAGGCGCGCAACTCCTCACGCAGCCTCTTCTGCTCCGCAGTGAACTCCATCCGCATATCGTATGCCTCCCGATCCGCCTGTCTCGTGCAGCGTTCGATCCTGCGCTGGCGATGCGGCATCACGCAAGCCACAAATAAGGTCAGTCTGGGCTGACGGAATGGATCAGCTGCCGGGGCGTGGGCGAGCTACTGATTGCACTTCGGCAGATGATGAAGGCTGCAAGCCGTGAAATGCTGACACCGTTTGACCCGGCCGAATGGCTGACAAGCGCCGAGGCGTTGGCCGCGTTCCTGGCCGACGCCGAAGCTACGGCCGACCCGGCCTATATCGAGAACGCGCACCAGGTCGCAGCACGTGCGCGAACCATGCACGGCCTGGAAGGGTAGGGCTGGCCAGCATCGCCATTTCTGGCGGTGCTGCAGGTGGATCTCATCGCCGGAAATGACGATGCGAGATCCACGCATCAGGGAAGCGCTAATCTCTCTGCGGTTCCGTTTGTGCGTCGATACACGACACCCCAGGCCAGCCCTAGCATGGCTGCTATCAGTGACCCGGCCAGCACGCCGAGTTTGGCCGCGCCAAGCAAGGCTTCGCTCTCGAACGCGAGCATGGCGATGAAGATAGACATGGTGAAGCCGATGCCAGCCAATATGCCGATCAGCGCGATTCCGCCCCATGACACGCCGGGCGGCAGTTGGCACCAACCCATCCGCACCATCAACCAGCTTACGCCCACAACGCCCAGCGGTTTGCCGAGCACCAACGCGAGCGCAACGCCGGCCATTACCCACTGCGGGCCGGCGGCCGACAGGTCGATGCCATCCATGCTCACGCCGGCATTGGCTAATGCGAACAAGGGCATGATGCCGAAGGCGACCCAGGGATGTAGGGTCATCTGTACGCGCACCACGGGCGGCAGCAGCTCACGCTGGGCCAATCGCAATTGCCGAAGCGGTACAGCTAGGTGATGCGCTCCTTTGGCATCGTCATGGTCACGGAGCTTTTGCACCGCGTTCGTCACCATATCTAGCGGGCGCTCGCGCATAGGCCGTGACACAACTGGCGTCATCATGCCGAGCACAACACCGGCCAATGTCGGGTGCGCGCCGGTCATCAGTAGGCCAATCCAGATGATCGCCCCAGGCAATACATAAGCAAAGGCCGAACCTATGCCCATGAGCTGGAATCCGAGCGCGGCCAGGATGCCCAACCCGGCAATGATGAAGCCGTGCCAGTCGAGGCCGCCGGAATAGAACAGCGCGATGATGAGCACGGCGATGATGTCGTCAATGATCGCCAGGGCCAGCAGGAACACCCGCACATTGGAGGGAATGCCTCGGCCCAGCAGCGCCAACACGCCCACCGCAAAAGCAATATCGGTGGCCGTGGGCACGGCCCAGCCATGAAGCCGCGACGGCTCGGCGTTCAAGCCCAAGTAGATGAGCGCCGGCACGATGGCGCCGCCCAAGGCGGCCATGATCGGCAGGCTGGCTTGGCGCAGGCTGCTCAAGGCACCTTTATGGATTTCGCGGCGAATCTCCATGCCGACGACCAAAAAGAAAACGGTCATCAAGGCGTCGTTGATGATGAAGTGCAGCGATTGCGAGAACGTGAAGCTGCCGATGCCCAGCGATACAGGCAAGTGCCAAAGCGCGTGATAGCTGTCAGCAAACGATGAGTTGGCCCAGATCAGCGCCACGGCGGCGGCGATCAGCAACACGATGCCGCTGGCGGCCTCGATGTGCAGGAATCGGTCTAGGGTGGCGAAGGCGCGTTCGGCCAGAAGTTGGGCGCGCGGCAGATCGCGCCGCGTGGTGTGGCAGTTCATGGTCGTCAAAACTCCGCGTGGCGGCCCGACCGACGCATGAACCTGTCTCACTGCGACATGCAGCTAACACCCAGCTTTATATTTTACATCGTGGAGGTCGATTGCAAGCCTGCAACAGCAAGGGCGGCCAGTGGCCGCCCTTGCTGTTCCTGGTGGAGCCTACGCGGTGAGTGACTGCCGCACCGCGTCCAGGGCCTGGCGGAAGTCGTCC
>CAZSYV010000002.1:20025-59986 GCA_964610955.1 uncultured Klebsiella sp. | reverse complement strand
GCCGCCTCTTGGTCGATCCAGTCCAGGGCCGCGAGCTGTGCGGCCGCATGATGGCGCGTGGTTGCTGCCCAACGGTGCCGGGATGTATCCTTCGCGCACCTTGCGGCACAGTCTTTCGCCGTGCCCAGACCACCCACCAGAGGCCGCAACGGCGTGATTTCGTCAGCGGTACGCGCGGAGCAGATGTATGAGTGCAAGACCCCGAGTCGCCGCTCTGGAAGGCTGGTTCACGCTCGACGAGCACGAACCCCGCCTCCTTGGATCACGCTGCCGCCACTGCGGCACCTACTATTTCCCCAAACTCGCCAGCCACTGCCGCAACCCTGCCTGCGACAGCAGTGAATTCGACGAGGTGCCACTGTCGCGGCGCGGTCGCGTCTGGTCGTGCACCAACGCGGAATACAAGCCACCGGAACCCTATGTCTCACCCGAACCCTTCGAACCGTTCACGATCGCCGCGGTCGAGCTGGAGGCCGAACGCATGGTCGTGCTGGGGCAGGTGGTGAAGGGCGTCGCGGTCAGCGATCTGCGCGTGGGTCAGGAAATGGAACTGGTACTCGATACGCTCTACAGCGACGCAGAGGCAGACCGGCTCATCTGGAAATGGAAGCCGGCAGGCTGAGGGGACACGGTCACATGAGCAATGAAATTGCAATTCTCGGCGTCGGCATGCACCCTTGGGGCAAGTGGGGACGCAACTTCGTCGAGTACGGCCTGCACGCGGCGCGCGCCGCGATCAGCGATGCCGGCGTGCGCTGGCAGGACATCCGCTTCGTCTCGGGTGCCGCGACAATGCGCTGCGGCTACCCGGGCTACGTTGCCGGCGCCACCTTCGCCCAGGCGCTCGGCTGGCAGGGTGCCGAGGTAAATACCTCGTATGCCGCCTGCGCCTCGGGTTCGCAGGCACTCGCTGCCGCCCGCTCGAAGATCCTTGCCGGCGAATGCGAGGTCGCACTGGTCGTTGGTGCGGACACCACCCCGAAGGGCTTTCTCGCACCGGCAAAGGGCTACCGGCCGGATGACCCCGACTGGGTGCGCTTTCTGATCGGCATCACCAATCCGAGCTACTTCGCGCTCTACGCGCGCCGGCGCATGGACCTCTATGGCGACACCGAAGACGATTTCGGACTGGTCAAGATCAAGAACAGCGAACACGGTTTCACCAACCTGAACGCACGCTACCGCAAGAAGTTCACCATGGCCGATGTGCACGCCTCGCCGATGGTCGCGCACCCGTTGCGGCTGCTGCAGATCTGCGCCACCTCCGACGGCGGTGCCGCACTGGTGGTCTCGAGCCTCGACTACGCACGGCGCATCGGTCGTGGCGATGCGGTGCGCGTGGCCGCGATCTCCACCGTCACCCCGACCTTCGCCAACGAAGTGCTCGAGATGCCCGACATCGCCACCGATTCCGCTGCGGCGGCAGCCGTCGAGACACACCGCTTCCGGGCATCACTGCCGGTAAAGGCGTACGAGGAAGCGGGTGTCTCGCCACGGGACGTCGATGTGGCCGAGGTCTACGATCTGTCCTCGGCACTCGAGCTCGACTGGATGGAAGACCTGCAGCTCTGCGAACGAGGCGAGGCAGCAAGACTGGTGCGCGCCGGTGAAACCCGTATCGGCGGGCGCATTCCGGTCAACCCATCGGGCGGGCTGGCGTGTTTTGGCGAAGCCGTCCCGGCACAGGCGCTCGCACAGGTCTGCGAGCTCACCTGGCAGCTGCGCGGTGCGGCTGGCGAGCGCCAGGTGGAGGGGGCGCGCATCGGCATCACGGCCAACCAGGGGCTGTTCGGTCACGGCTCGTCGGTGATCGTGAAGCGCTGAACCGGCTGCAGCACGCGGACACGTCCACCACGAGATGATCCACCTGAACGGTGTCGCGCTCACCCGCGGCACGCGCAAGCTGCTCAGCGACGCCAGCGTACGCATCAACACCGGTGAGCGCGTCGGCATCATCGGCCGCAACGGCTGCGGCAAGTCCACCCTGTTCGCACTGCTGCGCGGCAGGCTGCAGGCCGACGCCGGCCACTGCGAAATTCCCGCCGGCTGGCGCATTGCCGCCATGGAGCAGGAGGTGGCGGCGACCTCGTGCCGGGCAATCGACTTCGTGCTCGACGGTGACACCGAGTTCCGCGCCCTCGAGACGGCACTCGCCAGTGCGCAGGACACCGAACTCGGCGAGCTGCACGAGCGCATGGCGGCAATCGACGGCTACCGTGCCCAGGCACGCGCGCACGAACTGCTCGATGGCCTTGGCTTCGCTCCCTCGGAGCACGAGCGTGCAGTACAGGAGTTTTCCGGCGGCTGGCGGCTGCGACTGGCGCTGGCACGCACGCTGATTCGCCCGAGCGAGCTGATGCTGCTCGATGAGCCCACCAACCACCTCGACCTCGACGCGCTGATCTGGCTCGAGGGCTGGCTGCTGCGCTACCCCGGCACGCTGCTGCTGATTTCGCATGACCGTGATTTCCTCGACAACGTCTGCAACCGCATCATCGCCTTCGAGAACGCCACGCTGGCAAGCTATCGCGGCAACTACGCGGCCTACGAGTTGCTGCGCGCGGAGCGACTCGCAGGCCAGCAGCAGGCCTACCAGAAACAGCAGCAGCGCGTGCGCGAGATCGAAGCCTTCGTGGCCCGCTTTCGCGCCAAGGCGACCAAGGCACGGCAGGCGCAGAGCCGACTGAAGGAACTCGAGCGCATGAAGCGCATCGCCCCCGCACATGTGGATTCGGGGTTCACGCTGCGCCTGCCCTGCCACGAACGCAGCTCCACACCGCTGCTGAACTTCGAGCACGCCAGCCTCGGTCACGGCACACTCAGCGTACTTACGGGGATCGAACTCAGTATCATGCCCGGACAGCGTATCGGTCTGCTGGGCGCCAACGGCGCCGGCAAATCGACGCTGATCAGGTCGATCGCCGGCGAACTCGCTCCACTCGCCGGCAAGCGCCATACGGGCGAACACCTGCGCATCGGTTATTTCGCACAGCATCAACTGGAGGCGCTCGACCCGGATGCCTCACCGTTCCTGCACGTGCAGCGCCTCAGCCCGCAGGAAAGCGAGCAGTCGATCCGCGATTTTCTTGGCAGCTACGGTTTCCACGGCGACCAGGCGTTGACTCCGATCAGCACCTTCTCCGGCGGCGAGCAGGCACGCGTCGCGCTGGCACTGGTCGCCTGGCAACGGCCGAACCTGCTGCTCCTCGACGAACCGACCAACCACCTCGATCTGGAAATGCGCCACGCCCTGACGCTCGCGCTGCAGGAATACCCCGGCGCCGTGCTGCTGGTGTCACACGACCGCCACCTGCTGCGCAACACGGTCGACGAGTTCCTGCTGGTCGATGCCGGCAACGTGACGTCCTTCGACGGCGATCTCGAGGACTACCGCAGGCTGCTGGCAGAGCGCTCACGCCCCGGCGCCACAGGCGACACGGCAGACACCGACGATGCTGCCACCACCCGCACCGACAGGCGTGACGAGCGCCGCCTTGCCGCCGAACGGCGGGAAAGGCTGCGCCCGCTGCGCCAGCGCATCGGCAGCCTCGAGACCGAGATGGGCGAACTGCAGACCAGGCTGCAGGCAACCGCGGCGCAGCTGCAGGATCCACAACTGTATGAGAGCACGCGCTCCGCACAACTACAGGAACTGCTGCGCCAGCAGGTGGCGCTGCAGCAGCAGCTCAACCACTGCGAGGAAGCCTGGCTCGAAGCCAGCGAGGAACTCGAGGCCTGCTCTACATGACAGGGAACCCCGCCCCTGGCAGAGATCAGTGGCTCTCCCAGTCACGATACGGGTGCACTGCCAGACTGGCGTTGTAGTAGCGGCGATCGCCTGAAACCTCGCTGCCCAGCCACGGCGGGCGTTCGAATGCTTCATCCTCGCGTTCGAGCTCGAGCTCGGCGATCACCAGCCCTTCGTTGTCACCGTGAAACACATCGACTTCCCATGATTTTCCGCCATGAGGAACGCGATAGCGCGTCTTGTCGATCAAGGCGCCGTCGCTCAGATGTTCAAGGCAGAATTCGGCATCCACACGCGGTATCTCGTATTCCAGCTCGGCACGGCTGATGCCCTTCTTGCGGCCCTTGATCGTCAGCCAGGCACGTTCGGCACCGATGCGCACTCGCACCGTTGCACGCTCCGAACTCGCCAGATAGCCCTGCCTCAGTCGCTCACCGTCCAGGCCGTCGATAAAGTCGATGGTATCGACCAGAAACTTTCGCTCGATCTCGAACATCTTCGTCTCACACCCTCGAGGGAGATGTCACCATGGTACGCGCTGACACCACCGTGCAGTGCAACTGTGGTCGACAGTGCTTGCACGCGCCGAACCCCGGGCCGAGAATGTGCCGCATTCCCACAAGACGAATGGAGCACGGCGCATGGACCTCGGACTGGCAGGCAAGACAGTGATCGTAACGGGTGGCAGCGGTGGCATCGGTCGCGGACTGGTGCTGGAGTTCGCACGCGAGGGCTGCAACGTGGTGAGCGCTTCGCGCGATGAAGCGACCAGCCAACGCATTGCAGACGAAGCACACCAGGCCGGGCTGCCGGGTCGCGTGCTGGCGGCACGCACCGACGTGACCGACCGCGACAGCATCGATGCAATGATCGCCCGTGCGCACGATGCATTCGGCCCGATCGATGTGCTGGTCAACAACGCCGGGGGTGTCTCCACACCAAGCGCATTCGAAGACCTTGACGAGAAGAGCCGACGCTGGGAACTCGCCCTGAACATCGACGGCGTCGTGAACTGCTGCCAGGCAGTCGGTACCGATATGCTCAAGCGCGCGAGCGGTTCGATCATCAATATCTCGTCGAACTCCTCCCTGCTGGGGGAGGCTGCAGCAAACGTGATCCACTACGGCGGAACCAAGGGCTTCGTGAACAGCTTCGGCAAGGCACTCGCCTGGGAATGGGCCAAGAAGGGGGTGCGCGTGAATACCATCTGTCCCGGCTGGATCGTGCCACACGAAGCGGGTGACGTTGGCGAAGGCAGCTTCTGGAACCGCTTCGGCTTCGAGACCATGGGCAAACCCGACGACATGGAGCGCGCGCTGCAGGATGGCACGCTCTTCAACATGAGCGGCCTGCCGATTCCGCGCCTCGGCCGCCCGGAGGACATCGCCTATCTCGCCATGTTCCTGGCTTCCGAACGTGCGAGCTACATCACCGGGCAGCTGCTGAGTGTCAGCGGCGGCGCGTGGATGTTCTGAGCAGGAGCGTCGTTCCCCTCAGATGATCCCGAGCCGCTGCCCGATACGGGCTGCTGGTATGGCCAGACGGCGGATGATCAGCTCCTGCTTGCCGGGATTCGCAACCGCCTGCGGCCTTTCCAGCGGAAACGGCAGGCGGTCCATGCGATCGGCTGCCAGTGCGCTCCCCAACGCCGTGCCAAGCAGCGGGGCCATCAGGTTTCCCCAGGCGTTGAAGTGCATCAGCCCGAACACTCCCGGCTCGAGCTGGTACGCGCCGGGGAACTCCCGGTCACGCAGCGCAACGCGCCCCGTCCAGTAGTCCTGCATGCGGATGTCCATCCCACGCGTCTCGGGCCAGGTGCGATGGATCCATGCGAGGTGACGGGCGAAGGCACCCCGCGCATCGTCCGCCTGCGAGCTGCTCGGGATGCTGGAGACGATGATGCGGCCGTGCTCGTCGACCACCAGCGGGTTGAGATCGACCGGCTCCTGCGCCAGCGTCGCACCGCCGGGCATCACCACCGCACGCGCTTCCGGCGACAGTGGCAGGGTCGAGATCGCATACGCCGTCAACGGATAGAAGCTGTTGCTGAGCTGCGGGACGATCGCGTTCGAGTAGGCATTGGTGCAGAACACCACGCGCTCGGCATTCACCGCTCCCTGGGCAGTCGCGACACGCCAGCGCTTGCCGACACGCATCAGTGAGACTGCCTCGCTGTCGCCGAAAACGCGCGCACCACGACTCACCGCCGCGCCGATCATTCCGTTGGTGAAGAGGTAGGGATTGACGCGTCCGCCGGAGCGGTACAGCACACCAAGTGTGTAGTAGCGCGATCCGGTCATCGCCTCCATTTCGGAACCCGAAAGGTATTCGATGCGCTGCCCCTGCTCATCCCGCCAGTAGGCCGAAGCGGCCTTCAGCTTGTCGAACACACTGCTGCGATTCGTTGCATGCAGATAACCCGATTGCGTCGCATCACAGTCGATGCCATGACGGCGTGCCAGGTCGAAGGTGATCGTGTGATGCTCGCGGAACAGTTCAAGAAAAGCCTTGCCGCCATCCGGAAAGTGCTCGAACACGCTGCGCTCCTTCAGCGTCGGCAGCACATGCCCTGCGTTGCGCCCCGAGGCTCCCCACGCGGGCTGGTGCGCCTCGAGCACGACGACGTCCACCCCCGCCTCGGCAAGAGCCAGTGCCAGCGAACTCCCCGCAAGCCCGGCGCCAACCACCACCACAGCGGCATCGAGATCGCGATCGAGCACGGGATAGCCCGGCAGTACCCCGGTCGGTGCAGTCCAGCCGCTGTCGGCGATCGGCACCCTTCCCGTTTCGTAGGCATCGGCAGGCTGCGCGCCGGCTGCGCTGGCGCCGGCAGCAGCGCTACTGCCCTCCTGTGCACCGCAGCCACCCAGCAGCGATGCCGAGACCAGCACTGCAGAACCTTTCAGGCACTCACGTCTGTTCATGGCAGATATCCTGTCGGGAAACCCTTCATGACGAACAGTGTGACCAAGGTGCAGCCGGGCAACCAGTACCAGATGGCACCAAAGGCCTGCGCACGGGCCGACTGCTAGCCGAGAAGTGCAAGGCTGCGATGCAGCAGACGGACCAGCTCGCTGCGGCTACCAATGTCGAGCTTTGCGTAGATGCGTTTCGAGTAACTGCGCGCAGCCGTCTCGGCGACACCGATATGGCGTGCCGCATCCGCAAGCGTGTCGCCATCGGCAAGGCGCAACGCCAGGCGTGCCTCCTGCGGCGTGAGTCCAAACAATCGCTCGACCAGCTCGCGCGACGAACGCCGTTCGCCGCTCAGTGCCCCGGGCTGCTGTGCAGAGTCGGTCAGGTAGACGATCACACTGGGAGCGTGCGAACCGCGGAACCACAGCGCCTGGGCGAGTGGACGCACCAGCACGCCGATCGCATGCCCGGCAGCCGAGGCGATCTGCAGCGACTCCTCCCGGCCAGCGCCACCATTACCCGTGGCAGACATCACGGCATCACGCAAGGCACGATCGAGCCGGCGCTGTACACCGGGATCTGCGCTGCGCAGCCGACCGCGGACGATCGCAAGCCCGCGCTGCGCTTCCAGGACCGCACGCGCCACACCATTCACGCGCATCACACGCAACTCACCATCCAGCAGCAGGGTACCGAGTGCAAAATGCTCGATGGTGTCCTCGTAGACCGAACACTCTGCCTCGCGCATCTTCTGCACGGCGAAGAGCGTGAGGGCGCGGCACAGGTGCGGCTCCAGCGTGTGCAGCAATTCGGTGTGTCCGGCCGCAAACGGCACACTGTCACTGCGCGCACGCACGATGTCGATCCAGCCACGCATGCCACCCGGTTCGGAGAAGCCAACACGCAGGCAGCTGCCGATATTCAGATCGGCCACGAAATGTGCAAACTCGGCGCTGCGCTCGACCACGTCCAGCTGCACGACCGTGCCCGGTGAGAAAAGTTCGAGGCGCAGCGGATCATCCTCCATGAAGTCGCGCCGGTAGGTGGTCTCCACCTCGACCCAGTCGGTCCGGTCTTCGGGATCCTGCACCATCACATAACTGTCACGCACCAATCCCTGCGGATGATGCAGGGTGATCGCCACATTTCGCGCCTCGAACAGCACGCGCAGTCGTTCTCCGAAACTGCGCCAGGGCTCGGCCTCGAGTGGCCCCTCGTAGAGCGCACCGAGCAGTTCGAGCAACTCCTCGGTCGTCGGCTCAAGGTGCGTCGGTACGCTCATGCGGCAGCACCTCCCGAGCCTCGATCGTGAGCGGGTGCAGCACGACCCTGCTCCACGCTTGTCACGCAGCGCCGGTAGCGGCGCACGACACGCAGCAGATTCCCCCCGAGCCAGGCACTCGATATCGCAAAGGCCAGACCAGCGGGAGTGGCCAGCACGGGCAGCACCGTTGCAGCCACCAGTGCGAGCAAGGCAAGCACATGCGCAATCCAGGACGGCAGCGTCTCCTCATGACGCAGGAACTGGTCCATCGACGGTACGCGCGTCTGCGCCAGCTTCTGCAGGTGCAGCCAGGCGAGAAACGGCACGATCTTGTACAGCATGCCGGATATGAACGCGACGAAGCCGCCAACGATCAGCAGCACACCGGCAGCGGGCGCCCAGGCGGCAGATCGTGCCAGCCCCGGCACCAGCACCGCACCGGCCACCATCAGCAGGGCAAACACGCTGCTGAGCATGCCGGACTGCCAGTATCGATACGTGGCATCAACCCTCCCACGGCGATGCTGCAGCTGCAACCACAGCGTGAGCAGCGCAAAGGCGATACCGATCGTGCACAGCGCCAACTGCGCCATCGACACCAGCCAGGAAGGACCGAAAATCGCTGCCGTTCCCCAGACAACGAGCACGGAGATGATCGCCAGTGGCAGTACCCAGGCGACCCGTTCAGGGTACCGTGGGGTGAGCTGGAACATCGGCACCACCACGTAGGCAACCGCGGCCAGCAATCCTGCGGCCCAGCCCCCCAGACCCCAGCCAGCGTGCAGATCGGTCAACGCCCCAAGCTCCAGCGGCCAGGCACGTGTCAGTGCGAATGCCAGCAACCCTCCCAGGGCCGTGGTCACGACGAGCGCAACGAATGCGAGCTTCAGTCCACGAATGGTCGCGGTGGAGGATCGCGTGCGAAACAGCACCCGTATGCCGACGATGAACACGACCACGGCGAGCGACAGCAACACCGCCCCGGACTCGATCGCCAGCGTGTTCCCCCAGCGCAGCCCGGCAACGAGCGCCAGCGCGCCGGCAAGCGACAGGGGGTGCACCACACGCGCAATCAGCAACGGCTGGCCAGGTGTGGCACGGGCGATCACCGGCAGCACCTGCAGCGCTGCACCGAACATTGCCTGCAGCATGAAACCCACGGTCAGCAGATGGGTCAACGCAAGCGCCGAGGGAGTCCAGCGCGACGCCAGTGCATCGCCCCCATCGAGGGCAAGCAGCAGCCCGGCCAGCACAGCGAACAGCGGTGCCGTCAGAAAAAAACGCAATGGCGCCGCCAGCGGCGGCGCACTGTCAAACGACAGCAGTGTCCTCATGCATCACCATCCCGTGGCAGCCATCGAGTACCGAACCGACACGGGGTGGCGCAACGCCGTCAGCGACTCAGATCCACATCGACACGGTACAGACTGCCGTTGAAATGCCCACCATCCACATACTCGCTGCTGACCGGCGTGTCGGCATCGAAGCCGATGTCGAAGGTATCGGTCATCTCGGGCAGCTTGGAGATGGTGCGCGTGATGCGCCCTCGTCCGACTTCACGGCCATCGATGCTGATGCGCATCTCGCCACCTGCATTGACGCCTCCGTCGGAGACGAACTCGTAGCGCAGCACCGAGCGGCCCTGCGGCAGTACGGTGCTGGCCGCAACCCGCGACTGATCACCCTCGAGCTGCGATGCAGCCATCAGCGCAACCGCAACACCGTCCCGGACGAAGAAGCTCCAGCCGCCGAAACGCCCTCCCAGCGCAGCGATCACGCCGTCGGCCCGCGCGGGTGCCTCCAGTTCGGCCGTGATCGTGAACGAGTGATTCAGAAGCGGCGCGGCACTTGGCCAGGGCACGCTCACGCCGGCACCCCAGTAGGTGTAATGATCCGCCTGGCGGTGCTGGCTGGATGCCGCGAGAAAACGGTCCATGCTCATGCGGTTGTCGAGCGGCAGCACCTGGTTGCGTCGCGCCTCGTCCATGAACAGCGCCTGCATTTCGGCAAGTTTCTTCGGCTCGCTCGCAGCCAGATCACGGGCCTGCGAGAAATCACTGCGCAGATCGTAGAGCTCCCAGGCGTAATCCTGCGGCAGTCTGTTCGAGCGTTGCTGGTCCCAGGGTTCAGAGGGTGGCGTGGTGCTGGCCATCCAGCCATCGTGGTAGATGGCCCGGTTGCCCATCATTTCGAAGTACTGTGTGCGATGCCGTTCCGGCGCATCGGCGCTGGCAAAAGTGTATGCCAGGCTGACACCATCGATTGGCTGCTGCACCACCCCATTGACACTGTCTGGAGCCTCGATGCCAACCACTTCGAGGAGGGTCGGCAGGATATCGCTCACATGGGTGAACTGGGAGCGGATGCCACGTGCAGCAATGTGCCGCGGCCACGACACGACCATGCCGTTGCGCGTGCCGCCGAGGTGCGAGGCGTACTGCTTCGCCAGCCGCAGTGGCGCATTGGTCGCCCAGGCCCAGCCGTAGCCCCAGTTCGGCACGGCATCCGGCCCGCCGATCCGCTGCAGATTGTCCAGCAGATCCTGTTCGGTCTCCTTCGTACCATTGGCGAAGTTCGACATCGGGTTCATGCTGCCGAGCACTCCGCCCTCGGGTGCAGCGCCGTTGTCACCCTCGATGAAGATCACCAGCGTGTTCTCGCGCAGCCCCATGCGTTCGAGTTCATCCAGCAACCGGCCGAATTGCGCGTCCTGGTAGGCGAGCATCGCTGCGTAGACCTCCATGAAGCGCGCCTCGATGCGCCTTTGCTCCGGACTCAGCGCATCCCAGGCAGCAATCGCAGCGGGGCGCGGCGTATTGACGGTATCCGGCGGGATGATGCCGAGTTCCTTCTGGCGCGCCACGGTGTCGGCGCGCATGCGGTCGTAGCCAGAATCGAAGCGACCACGGAATTTTGCAATCCAGTCCGCCGGTGCCTGCAGCGGTGCATGTGCCGTGCCGGTGGCGTAGTACATGAAGAAGGGTTTTCCCGGAGCTGCCGCCTGCTGCTGGTGCAGCCAGGCGATCGCCTCGTCGGCCAGCGCCTTGTCGAGCACACCTTCCTTCAGCGTGGGAATGGGCGTCGTGCCGCGATAGAGCGCCGGGGTGAACTGGTTGGTCTCGGCAGCCATGAAACCGTAGAAGTACTCGAAGCCCAGGCCCGTAGGCCACAGATCGAAGGGACCGGCGGCAGAAACCTGGGTTTCCGGCGTATTGTGGTGCTTGCCGAACATCGCCGTGTTGTAGCCGCTCTGGCGCAGGATCTCGGCGACCGTGGCCGCGCTCTTCGGCAGCAGGTTGTCGTAGCCCGGAAAACCCGTCGACAGATTGGCCACGATGCCATTACCGACCGCGTGATGGTTGCGCCCCGTGAGCAGCGAGGCGCGCGTCGGCGAGCACATCGCCGTGGTATGGAAGCGGTTGTAGCGCAGCCCTTCGCTCGCCAGCTCATCGAGTCGCGGTGTCGGAATCGGGCCACCGAAAGTGCTGGCGGCACCGAAACCGACGTCATCGGTCATCACCAGCAGCACGTTCGGCGCGCCCTGCGGGGCAGTGATCGGCACCGGAAAGGCGGGAGTCGAATCCGCATAACTGACGCCGATGTGTCCCGCAAAAGGCGCAGGAGGTTTCGGCAGCACGTTGCCCGTGGTTGACGCCAAGGCAGAGCCGGTCACGAGCCATGAGGCAAGCGAGGCAACAACGATGGCGCAGCACAAAAACCGTCCGAGTGTCAGCAGGTTCACCGGCATACCCCGTCGTCCACCGTGATCAGGATGCCGCGATCGTACCTATTCGCGCGCAACTGTGGCAACCGCCCACGCGGCGGCTCCCGGGCGATCAGCCGCGCGCGACTCGGGGGCGTCATCAACGCTTTGGTGTGGCTCAGGCTCCTGGCAGGCTGCTGTTGCGCGCCCCCGCAAGCCAACCGCCATCGACCAGGTATTCACCACCCGTGCTGTAGCTCGCTTCATCGGAGGCGAGAAACAGCACCATGCGTGCCACTTCCTCGGGCAGTCCGATCCGCGGCAGTGCCTGGTTGACGTAGAAGGCATCGACCTGCTGGCGTGCGGCACCGCTCGGATTGCCCATCACGGTGTCGATGCCACCCGGATGCACGGAGTTGACCCGGATACCGTACTTGCCGAGTTCGATCGCCGCGCTCTTGGTCATGCTGCGCACGGCACCCTTCGATGCGCTGTAGGCGATCAGCCCGTTCTTCGACTGGATGCCGTCGATCGACGAGAGATTCACGATCGCACCGCCGCCGGCACGCTTCATCGCAGCGACCACTGCCCGCATGCCGAGGAAGGTGCCGACCTGGTTGATCGAGATCACGCTCATGTACTGCTCGAGCGTCATGTCCTCGAGTGCGGCCGCACGCAGTACCGCCGCATTGTTCACCAGTACATTGAGTGGGCCAAGCGCCTCGGCAGCCGCGACTGCCTCCGCCCACTGTGCCTCCTCACGCACATCCAGGCGCTTGAAGTGCGCCGCCCCGCCGAGTTCGGCAGCAAGTGCGCGCCCCTCGTCCTCGAGCACATCGGCAATCAGCACGCGCGCCCCTTCCTGCACGAACAGCCGCGCCTCTGCAGCGCCCATGCCCCGCGCTGCTCCGGTGATCAGCGCCACCTTGCCTTCGAGCCTGCCCATCGCCGCCTCCGCTTTCATCGTGTCACATCAGATCAGTCCCAGAGCCACCATCGCGCTCGCCACCTTGATGAAGGCCGCGATGTTGGCGCCGTTCACGTAGTTCCCTGGCGTTCCATATTCCTCGGCGGTCTGGAAGCACAGGTCATGGATGTTGCGCATGATCTCGTGCAGGCGCTTCTCGGTGTACTCGAAGCTCCACGAATCCCGGCTGGCATTCTGCTGCATCTCGAGCGCGCTGGTGGCCACACCACCGGCGTTTGCCGCCTTGCCCGGGCCGTAGGCAATCTTTGCATCCAGGAACACCCGGACACCATCCGGGGTGGTGGGCATGTTCGCACCTTCACCAACCGCAATGCAGCCGTTGCCGACCAGCGTGCGTGCATCCCGCCCGTTCAGCTCGTTCTGCGTCGCCGAGGGCATGGCGACCTGGCAGGGAATCTCCCAGATGTTGCCACCAGGCATGTAACGGGCGCGGCGGTCACGATCGGCATAGGTACTGATCCGCCCGCGCTCGACCTCCTTGATCTGCTGCACCAGCGCGAGATCGAGTCCGTGTTCGGCATAGATCACCCCATCCGAATCGGAACACGCCACGACCTTGCCGCCCATCTCGTGGATCTTCTCGATGGTGTAGATCGCCACGTTGCCCGAACCGGACACCACGCAGGTCTTGCCGTCGAAGGAATCGCCACGCGCCCGCAGCATCTCGGTGACGAAGAAGGTCGCCCCGTAGCCGGTGGCTTCGGTGCGCACCAGCGATCCACCCCAGGCCAGACCCTTGCCGGTCAGCACACCCGACTCGTAACGGTTGGTGATCCGCTTGTACTGGCCAAACATGTAGCCGATCTCGCGGCCACCGACGCCGATGTCCCCCGCAGGCACATCGGTGTACTCGCCGAGATGGCGGTAGAGCTCGGTCATGAAGCTCTGGCAGAAGCGCATGATCTCGCCATCGGACTTGCCCTTGGGGTCGAAGTCCGCCCCGCCCTTGGCGCCACCGATCGGCATCCCGGTCAGGGCGTTCTTGAAGGTCTGCTCGAAGCCGAGGAACTTGATGATGCCCAGATACACCGAGGGGTGAAAGCGCAGCCCGCCCTTGTATGGCCCCAGTGCACTGTTGAACTCGACCCTGAAGCCCCGGTTGATCTGCACTTCACCCTTGTCGTCCTGCCAGGGGACGCGAAAGATGATCTGCCGCTCGGGTTCACAGATCCGCTCGATGACCTTCTTGTCGGCAAACTCGGGGTGCTTGACCAGCACCGGACCGAGGCACTCGACCACCTCACGCACTGCCTGATGGAATTCCACCTCCCCAGGGTTGCGGTGCAGCACCTCCTGGAAAACCGGTTCCAGCTTCTCATCGAGACGGGCGGGTGACATCGTTGGGATCTCCTGGTGGACTTGCGGCACCCTTGCGACGGGGCGCAAAAAAACGGGAGGTCGAATGCTACTCGCATCGCGCCTCGGATTCCAGCAAGCTATGATGCAGGCACTTTGGTGGAGACGATCCCATGTACCAGGTCGATCTGACGGGAAAAGTGGTGCTGGTGACCGGCGGCAGCCGTGGCCTGGGCCGCGCGATGGTGCTTGGACTGGCGCGTGCCGGTGCCGATGTGGTCATCGCCAGCCGCAAGCTCGACAGTTGTGAGGCGGTAGCCACTGAGGTGAGAACACTCGGACGCCGCGCGCTGGCCGTGTCGGCTCACGCGGGGCAGCTCGAGAGTCTCGATGCACTGCTGGATACCACCTACACGCATTTCGGTCGCATCGACGTACTGATCAACAACGCCGGCACGAACCCGGTCACCGCCGGGCTGTCGGAGCTCACACCGGAGCTGTTTCACAAGGTATTCGAGGTCAACACCCGGGGACCGTGGTACCTGGCTTCACGTGCTGCCCCACGCATGGCAGCGCACGGCGGCGGCTCGATCATCAACGTGATCTCGGTCGGCTGCCTGAAGCCGTCCGCATACCAGGGTTTCTACGCCGCATCGAAGGCGGCGCTGAACACGCTGACCCGGGTAATGGCGGCCGAGTGGGCGTCGCTTGGCATACGCGTCAACGCACTCGCCCCGGGCGGATTCCACTCCGACATGTTCGACAACTCGGCCAAGGTACTGCCTGGCTTCGCCGACGGACTGATCGCGAAGACGCTGCAGAAGCGCATCGCCGAGACCGACGAGATCCTCGGTTCGGTGCTTTACCTTGCCAGCGACATGTCCAGCTACACGACAGGCTCGACACTGGTCGCCGACGGCGGCTATCTGCTCGGCTGAGGACTCCTTCACGATGGGCACGAGACTGCAGGGCAAGGTGGCGTTCATCACGGGAATCGGCAGTTCCGGCCCCGGCTGGAGCACCGGCAAGGCAATCGCCACCACCTTCGCCAGCGAGGGTGCACGCGTGTTCGGCGTCAACCGCAGCAGCGAGTCGGCACGCGAGACGCTCGAACTGATCCACCGCGAAGGCGGCAGCTGCGAGCTGTTCACGGCTGACGTGAGCAGGGCGGAGGACGTCGAGGCGGCGGTGCGCGCCTGCCGGGAGGCCTTCGGTCGCATCGACATCCTGGTGAACAATGTGGGCTGCGCAAGCTATGGCGGAGTCGTCGAACAGTCCGAGGACGACTGGGACCGCGTCTTTGCCACCAACCTGAAGAGCGTCTATCACACCTGCAGAAACTGCATTCCCGTGATGCTCGCTGGCGGTGGAGGTGCGATCGTCAACATCTCCTCGATCGTGGCGCTGCGCTGGACCGGGCACCCGCTGGTCTCCTACGCAAGCTCCAAGGCTGCGCTGCACCAGCTCACGCGCCAGATCGCCATGCAGTATGCACGGCAGAACATCCGCGCGAACACGGTGATACCGGGCATGCTGGAGACGCCGATGGTCGTCGAGCCGATCCGCCGCCAGTTCGGCGACAGGTGGCAGGAAATACTCGATCAGCGCCACCGCCTGTGTCCCGGCGGCCACATGGGTGATGCACACGACGCGGCCTGGGCTGCGGTCTACCTGGCCAGCGACGAGGCGAAGTTCGTCAACGGTACCGAACTGCTGGTCGATGGCGGCATGAGCTGCCAGGTCGGTGCCCCGACCTTCTGAGCCAGAACCCGTTCACGAACGGACCTGAAGCACCATATTGGTCGCGGTCTGTGCAACACGCTCCACCCGCGTGAAACCCGCCTCGTGCAGCACCTCGCTCAGGCGCCGCTCACCGGCCTGCGCACCCAGCGCCAGACCCACTTCCTGCGCACGTGAGGTCGGTGTACAGACCAGCGTCGAGGCGGAATAGAACAGCTGGCCGAGAAGATGCAGGTTGTCCTTCAGCTGATCACCCGCGAGCGGTTCGACCAGCATGAGGATGCCATCAGACGCAAGACACGTACGCAAATGGCGTGCCACGCCGACCGGATCGCCCATGTCGTGCAGCGCATCGAACATGCAGATCAGGTCGAAGCGCTCCTGCCCGATCCCCTTGGCAGCCGATATCTCGAAGCGGGTATTTCCACCGACACCCGCAGCATCGGCCTTGGCACGCGCCGCCTCGATCGAGGCCGGATGGAAATCGAAACCCACGAAACACGAGGCCGGGAATGCCTGGGCCATCATCACGGTCGACGCTCCATGACCGCAGCCGACGTCGGCAACACGCGCCCCGCGCTGCAGGCGGGCCACCATGCCATCCAGCGCAGGCAGCCAGGAGTCGATCAGGCTGGCGGCATAGCCGGCCCGGAAGAAACGATCCGTACCATTGAAACAGCAGGGATGATGGCTCGACCACGGCCTTCCCGCACCGGAACGGAACACTTCAAGCGCCTGCTCGTGTGTCGCAAACTGCGACACCACCATCTGGAAGAATCCCTGTATGCAGGCCGGATGGCCTTCTGCCGCCAGCACGATCGCCTGCTCCGGCGTCATCGAGAAGGTGTCGTCGGCGTCGTGATAGACCACATAGCCGCCCGCTGCCATTGCACTCAGCCACTCGCGCAGGTAGCGCGCATCGACTCCGGCAAGCCCTGCCAGCTGCTGCGCGGTGCAGGGACCATGATCACGCAGTGCCCGATAGACACCCGTCTGATCGCCCATGTACGACAGCAGCACGGCAAACGCGCCGCCGATATCACCCAGCACCTTGCCGACGAAGTCCTGCAGGCGCTCGGCATCCGCCACCACTGGTGTCGTTTCCATTTCCGCCCCTCCCTTCCGAAAACCAGTCTCTGCCTGAAAACCACCGTGCCACACATCATGCCGTCATGCAAAGCCCGGCCCGGAGCGCCGGACACATGCGCTCCTTCACGGCGCGTCCTGCCATAATCCGCCCATGAACGATGCAGCACGTGTCCTGCGGGACGTTTTCGGTCACAGGGAGTTCCGTTTCCCGCAGCAACAGATCGTCGACACGGTCATTGGTGGTGGCGACGCGCTGGTGCTGATGCCGACGGGGGGCGGCAAGTCGCTGTGCTACCAGGTGCCGGCACTGGTGCGCCCCGGCTGCGGCATCGTGGTGTCGCCACTGATCGCGCTGATGCACAACCAGGTCGAAGCACTGTGCCAGCTTGGCGTACGTGCACGCTTCCTGAACTCGACCCTGAACGCAGCAGCGGTGCATGCAATCGAGAGCGCACTGCTCGTCGGCGAACTCGATCTGCTGTACATCGCTCCCGAGCGTCTGTTTCAGCCACGCACCATGGCACTGCTGCAGCGCGCACGGATCGCGCTGTTCGCCATCGACGAAGCGCACTGTGTCTCGCAGTGGGGACACGATTTCCGGGCCGATTACCTGCAGCTCGAACGCCTGCACCGCGAATTCCCGCAGGTACCGCGCATCGCACTCACGGCAACGGCAGACCCGCGCACGCGCGCCGAGATCATCACCCGGCTCGATCTGGGGGACGCACGGCACTTCATCGCCAGCTTCGACCGTCCGAACATCCGCTACCGCATCGCAGCAAAGACCAGTGCGCAGGCACAGCTGCTGCAATTCCTTCGCGAGGAACACGCCGGGGACTCGGGCATCGTCTACTGTCTGTCACGCAACAAGACCGAGGACGTGGCACGCTGGCTGGTGGCGAGCGGTTTCGACGCAATGCCCTATCACGCCGGCATGGATGCCGCGACACGTGCCGCGAACCAGGCACGGTTCCTGCGCGAGGATGGTGTGATCGTCGTCGCCACGATTGCCTTCGGCATGGGCATCGACAAGCCCGACGTGCGTTTCGTCGCTCACCTCGACCTGCCGAAGACGATCGAGTCCTACTACCAGGAGACGGGACGCGCCGGGCGCGATGGACAGGCCGCGGACGCCTGGCTCGTCCACGGGCTGCAGGATGTGATCAAGCTGCGCCAGATGCTCGACACCTCCGAGGGTGACGAGACTCACCGACGCGCTGCCCGGCAGCGCCTGAACGCGATGCTCGGCCTGTGCGAGATCACCACCTGCCGCCGCCACGCCCTGCTGCACTACTTCGGCGAAGAGTCACCGGAACACTGCGGCAACTGCGACAACTGTCTCGACCCGCCACAGACCTGGGATGCGACCGAGGCCGCGCGCATGGCGCTGAGTGCAGCACTGCGCACGGGGCAGCGCTACGGCGTCAACTACCTGATCGACGTGTTGCGGGGCAACACCAGCGAACGCATCGGCAGCGCCGGGCACAACCGGCTGCCGACCTTCGGCATCGGCAGTGCGCTCGAGGTCGGCACCTGGCGTTCGGTCTTTCGTCAGCTGGTGGCACGCGGGTATCTGCGCGTCGATGCAGCCGCCTACGGCGCCGTCTGTCTCGAAGAGAAGGCGCGCCCACTGCTGCGTGGCGAGGTTTCCATCGAGCTGCGCCGTGAACAGCGACGCAGCGCCCGGCAGCGCAGCCGCGGCACACCGCTCGAGGGCCATACCGGCGATGACGCGCTGTGGAATGCGCTGCGCAGCTGCCGCAGCGCCCTTGCCGCCGAGCAGAATGTTCCACCCTACGTGATCTTCCACGACAGCACGCTGCACGAGATGTGCGCGCAGCGCCCGCGCGACCTCAGCGTGTTCGCCACACTCGGTGGCGTCGGAGCACGCAAGCTGGAGCGCTACGGCGAGGCCTTCCTCGCGGTGATCCGCGCCCACGACTGAGGCACACGCAGCGCAGCGGCGGGACGGATGCGGCACAGGGCTGCTGCGCCAGAGCTACCAGCCGCACTGCTGACCGGCATTCTGTTCCTGAAGCCAGCCCATCAGCGGCGCAAAATACGCCAGCACTGCCTTGCCGCTCATCTCGCGCGTACCGGTGAATGCCTCGAGCGCATCCGGCCACGGCCGCGAGCGCCCCATTTCAAGCATCGTCTCGAGCCTCTCGCCCACCTCACGGTTGGCGTGAAACGAACAGCGGTGCAGCGGACCGTTCCAGCGCGCGATCTCGCAGGCGCGCTGGTAGAACTGGAACTGCAGCATGCGCGCGAGGAAGTAGCGTGCATACGGCGTGCTGTTCGGAATATGGAACTTCGCGCCGGGATCGAAATCATCCTCGCTGCGCGCCACGGGCGCGACCACGCCCATGTAGGCAAGGCGCAGCTCATTCCATTTCCTGTTGTAGTCCTGCGGTACCGTGCTGCCATCGAAGACGCTCCAGCGCCACTTGTCGACGAGCAGCGTCCAGGCCATGCCCGGCACCTTTTCCAGCGCCTGGTGCAGCAGCAGACCGATGTCACGCGTTGCATCGGGCACCTTCGCCGCATCGAGCAACCCGATCTGCACCAGGTAATCCGGCGTCATCGACAGTGCGATCATGTCGCCGATCGCCTCATGGAAGCCGTCATTCGCGCTGCCCCGGTAGAGATACGGCTGACGGCTGTAGGCCCGCTGGTAGAAGCTGTGACCAAGTTCGTGGTGCACGGTCACGAAATCGTTCGCTTCGACGCGGATGCACATCTTGATGCGCAGATCGTCGCGGTTGTCGATGTCCCACGCCGATGCATGACAGACGACGTGGCGATCGCGCGGTCTGGTGAACATCGAGCGCTCCCAGAAGGTCTCGGGCAGCGGGGCAAAGCCAAGCGAAGTGAAGAAGCCTTCCGCTGTCCTGACGATCCGCCGCGCATCGTAGTGCTTCGCAAGCAGCAGCCCGTCGAGGTCGTAGCCGATGTCACCGACACCCTGCGGCGCAACGATGTCGTGAATCGCGCCCCACTGCTGCGCCCACATATTGCCGAGGAGATCGGCGCGCAGGGGCCCATCGGCAGGCTGCACCGCACTGCCATAGTGACGGTTCAGCTCACGGCGCGTGTAGCAGTGCAGCTGCTCGTAGAGTGGCTTCACCTCGCCCCAGAGCCGCTCGACCAGCGCCACGAATTCATCCGGGCTCATGTCGTAGTTCGAGCGCCACATGCTGCCGAGGTCGGGAAAACCCAGTTCCCGTGCCCCCTCGTTGGCGATCTCCACCAGGCGCGCGTAGTCCTTGCGCATCGGCCTGCCGATCGCATGCCACGAGCTCCACATCTCCTGCAGCAGCTCAGGGTCACGTTCGGTGCGCATCAGCGCCTCGAGCTCGGCACCACGCCTGGGTTCACCACCACGGGTTCCCATGCCCCTTGCATAGGTGGAGCGCAGG
This sequence comes from uncultured Klebsiella sp., assembly GCA_964610955.1. Lineage (GTDB taxonomy): Bacteria > Pseudomonadota > Gammaproteobacteria > Pseudomonadales > UBA5518 > UBA5518. The sequence continues at coordinate 39,823 of CAZSYV010000002.1, read as the reverse complement.
CGCGTGGTGATGGTTGCCAGTTCGGCCGACGTCTCTGCGCGACGGGGCGCTGGCAGCACGATCCCCTGCTTCAGGATGTCGAGCCGGCGCCGCGTATCGGCCGAGAGATCCGCCACGGCATCGAAGCGGGCCGCCTCGGCGGCGTATCGCACCTGCAGCGCCGTGCCCTGTGCCGCCGCACGTGCATTCAGCCAGTCGGTGTCCTCGGTGATGTAGGTCGCATTCACCCAGGCCGCCTTCGCCTCGTAGACCGAGAACTCCTCGAGCTCACGCTCCGCCTCGGCCAGAAAGGCATCCGCGGCCGCAGCATCCGTCGCCGGAACCGCACCCGTGGCGTCCTGCGCATCGCGCGTCCCGCATGCGCTCAGCACCAGCACCACGACAAGCAGCCACACCTTCATCACTCCGATCCTTCGACGCAACACATGCACTGTTCAGACCCCACGATGGATCTCGCGGGTCTCGGCAAGCGGTTTCGAACCGGCTTCCCTGAGGGGACGGCCCGGCTCGAGCTCACCCAGGGGCTCACACTCGTGCAGCTCCGACAGCGAGCGGCGCGCCAGTTCCTGATACTGGCGCACGCCGTTGGCCTTCCATTCGAGTTCGAGCGCACTGAGCTCGCGCACCACGCGGGCGGGGATTCCTGCCACCAGCACGCGCGGCGGCACCTGCATGCCCTCCTTCACGAAGCTCATCGCGGCCACGAGCGCTTCCTCGCCAACGAACACATTGTCCATGATCACCGCCGCGATACCGACCAGTGCCCCACGGCCGATCTCGCAGCCGTGCAGCACCGCAGCGTGCCCGATGTGACCGTTCTCACCCACCCGGGCAATCCGCCCGGGGAAACTGTGCATCACGCAGTTGTCCTGCAGGTTCGCACCGGCACAGAGCTCGACACGGCCAAAGTCACCACGCATGCTCGCTCCCGGGCCCACATAGCAGCGCGGACCGACGACGGCATCACCGATCAGTGTCGCCGTCGGATGCACGAAGGCCTGCGGGTGGATGACCGGCCGAAAGCCGGCGTAGCTGTAACAAGGCACGATGCGCTCCTCCGTCGCTCTCCCGAGACCGCACCTTGCCGCAGGACGAGGACTCGCGCAACGTCCACCGAGCGGGTCATACCGATTGATCCGTCTGCACGCACGACCGTATAGTTTTGCGTTGCAATCACCGTGTCGGACACCACCATGCTGAAGCTCGCCCACGGCCTCGAGTTTGCCGATCTATACCGCCGCGAGGGCATGGAGCGTGTCGATGCGGCATTCCTCGTTCATCTCGCCACAGCGGACCAGCTGCTGCACGCAGCGCTGCTCAACGCACGTCTCGAACCGCAGGCACTGGCTGCGAAGGAGGAATCGGAGCTGCTGATCGCATTGGCTCCGCACCTCGAGGACTTCATCGCCGTGCTGTTCGGCATCGAGACCGAGGCACGGGCCCTGGCTGCGGCACACCACGAGCTGGCACCGGTGTTCAGTGTGAAAAGGCAGTTCGTGCAGCGCCAGGCGCTGCTGAAGACCAAGCCCGAAGAGCTGGTGAATTTCGATCCGGACAGCGCACTGCAGCAGCTTTTCGGCAGGAAGTCCGACGATGCACAGTTCAGCGAGCTGGAATTTGCCCGGCGTGTGATCGCCTGGCAGGAAGACGAGGCGCTGAATGCGCAGCAACTTGCCACGGCGGCACGCTATGCGGCGTGGGCGGCCGGCACGCCAGCCGGGCGCAGCCGCCACCATGGGAGTGTGCTGTTCAGGACACCGGAAAAGCTCGATTTCGCCAATCTGGTACCGATCGCCACCCGCGAAACCCTCGGCTTCACCCGCCACAGCATCGACAGGCTGCGCCGGCGCGACGGCTTTGCGCTCACCGACCCCGGTACCGATCTCGCCGGTGCCCTCGGCGAGGCCAACTACTGCCTCTGGTGTCACAACCAGGGCAAGGATTCGTGCTCGAAGGGCTTTCGTGAAAAGCCATCGAAGAGCGCTGCTGCAGGCCCCGGCGCGTTCCGCAAGTCAGCACTCGGCGCCACCCTGACCGGTTGCCCGCTCGAGGAGCGGATCTCCGAGTTCCACCTGGTGAAGGCGAGAGGTGAGCCGATCGCCGCTCTCGCGATGATCGTCGTCGACAACCCGATGGTTGCCGGCACGGGGCATCGCATCTGCAACGACTGCATGAAGGCCTGCATCTTCCAGAAGCAGGATCCGGTGGACATCCCGCAGGCGGAGACGCGCACCGTCAGGGATGTGCTCGAGCTGCCGTGGGGATTCGAGATCTATTCGCTGCTCACACGCTGGAACCCGCTGAACCTGCGCCGTCCGCTGCCGCTCCCCGACACGGGCCGCAAGGTACTGGTGGTCGGACTGGGACCGGCCGGCTATACGCTGGCACACCATCTGCTGAACGATGGCCACACGGTGGTCGCCATCGAGGGGCTGAAGATCGAGCCGCTGCTGCCGAAGCTCTCCGGCGTGGTGCTGCAGAAGGAACGCGTGCCCTTCGTGCCGGTGCGCAGCATCGATGGAATGAGGGAACCGCTGGATGCACGCGTGATGGCCGGTTTCGGCGGGGTGGCCGAGTACGGCATCACCGTGCGCTGGGACAAGAACTTCCTGAAGGTGCTTCGGCTGCTGCTCGAGCGGCGCAGCGAATTCGCCATGTTCGGCGGCGTGCGCTTCGGCGGCACGCTGCACGCACAGGACGCCTGGGACATGGGTTTCGATCACATTGCGCTGTGCGTCGGCGCAGGTGCGCCAACCGTGCTCGACATCCCGAACGGGCTGGCACGTGGCGTGCGTGCCGCCTCCGACTTCCTCATGACGCTGCAGCTCACCGGTGCGGCAAAGGCCGACTCGATCGCCAACATGCAGCTGCGCCTGCCGGTGGTAGTGGTCGGTGGTGGCCTGACGGCGATCGATACGGCCACCGAGTCGATGGCCTATTACGTCGTTCAGGTCGAGAAGTTCCTGGCTCGCTACGAGGCGCTCACCCGGGAAGTCGACGAGGACACGATCCGCGGCAACTGGGACGACAACGAGCGCGAGATTGCCGAGGAGTTCCTCGCCCATGCACGAGCAATCCGCCAGGAACGCAGTGCCGCAGTCGCTGCGGGACGCGAACCGCGCATCATCGAGATGCTGCGCCACTGGGGCGGGGTGACGATTGCCTACCGCAAGCAGCTGATCGACAGTCCCGCCTACGCGCTGAACCACGAGGAAATCGGCAATGCGCTCGAGGAGGGCGTGTGGTTTGCCGAAGGCATGTCGCCGGTCGGCATCGACGTCGACCATTACGGCGCCACCCACGGCATTCGGCTGCGCAACGCATCCACTGGCACCGAGCACTGGTTTCCTGCGCGGACGGTATTCGTCGCTGCCGGCACACGGCCGAACACCGTGCTCGCACGCGAATATCCAGACGACTACCTGCTCGATGGCCGGTACTTCTGCGCCGTCGACGAGGGCGGCATACCGGTGCGCGCAGAACACGCCTTCGGCAAGCCGGCGACACCCCAGGTACTGCTCTCGAAATTTCCCGACGGCCGCTTCATGAGCTACTTCGGCGATGCACACCCCTCCTGGGCCGGCAATGTCGTGCGGGCAATGGCCTCGGCAAAGCAGGGCTATCCGAGCATCTCCAGTGTGCTTGCAGGGCGTGAACCGGCAAGCCGGGTGGCACACGAGGAATTCTTCGCCAGCCTTGCTGCACAGCTGCTCGTGACGGTTCACCGCGTCGAACGGCTGACACCGAACATCGTCGAGGTGACGCTGCGCGCGCCCCTGGCTGCACGCAAGTTTCGACCAGGGCAGTTCTTCCGACTGCAGAACTTCGAGACGCTGGCTCCCGTGGTGCGTGACACGCGCCTGCAGATGGAAGGTCTGGCAATGACCGGCGCATCGGTCGATCCCGAACACGGGCTGGTCTCGGTGATTGCGCTCGAGATGGGCGGATCGAGCAGTCTGTGCGCCATGCTTCAGCCAGGCGAGCCAGTGATACTGATGGGCCCGACCGGCTCGCCAACGGAGATCCCCGGCAACGAGACGGTGATCCTCTGCGGCGGCGGGCTGGGCAACGCGGTCCTCTTCTCGATCGGCGCGGCAATGCGTGCCGCCGGCTCGCGCGTGCTCTACTTCGCCGGCTACAAGAAGGTTCAGGATCGCTACAAGATCGCAGAAATCGAGAACGCAGCCGACGTGATCGTCTGGTGCTGCGACGAGACACCGGGATTCGCACCGGGACGGGCACAGGATCGCAGCTTCGTCGGAAACATCGTGCAGGCAATGGACGCCTATGCGGAAGGCCTGCTCGGCGAATGCACGATCGAACTCAGGGAAGCGGATCGGATCATTGCGATCGGCTCGGACCGCATGATGGCTGCCGTTGGGCGTGCGCGTCACGAGGTACTCAGGAAGCACCTCAAGACACACCATTTCGCCATCGGTTCGATCAACTCACCGATGCAGTGCATGATGAAGGAGATCTGTGCACAGTGCCTGCAGCCGCACCGCGATCCGAACACCGGCGAGACCAGCTACGTATTCTCCTGTTTTCAGCAGGACCAGCCGCTCGACTGTGTCGACTGGAAGGTGCTCAACGATCGACTGAAGCAGAACTCGCTGGAGGAAAAACTGACCGCACGCTGGATCGCAAGGCGCATCGACGAGCTTCGCCAGACCCTGGTGATGGTGTAAGACCTTAAGCCCCCCACTTCATCGTCACTCCAGCGTTCGATTGTCATCCCCGCGTTCGATTGTCATCCCCGCGTTCGATCGTCATCCCCGCGTTCGATCGTCACCCCCGCGAAAGCGGGGGCAGCCCCGCTCCACCATCACCCCCGTGAAGGCGGGGGTAGCGCATTGCAACCCTCTGCCCGCACGCAGGTACAGCTCGCGTGCCTTCAGCGCCGTGAAGGCGGGGGCAGCGTATTGCAACCCACTGGGTTCCCGCTTTCGCGGGAATGACGTGGAAAGAACAGTGGAATGACATAGAAAGAGCACGAGGATGACGTAGAAAGAGCACGGGAATGACGAGGAGGACTCCCACGAAAGTGCCCCGCCATCGCACCCAAACTCGATCATCACCCCCACGCTCGCGCTCAACCGTCACCCCCGAGAAAACGGGCCACCCCCGCGAAAGCGCCACACCCCGTCATTCCCACGAAAGCACCACACCCCCGTCACTCCCGCGAAAGCGCCACGCCCCCGCCACTCCCGCGAAAGCGCCACGCCCCCGTCATTCCCGCGAAAGCACCACGCCCCCGTCATCCCCACGAAAGCACCACGCCCCCGTCATCCCCACGAAAGCACCACACCACCGTCACTCCCATGAAAGCGCCACACCCCTGTCACTCCCGCGAAAGCGCCACGCCCCCACCACTCCCGCGAAAGCGCCACACCCCCGTCATTCCCGCGAAAGCACCACGCCACCGTCATTCCCGCGAAAGCGGGAACCCAGTAACACACATCTGGACTGGCCCCGCTTCCGCGGGGATAACGGCAGGATGCATTCGCAGGGGTGGGCGCAAATCACTCTCGCTGGGTTCCCGCTTTCGCGGGAATGACGTGGAGCAGGGTGCGGGAATGACGCGGAGCAGGGCCGGGAATGACGCGGAGCAGGGCGCGGGAATGACGCGGAGCAGGGCGCGGGAATGACGCGGAGCAGGGCGCGGGAACAACGTCGAAAGAGCGTGGGAACGACGCGGAAAAGAATGCAGGAAAAGGAGTGTCGAAATGACGTAGAAGAAAGTACACGAGGTTACGCGTGGTGGTAGTGGTAATAGACCACCGGGATCACGACCAGCGTCAACAGCGTCGACACCAGCAGGCCGAAGATCAGCGACACTGCCAGGCCACCGAAGATCGGGTCATCGAGGATGAAGAACCCGCCCATCATCGCCGCAACGGCGGTCAGTGCAATCGGGCGTGCGCGTACCGCCGCCGCCGAGATCGTCGCCTCTTCCAGCGTCTTGCCGGCGGCAGACTCCTGCTGGATGAAATCGACCAGCAGGATGGAGTTGCGCACGATGATGCCCGCCAGCGCGATCATCCCGATCATCGACGGCGCACTGAACTGCTGCCCGAGCAAGGCGTGCCCGGGCATGATGCCGATCATCGTCAGTGGAATCGGTGCCATGATGATCAGTGGCACGCCGTACGAGTGGAAGTGTGCCACCACCAGCAGATAGATCAGCACCAGTCCGACGGCGTAGGCCGCCCCCATGTCACGGAAGGTCTCGAAGGTCACCTGCCACTCGCCATCCCACTTCAGGCTCGGAGCCCAGGTCTCCTGCGGCTGAGTCGTGTAGAACTGCTCTGTCACCCTGCCGGCGATCGGTTGCTCGGCAAGCGCCGCGGCAATCGCACGCATGCCATACAGTGGACTGTCGGTGGCACCCGCCACGTCGCCGGTCACATAGATCAGCGGCAGCAGGTTCTTGTGCTGGATGGTCTGGTCACGAACGGTCTCACGCACCGTGGCGATTTCCGACAGCGGCACCAGTTCGCCGCTCGCGGCGCGTACGCGCAGCGCAAGCAGGGCCTCGACGCGCGCCTTTGCCGCATCCGCAAGCTCGACACGCACCGGCACGGGCACCGATGCGTTCTCATCATGCAGATACGACATGCTCTCGCCACCGACCGCTGTCGCGATCGCGCGCACGGCGTCGATCTGTGACACACCAAGGCGTGCAGCGCGCGCCCGGTCGACGGCAACGATGAACTTCGATTGCGGCGCCTCGATCGAATCGTCGATGTCGACCACATCCGGCGTCGTCTCGAACAAGCGGCGCACTTCGGTCGCAAGCTCCGCACGACTCGCATGATCGGGGCCATAGACCTCGGCGACCAGCGGCGAGAGCACCGGCGGCCCTGGTGGCACCTCGACCACGGCAAGGCTCGCGCCATGGCGCGCGGCGATCAGCGCCAGCGGGCCGCGCACGCTCGCGGCAATCTGGTGTGACTTGCGCGCACGCTCGTGCTTGTCGACCAGGTTCACCTGGATATCACCCTGCCAGGGGTTGCTGCGCAGATAGTACTGGCGCACCAGGCCGTTGAAGGTGATCGGTGCCGACGTGCCGGCATATATCTGGTAGTGGGTGACTTCGGGCACCCGGCGCAATTCCACCGACAGCTCCTGCAGTACCTGCTCGGTCACCTCCAGCGGTGTTCCCTCGGGCATGTCGAGCAGCACCTGGAATTCGCTCTTGTTGTCGAAGGGCAGCATCTTCATCACCACCGCGCGCACGCCGACCAGCGACAGTGACGCAACGATCAGCACCAGCACCGTGGCCAGCATCAGCCAGCGGTTGCGCGCACCCGCCGCACCACCAAGCAACGGACTCATGATGCGTGCAAAGAAGCGCTGTAACGGATCCTCGGTCGGGACGGCTGGCGCGTGTGTCGATGCCGCACGCAGGTAAAGCTTGCGGTACAGCCAGGGCGTGAACACGAAGGCCACCACCAGCGAGATCAGCATGCCGGTGCTGGCGTTGATCGGGATCGGGCGCATGTAGGGGCCCATCAGCCCACTTACGAAGGCCATCGGCAACAGCGCTGCAATCACCGTGAAGGTCGCCAGGATCGTTGGCCCCCCGACCTCGTCGACCGCCACCGGGATCGCCTCCGACAGCGGCAGGCGACCGAGCTGCATGTGACGATGGATGTTCTCGACGACCACGATCGCATCGTCGACGAGGATGCCGATGGAGAAGATCAGCGCAAACAGCGAGACTCGGTTCAGCGTGAAACCCCAGGCCCAGGAGGCAAACAGGGTGATCGCCAGAGTGACGATCACCGCCGCGCCGACCACGAATGCCTCGCGACGCCCCAGTGTGAACAGCACCAGCACGATCACCGACAGCGTCGCGAAGATCAGCTTGTGGATCAGCGTCTGCGCCTTGTCGGCAGCCGTCACGCCGTAATCGCGCGTGACCGTCACCCGGACCTGGTCGGGGATGGTCACGCCACGCAGCTGTTCGAGCCGTCGCAGCAGTCCGGCAGCGACGTCGACCGCATTCTCGCCCGGTTTCTTCGCCACCGACAGCGTGACTGCCGGCACATGAACTCCGCCGGCAATGCCGCCAGTGTCCGAAGCGGCCGCAGCGCCCGTACCGAAACTCGCATAGCGCAGCGGTCGCTCGCCATCGGCTCTCACGCGCGCCACATCACGCAACAGTACCGGCACGCCACCGTGCACGCCGACGACCACATCGGCGATCTCCTCTGGCGTCATCAGGAAGGTACCCGCCTGCACCAGCATCTGGCGCCCGCCGTCGACGATGCCCCCCGCATCCGCGGCAGCGTTTGCGCCCGACAGCGCGTGCCGCAGGTCATCCAGCGCCAGGCCATAGGCCGCGAGGCGCTCGGGATCGAATTCGACCCGCACCGCGCGCTCGGTGCCACCGATGGTGTCGATGTCGCGAGTGCCTGGCACACGCTGCAGCTCGGGCTCGATCGCATGCGCGATGCGCAGCAGATCCTCGCTGCCGATATCCGCATCGGTGCTCCACAGCGTCGCGGCGAAGATCGGCACATCGTCGATGCCCATCGGCTTGATGAGCGGCATGCCGACACCACTGTTTGCCGGCAACCAGTCCTGGTTGCTGAAAAAGGCGTTGTACAGGCGCACGATCGCCTCGGTACGCCCCTCACCGACGTAGAAACGCACGGTCAGAACGGCCATTCCGGGAGACGAGGCCGAGTAGATGTACTCGACACCATCGATTTCCGAGACGATGCGCTCGGCCGGCGTGGTGACCAGCGACTCGACTTCCGTCGCCGAGGCTCCCGGGTAGGGAATGAACACGTTCGCGAACGTCACGTCGATCTGTGGTTCTTCCTCGCGTGGTGTGACGAACACCGCGAACAGCCCGAGCAGAAAACCGAACAGGGCGAGCAGCGGCGTGATCTCGTTTGCCTGGAAACCGCGCGCGATGCGACCCGATATCCCCTCGCCCAGGTGTCTGGACGGGCTCATGGCGCGCGCTCTGCGTTCGCCGCTGCCTTGTAGGCGGCTGCGGCGGCGTGTGGGTCGATCGCCACGCGTTCGCCGTCGGCGAGTCCGGCGAGTACCGGGATACGCCCATCGGCCGTCGGCGTGCCGGTACGCAGGTAGCGAAACGACAGCGTGTCGTCGTCTGCTATCACATAGGCACCCTCGATCTCGCCACGGCGCACCAGCGCCTGCGCGGGCAGCAGCAGGCGCTGCTCGCTGCCGGTGACGAAGGCGACCTTCAGCAGCACGCCCGGGTAGACTCCGTGCACACCGGGCGGAAGCGTCACCAGAACACGGAAGGACTGGGTACCGGGATCGGCATTTGGCGGAATGCGCATTTCCTGGGCGGCCACCGAAGTACCGTCCGGCAGCAGCACGCGCGCCTGATGGTGATGGCGCAACACGCCAATGTGCTGCTGCGGCACATCGACCCGCACACGCAGGTGCTCGAGCGATACGCCGGTCATCAACGGCGTGCCCACCGTGACGGTCTCACCGATCTGCACATGGCGCTGCACCACGATGCCCGCATAGGGCGCACGGATCACCGTATGCTCCAGTCCTTCGCGAACCTCATCGAGTGTCGCCTGCGCAGCCTTGAGGCGGGCACGCGCGGCGTCGAGATCGGCTCGGGCACGATCGAACTGCGCCTTCGCGATCAGCTTCTTCGCATAGATGTCACTGATGCGCTGGAACTCCGCCTCCGCCTCGACCAGCCTGGCACGCGCTTCGTTCACCGCCTGCTCCGCAGCAGCACCACGCGCCTTCTGCTCGGTATCGGTAAAGCGCACGATCACGGCACCCTTGCCGACCTCGTCACCGACATCGACCGGCATCTCGATCACGCGCCCAGCGGTCTGCGCCGAAACGGTGGACTGGTTCACTGCCTCTACCACACCGTCAAAACCGGTTTCGCGAGCGACGGTGGCGCTTTCCACCACGGCGCTTTCCAGTCCCGATGCGAGCGGCCCCGTCGGCACGGCGGGTGAAGGGGCCTTGGAGCACGCGCCAAGGATCAGCGCGATGAAACAGACGCCGGGCAGCAACATTCGCATGACAAGTATCGTTTCCGCTTCAGAAATTGCTTCGGCAGGGACTCTACCATCAACTGCGGGAACGGGCGATGAAGCGGTCGAGCGCGTTCGCGAATGCCTGGCGGTCACGCTGATCGAGAGCGGGCGGGCCACCCGTATGCACGCCGCTGGCACGCATGGTATCGAGGAAGTCGCGCATGTTGAGGCGCGCACGCACGTTCTCGCGCGTATAGAGCTCGCCGCGTGGATTCAGCGCCGTCGCCCCCTTGGCGATCACTTCGGCAGCAAGCGGTATGTCGGCGGTGATGACGAGATCCCCCGCAGCACACAGGCGCACGATCTCGTTGTCGGCCACGTCGAAACCGCCCGGCACCTGCAGTGCGCGCACTCCGGCGATGCGAGGTGCCGCCAGTGGCTGGTTCGCGACCAGGGTCAGCTCGATGCCGGTACGTGCCACGACCCGGAACAGAATGTCCTTGATCACGTTCGGACACGCATCGGCATCGACCCAGATGTGCACGGGGAAAGGTTTCCGTATCTCAACCTTTCAGCAGCTGCGGCGCCAGCGTCTGCACCATCTCGCGCATGCCCTGCTTCCAGTCGACCGTGGTCGGGCCACACAGCGCATGCATGCGCGTGGTGTCGATCTGCAGGCTGCCGAAGGCCTCCGGGTTCTCCCGGAACACCGGCTCGAAACCCGTCAGTTCCTGCAGGAACGCGCACCACTGCTCGATGCTCACAGCCTGCGAACCGCCGAAGTTCACCGTCGTGACCTCCGGCGTGGCTGCTGCCAGCAGGGCCGGGATCTTCGCCAGGCAATCGCGCTCGTGCAGCGGGTTGTAGCAGTTCGGGCGTTCGGGGTGCACATCGATCGGCACCCGGTTCTGCATCATCAGCAAGTGGTAGTACGGCCAGCCGCCACGGCTGCCATAGGGCACGCTGAGGCGCGCAATCGTGGTCGGGATGCCGAACTCGTGCGCGGTGAAACGCGCCACCGTCTCGGCAGCAATCTTCGTGATGCTGTAGGTCGGCATCATCGCACGGTGGTTGTCGCCGAGCGGCGAGTCCTCCGTCCGTGGCTCATGACCGCCGTAGGCGTACACGGCAGTCGAGGAGCAGTGCAGGAACGCCTTTGCGTTGCGACAGTGCAGCATCAGGCGGCCGACACCCTCGGCATTTGCGCGCAGGTCATAGGCCCAGTCACCGGTCTTCATGACCGCGAAGTTCAGCACATGGTCCACATCACGTGGCAGGGCATCGAGCGAGCCCTCGGCGAGATCGGCAGCTACCGGATGGACACCGAGTGCCGTGAACGCATCGCGATCCTCCTGCTTGCCGAAACGCGCGACTGCGAACACCTCGTTCTGCGCCGCAAGCGCCTCGACCAGCGGTCTCGCCACCTGCCCGGTCGGACCGGTCACAATGATCCGTTTGCCCTGCAGCTCCACTGCCATCACCCACCTCCACAGATCGATTCACGCACGGGAATCGCGCAGCAGTCCCCGATGCGCCCGTACTCAGAACCCTTCCGTCTTGTGGCAGTTCTTCCACACCAGGCCGGGAAAGAGACGACGCATGATATACCCGAAACGTGTCTGCTTGCCTGGGAACACCCAGAACTCGCCCTTGTCGAGCCCTGCCTCGATCGCATCGAGCACCTCCACCGGCTGCAGTGGCGCGATCATCTCGACGGTCTTCGGCATCACCGTCGCATAGCCCTGCTGCAGCAGCGGCGTTGCCACCGCCGGCGGACACACACACACGAAACGCACACCACTGCCGCGATTTTCGTGATAAAGAACCTCGGTGTACGCAGAAACGGCGAACTTCGAGGCGTTGTAGGCACTGGTGAGCAGTGTCGGAATGATGCCCGACATCGACGAGAAACTGATGAAATCACCCCTGCCGCGGCGCACCATCGCCGGCAGCGTGGCCTGCGCGATATTGACCAGACCACCGTAGTTGACCGCCATCACGCGATGCACCTGGGCGTTGGTGTGCTCGAGTGCCTTGCCGAAGGGCATGATCGCCGCCGCGTTGTAGACGCGATGAATCGGGCCGAAGGTGTCCTCGATGCGCCGCGCTGTCGCATCGACCTCGGCAAAGTCGGTGATATCGACCCGAAACGTGCTGATTCGTGCGCTTCCCCGTGCGGTCTGCGCCAGGCCCTCTTCATTGACATCGAGCGCAGCGACCCGCGCGCCACGCTCGGCCATCATTCGGCAGGCAAGCTGGCCCATGCCACTGCCGCCCCCGGTAACCAGTACCACCTTGTCGTTCAAGTCGAGCATGCGCATTCTCCTTGCGGCCGATGGCGCAGCATCGTAATCGCATTGTGTTTCTGCGGTAGTTAAAGCGCCGTAATCTTCCACGCGCCGCACGGGGGCTGCCCCCTCGACCGCAATGCGTCATCGCCCGCCCATGCCACGGAGCTCTTCCTCCTGGGACTCTTCTTCCACGGGAAACCCGTCCTCTTCGGGAAACGCCTCCTCGGGAGCCTCCCAGTCCTCCCGCGAGGCTGGATCCAAGGCTTCGCCGACATGCTTGCCGGACTCGTGCCCGGTGGCAGCAGCGGCTGGCTGTTCATGCAACCGGGCCCACGCCAGCTCGGCAGGCCAGACGGGCAGCGCACTCGCCAGGGCGTCACGCGCGGCCTGCCCCGCCTCCTCGGCACGCCCCAGCGCGGCATCGTGCGCTGCACCGATGCGCGCATCGACCGCAGCCTCGATGCGCTCGGAGACGACATCGACCACATCCCCCTTCAACAGGGCAACCGCCAGCTGGTTGGTTTCGGAATTCCAGACCATGCCGGCCCTGTCGGCAATTTCCGGAATCGGCGTATAGCGCGACACCACGTAGAACAGCGGTCCTTCACGACGCAGCTGATCCGCCGTTCGCAACAGGCGTACCGCCGGCTCGTAGCGCTCTCCGAGCAAGGCAACCATCCGGTTCCTCAGCAGCGGCTGCTCGAACAGATTCACCCGATTGGGATCGAAGCCCACCAGCGGTGTGAGCAACGCCCACATCAGCTGACTCGACGACGGCAACAGCATTGCCGGTGCGAAGCAGCCAGCAAGCGCCATGAGCAGCACGGTGCCTGCAATCAGCTCGCCACGGCTCCTCAGCCCACGAAGCTTCACCGCAGGCGCTCGCGCCTCAGGCGTGCCATCAGCCCGAACATCGCTGCAACGTCAGGCGGCACACTGCTCGCTGCAAACTCCCGGTACAGCGTATCGACGTTGACGACGATGCGCTCGGCATCGCCCCATGAAGAGTAATCATCCAGTGCAATGTCGAGGGCTGCCTCGTATGCCGGCATGCCGGCATCGAAACGCCTGCGCGCCTCGGAGCGGATGTAGGCCAGATAATCGCGCATTGCACGCACCCCGCGCAGATCGGTGATCGGTCCGTGACCCGGAACCACCGTCTCCGGAGCAAGTGCGAGGATATGTTCGCACGCCGCGATCCAGTTCCCGACCGGACCCGCCCACATGATCGGATGCGCCTCGACGAACAGGATGTCACCGCTGTAGAGCACCGAGTCCTGCGCCACATGCACCAGCACATCACCCCGCGTGTGCGCCGGTCCGACCTGCGTCAACCGCAGCTGCTTGTCGCCGAGCTGCAGCTCGAGCGTCCCACTGAAGGTCCGCGTGGGCAGTCGCTGCACGACACCCTCGAACTCGAAGGAGCCGAAGCAGGCCAGAAAGAACTCGCCCATCTCACCCAGCGCCGGCGCAGCCTTGCGGAAATCGGCCATGACCTGGGGAACCTCGTGCCCCATTTCCTCGGCCGCAGCCGCAGAAGCGACGATCTCCGCCTCCGGCAACAGGCAGTTGCCATTGCAGTGATCGCCGTTGGCATGCGTGTTCACGACGGTTCCCACCTGTCGTGAAGCGGGTACCGCGCGGCGCATCGCCGCGAGCATCTCGGCTGTCAGGCGCAGATCGAACAGCGTATCGACCAGCAGGGACTGATCGCCATCGACCACCAGGCCAGCGTTGCTCCAGCCCCAGCTGCCGTCGGGTTGCAGCCATGCCCAGGCACCGTTGCCCAGGTCGTGCAGACCGCGGGTGTATGGTCGGATCGCCAGGCCACCGTTCATTGCATCATTCCCTGGGAAGGTACCGTGCTGACCACCTTTTGCAGGATACCGTGCAGTTCGAGCCTGTCGACCGGCTTGTCGAGGCAGGGGCGCGTGACCTGACGCACGAAATCCTGCGCCTTCGAGCTTACCGCCCCGCCGGTCATGAAGACGAAGCGATCCAGGATCGCCGGGCGCGCAGCGGCGATGCGTGCATACAGGTCCATTCCGGTCAGCGTCGGCATCATCAGATCACAGAGCACGGCATCGAACTGCTCGCCACGCAGCAGTCGATTCAGCGCAACTTCCGGTTGCGTCACCACCTCGCTGTCATGGCTCGACTGCAGCATGCGTGCAACGATCTTTGCAACCAGCGGATCGTCATCGATGATCAGCACGCGCCCGCGCCGTGCCGACAGCAGGGCCGGCAGAGACCCGCGCGCAGCAGTCACGGTGCGCTGCGCAACCGGCAACCGCAGACGGAACGTGGTACCGCGACCAGGCTCACTGTCGACCGTGATTTCGCCACCCGCTGCGGTCACGATGCCGTGACAGATCGACAAGCCCAGCCCGGTACCCTGGCCGACCGGCTTGGTGGTGAAGAACGGTTCGAACAGGCGCGACAAGTGCTCCGGCGCAATGCCGCAGCCCGTGTCCTCGACCTGGATCGACACCCACTGGCCATCGGGCTCGTGCTGAACGCTCAGGCGCACAAAGTGCTCATCCGGAGAGCCTTCGGGTATTGCATGGGCTGCGTTGATCAACAGGTTCAGAAGTACCTGACCCAGCCGTGCCTGACCGATCGCCACCGGTGCCACCGTGCCAAGTTCGGTTTCGATGCGCGCGCGTGAACGCAGCTGGCTGCCGGCCATGCGCACGGCAAGCTCGACCGCCTCGCGCACGTTCGCACCGACGGCATCTGCACTGTCGTCCTGATTGCGGCCGAACACACTCAGATCACTGACGATCCGACGCACACGCTCCGCGCCCTGCTGGCAGTCATGCGCCAGCTCACGCCCTTCGACGATCAGGGTGCGCACGGCATGTTCCACCGTACTGCCCTTTGCCGCATCGCGAAGACGATCGAACAGCGAGGGCTCCAGCATCGACAGCCCACCGATCAGGTAGCTCAGCGGGTTGTTGATCTCGTGGGCAACTCCGGCGGCAAGCAGGCCCAGGGATGCCATGCGATCGGCACTGATCAGACGCGCCCGCAGGTGCTCCTGCTCCTCTTCCATCAGACGCAGATCGGTCACATCGTGAAAGACCATGACGACGCCGATGATGTTGCCCTGCTGGTCGCGAACGGGTGCTGCGCTGTCGGCTATCGAACGTTCTTCGCCATCACGGTGCACCAGCGCCGTGTGGTTTGCCAGCCCAACGACACGCCCCTCGCGCAGCACACGCGCAACCGGGTTCTCGACGGGCATCCGTGTGCCCTCGTTGATGATGTTGAACACCTCGACGAGCGGGCGCCCCAATGCCTCATCGAGCGACCAGCCGATCAACCCCTCGGCAACCGGGTTCATGTGCCTGACGCGCCCGCTGGTATCCGTTGCAATCACGGCATCACCCAGACTGCGCAGCAAGGTCTCGAGGTACTGTTCGTGCTCCCGGAGTGCGCGCTCGCTGCGCCACTGCTCGGTGTAATCAAAAAACGATCCGAACAGGCGCCGGGCCGAATCGTCCTCGTCAAGCTCCACCTGCACGCGCATTCGCAAGTGGCGTTCGCTGCCGTCGGCGCGACACATCACCACATCGGTCTCCAACAGCGGGTTGTCTGCGGACAGCGCATCGAGCGCGGCAGCCAGCCCGATGCGATCGCGGTCACAGATCAGTGTCAGCAAGCCACCAAGCCCCGGCAGCATCCGTTCGGGCTCGGTACCAAACAGGACGGCACAGGATCTCGAGTAGGTGATGCTTGCCAGCCGACGATCCAGCACCCAGCTGCCGATGCCCGCCAGTTCCTGTGCATTGTCCAGCAGGGCCCGTTCGCGCTCCTCCGTCAGCGCCAATGCACGCAACCGTGTTGCATTGGCAAACGCGACGCCAACCGAAAGGCAGATCAACACGGTCATCATCAGGGCAAGGCCGAGATCGATGCCAACCCAGCCGCGGTGATACGCCAGCAGGTACAGCGCAGCGAGGACACAGGGAATCAGAATTGCCGCCGGCAGCATCCAGCGTGCCATCTCACCGTCCAGCCGGGTGCTGGCAAGCAGGCGCACGGTCTTCGAGCGTGGATTCGAGAACAGCAACGCAAGAGCAAGGAGAAACTGCCCGAGCGCGGCAGGAAACGACACCCAGGTCAACGCGCTCAGCCTGTCATCTCCGCTCACGCCAAGGAGCACGCGCATCATGGCAAACAGCGCCAGGGCACCTGCGGCCATCGCCAGAGCCTCCCCGGCGCGTCGTCGCTCACCGAACACCAGCAGCGAGGCACCCAGCAGCAGCAGCGTAATTCCGGTAGTCGGCGAAGGCCATAACCAGGCATCCGCCAGCCTGAGGCGCCCGATGATCGCGAAGGCGATCGCAAGCAGCATGACAGCCGCTCCACGCGCGATGTTCCGCTGCCCCGACATCAGTCCGACAACACCACCACTGCCCAGTATCAGCGCCAGTGCAACGCTGATGCGTATCGGCTCGCCTCCCCCCAGCGCGGCAAGCAGCGGCAGCTCCGCGACGCGTCCGAGCAGCGTCAACGCACCAATTGCAGCCGCAGTCCACGCACTCGCCAGCGCGCAACGGTGCATCGTCGCCAGGTACCGCATACCTTCCTCTTGTATCCTTCGAATCGAATGCCGCTCGCGCCCACCATGCAGGCAGATACCCGGCAGGATCGGGATGCCGTCGACACCCGATCGCAGCTCTTTCTATATATATCATTTGGCTGTCAAAGCATGCGCAAGCCGCTGCCAAAACACAATGCCAGACGCCATGCCCGCACAATGCCGACCTGCATCACACTTTGCAGCGATAGCTCCGCAGTAGATACTGGCGCCATCAAGAACAACAGGACACGGGCATGAGCGATTTTCACTTCGAACGACTGACACCGATCGACTTCTCGTTCCTTGTCCAGGAGACGCGCGAACGCCACATGAGCGTGGTCGGCGTGACGATATTCGAGGCGGGCCCGCTGGCCAGGCCAGGTGGCGGAATCAATTTTGCAATGATTCGCGACAACACGGCGAGTCTGCTCGAGCTGGTGCCACGCTACCGCCAGAAGCTGATGTGGCGCAGGCGCAGGCAGCGCACCGGGCTGCTCGGGCGCGACCAGGTGGAGCTGGCGGACGAATCGTTACCACCTGTGTGGGTCGACGACCCGCATTTCGACATCAATTACCACATGCGCCATACCGCGCTGCCGCGCCCGGGAGGTGCCGAGCAACTGAAGGCGCTCGCTGGGCGCATCGCCTCGCAACCTCTCGACCGGGCGCGTCCGCTGTGGGAGACCTGGGTCGTCGAGGGGCTCAGCGGGGAGCGCTTCGCCACCATCTCGAAGCTGCATCACTGCATGATCGACGGTATGTCGGGCGCCGACATCACGCAGTTGCTGCTCTCGCCGGACCGGCGCGTGCGCCGCCGACGCACCAAGCCCTACCAGCCACGCCCGGCGCCGACCCCGGCGGAGCTCGAGCGCGAGATGCGCCGCGAACAGCTCGCGGCACCACAGCGCCTGGCGGCGAACCTGCGCGAGCTTGCCGCACAGGACGACCTGGCCGGGGAAATCGCCCGCCGCGTGCGCGGCATTGGCGAGATGTTCAGCGAATCGGGCACGCAACGCAGCGAATCACCGATCAATGGCGACAACGGGCCCCATCGGGCAGTCGACTGGGCGATGACTCCGGTGGCCACCATGAAGGCGATCGGCAAGTCGCTTGGCGGGAGCATCAACGATGCGGTGCTGACCGTGGTGTCCACGGCGTTTCGCGACTTCTTCCTGAGTCTGGACAGCGAACCCGGCGAGCAGCCCTTTCGCGCTCTGGTTCCGGTCAGCATCTGGTCGGAGCGCCAGCGTGGCGAGGTCGGCAACCAGATCATGAACTGGATCGTCGAACTGCCACTGGGGGAGAAGGACCCGCGCGCCCAGATGACGAAGATTCACGAGGTGACCGAGCAACTGAAGCGCTCGGACAAGGCGCTTGGCGTGAAGGCGATCCAGTCCTTCCTCAACTACACACCGGGACTGCTGTCGGTGGCGGTACGCAACGCCTCGGGACCGCACAACACCATGATCACGAACATCCCCGGCCCACAGGTGGCGCTCTACCAGATGGGAGCACAGATGCTCGAGAACTACCCCGTCGTACCGATGCTGGAGGAGATGGGACTCGGGATCGGGGTGATGAGCTACAACGGCACGATGTTCTGGGGCATCACCGTGGACACGGACATCGTGGCAGACCCGGCGCCCTTTCGCACGGCGCTGGAACGGGCGGTAAAATCGGTTGCACGGGCGGCGAAGGTGCGCCTGCGCTGATCGGGATCGTCGAGTCGAGAGGAAGATGCATCGTGGCAAAAGGTGACCATATCTACGTACAGCGGCGCGGCGGACTTTACGCACACCACGGCATCGACTGCGGCGACGGCACCGTCGTCCACTACAGCGGCGAGCAGTGGTACTCGCCACGCAGCGTGCGTCAGACATCGAGCGAAGCCTTCGCGCGCGGAGACGAGATCCTGGTGCGCGACTACGCCGACTTCTTTGCACGACTGCGCGACACGAAGAGCATGCCACGACGGCTGTACATCCAGCTCGGGGACCTCATGGACAGCAAGCGTTCGCGCAAATCCTTCGCACCGGCTGCCGTGGTCTCGCGTGCCCTCAGCCGGCTTGGCGAATCACGTTTCGACATCATGCTGCACAACTGCGAGCACTTCGCGACCTGGTGCAAGACTGGAATCAGTGACAGCGAGCAGATTCATGCGCTGTGGCGCGCCGTGCTGGACTCCTCGAGCTACCGCAAGCTGCGACGCCAGTCGATCTTCAGCGCCGTGTTCGACCGGGATGCCTCGGGGTCAGAGGACGATTGAGGATCCGTTGACCGGTTTATTCCTGCGAAAACGCAGTCAAGGAGTGTCAAGCGCCGCAAAGGCGCAGTTCTGGTTCCCGCTTTCGCGGGAATGACGGGGAGGAGCGGGAATGACGGGGGGGAGCGGGGATGACGGGGAGGAGCGGGGATGACGGGGAGGAGCGGGAATGGCGGGGGGAGCGGGAATGACGCAGGGGAGGTGTGAACTGAACCCGCCCCCGCGAAAGACCCTCCGTCACCCCCGCAAAAGATCTTCCGTCACCCCCACGCACGCACAGCCTCGTCACCCCCGCGAAAGATCTTCCGTCACCCCCGCGAAAGCGGGGGCCCAGTGCGCATCCGTCGCCACCCCCGCGAGCGCATCTTCGTCATCCCCACGAAATCGCAGCTCCGTCATCCTCACGAAAGCGCAGCTCCGTCATCCTCACGAAAACGCAGCTCCGTCGCTGGGTTCCCGCTTTCGCGGGAATGACGCAGGGGAAGTGTGAACCTGCCCCGCGAAAGATCTTCCGTCACCCCCACGCACGCACAGCCTCGTCACCCCCGCGAAAGCGGGGGCCCAGTGCACATCCGTCGCCACCCCCACGCACGCACAGCCCCTCGTCGCCCCCACGCACGCACAGCCCCTCGTCACCCCCGCGAAAGCGGGGGCCCAG
>CAZSYV010000002.1:1495-19925 GCA_964610955.1 uncultured Klebsiella sp. | reverse complement strand
CGTCGCCCCCACGCACGCACAGCCCCTCGTCACCCCCGCGAAAGCGGGGGCCCAGTACGAGGCACCGTGGCGGCGGAAGCATCTCTGGCGGCACTGCGCGCACGGGCCGCGGCGCCAAAGGCAGAAAACAGCTCTCTGCTTGCGGTGTTTTCACGGAAGTGCCACTCGGGATGCCACTGCACGCCGATGGCAAAGGTCGAGGCACCACGCGCACTGACCGCCTCGATGAGGCCATCGGGGGCGCGCGCCTCGATGCGCAGGCCAGGCGCAAGCCGGTCGATGCCCTGGGCGTGAACCGAATTGACCGCAAGCGAACCGGGCCCGAGCAGCGCCTCGAGCACCCCTCCCGGCTCGATCGCCACCTCGTGTGCGGCGGCGTAGCGGCGTTCGCGCTCAGGGTGATCCGGCGCCCGATGGTCGAGCATGCCGGGGATCTCGTGCACCCGCTGGTGCAGCGTGCCACCGAGGGCGACATTGAACTCCTGGATGCCGCGACACACGCAAAGCAGCGGCACACCAAGGGCAATGGCGCGTGGAATCAGCTCAAGCGTTCCGGCATCGCGTTGCGGATCGAGCAGCGTCCCCGCCACGACTGCGGGCCCGGCGTAGCGCTGCGGTTCGACGTTCGACGGACTGCCCGGCAGGAACAGCCCATCGAGCAGTCCGAGCAGTGCATCGAGCGGCATCAGTTCACCAAGCGGTTGCATGTCACGCCCGCCGCCACGGGCAGGCAGCAGCAGCGGCAAGGCACCGGCGCCATGCGCAACCGCATCGATGTAGCGCTCGCCAACCCCGTGAAAGGGGTGTGAGCCACGCTCGAAGACATCACAGGGAATTCCCACCAGCGGAACGCCGCCGACCGCCATCCCGATACCCTCCCCGTACACCCGCCGAATGAATGCAGGCCGTGCAGCTCCGGCGCCTTGCGCCGGCGCAGCCTTGTGGGTTAGCTTCGCCCGGACACCGAGCATGGCTCAGCCGTGATCCGCACCCACAGACAGCCATGGGCCCGCCTGCGTGCGGGTGTTTCAGCCCGCACATGACGATCGAAGGCTTCTTCACTCCCACTCTGCTGCTGCTCGGCGCCGCCGTGACCGCCGTCCTGGTGTTCAGGCGCCTGCACATCCCCTCCAGCCTCGCGTACCTGCTGGTCGGAGTGATGCTCGGGCAGCATACACCGGGGCCTGTGCTCGACGTGACACCGATCCGCGTGCTGGCGGAGTTCGGCATCATGTTCCTGCTGTTCACCATCGGGCTGAGTTTCTCGATGCCGCAGATCTACGCGCTGCGCCATCAGGTGCTCGGGCCGGGAACCGCACAGGTTGCGCTCACCACGCTGGTCATTGGTGCCGGTGCCTGGTTGCTGGGCATGCCGGCGGCCGGCGCCTTCGTCATCGGCGCGGTGTTTGCGCAGTCCTCGACGACGGTGATCAGCCGGCAGCTGGCCGAACAGGGCGAGGAGCACGCACGTCATGCACGGCTTGGCGTGGCGATGTCGGTATTTCAGGACGTGACTGCCGTGCCGCTGGTGGTGGTATTGCCGGTGCTCGCCGGCAACGCCGGTCTGCTCGCCTTCGGTGGTGCGCTGGGCGCCGCACTCGCCAAGGCGCTGCTGGCATTCACGCTGATCTTCGTCGTCGGACGCTGGCTGCTGCGTCCGCTGTTCCACCTGGTCGCCGAGCAACGATCGACCGAGGTATTCACCCTTACCGTGCTGCTGGTTTCGCTCGCGGCCGCCTGGACGACCAACGCCTTCGGACTGTCGACCGCCTTCGGTGCCTTCCTCGCCGGCATGATGCTTGGGGAGACCGAGTTCCGCCATCAGGTCGAGTCCACCATCCGTCCTTTCCGCGACGTGCTGCTCGGCCTGTTCTTCGTCGGCGTGGGCATGATCTTCGATCCATTCTCGCTCGGCGGCACCTGGCACATCGCGCTGTTCGGTGCGCTGGTGCTGCTCACGGTGAAGGCCATCCTGGTCGCGGCGATCGTGCGCTTCACCGGCAGCGACTGGTTCGAGGCCTGGCGCACCGGGCTGCTGCTCGCGGTGGGCGGCGAGTTCGGCTTTGCACTGCTGTCGATCGCGCTCGATGACGGGGCGATCGAGGCACTTCCGGCGCAGATCGCACTGGCATCCGTGCTGATCTCGATCGTGCTGGCACCGCTGCTGATCCGTCACAACCACGCCATCGCACGGCTGCTCGTCCCGGCCGCGGACGGCACCCCTGCCGAGCATCCCGGCCACCGGATCGTCGATGCGCAGCCGCCCGCCGGCAACCATGTCGTGATCTGCGGTTACGGGCGCATCGGACAGGGCGTTGCGCGACTGCTGGAAAAGGAACAGATCGACTTCATTGCACTCGACCTCGACCCAGGACGAATCGGCGAGGCGCACGCTGCGGGCGAAGCCGTCTTCTACGGCGATGCCTGCGAGCGCGACATCCTGTTTGCCGCGGGCATCGAAACCGCACGCCTGCTGGTGGTCACGCCCGAGGGCCTGCCGACGGTGCTCGCCATCCTGCGCCTGGCACGCGCACTGCGCCCCACGCTGCCGATCATGGTGCGTGCACGCGATGAGACGGACTCCACGCAGCTGCGCGCTGCCGGCGCGACCGAGATCGTCACCGAGACGCTCGAGGCAAGCCTGATGATCGCCATCCACGCACTGGCGCTGCTCGGTGTGTCGAGGTCGCGGCTCGCCCGACGCATGATCGAGCAGTACGATTCGCGCTACATGCTGTTGCGCGGCGTGTTCCCATCGAGCACGGAGGCAGAGGAGATCGATGCCGACGATGGCGAACGGTTGCACACCGTCGTCATCACCGAGGACAGTCCGGGTGCCGGACGCCCAATCGGCGAACTGGACCTGTGCGGCGCCACGTTGAATGCATTCGTCAGGGACGGCATTCGTGTGGCCGGCCCTGCGGCACAGACACTGTTGCAGAGCGGCGATGCCCTGGTGCTGTTTGGCTCCCCCGCCGCACTGCGCCATGCGGAGGAGAAGATATGAGCGCACGGACGATCCTCGCAGCCACCGACATGTCGACCGATGCGGGCTACGCCTGCGAGCGCGCCGCGCGGCTGTGTGCCCAGGGCGTGTTCGACGAGGGTCGGCTGCTGCACGTGATCCAGCAGTCGTGGATCGACACACTGCGTCGTCTGCTCGATGTGCCGACCGAGCGCGAGGAAGTCCTGCTCGCCGAGACCCGCGGGAAACTGCTCGAGGAGGCGCAGGCGATCGCGGCGCGCTGCGGCTTCCAGCTCGAGGTGAATGTGCGCATCGGCAACGTCGACCAGGTGGTGCGCGAAGAGGCGGCTGGAGCGAGCGTGCTTGCACTTGGCGCGCACGGGCGCCACCCGGTGCGTGACTTTGCGATCGGCACCACCGCAGAGCACCTGCTGAGGCGCACGCACACGCCGCTGCTGGTGGTGCGCCGCGCCGCACTCGAGGATTATCGCAACGTGCTGGTCGCGACCGACTTCTCCGCGCATGCCCAGCGGGCATTTGCACTTGCCTGCACGATCGCGCCGCAGGCGACGATCCACCTCCGCCACGTCTTCGAGATGCCCTTCGAGGGGATGCTGCACTTTGCCGGGCTGGACGCCGAGCGCATCGACGCCTATCGCCGGGAAGCACAGGCGGCGGCGCAGGAGGAAATGCGCGGGTTCATTGCCGCATCCGGAGTCGACCCTGCGCGCGTGCACGCCACCGTGAGCAGTGCGGGGCACACACCCAGCGCGCTGCAGGAATGGGCGCAAACGATCGGCGCGGACCTGGTCGTTGCCGGCAAGCACGGCAAGAACCTGGCGGAAGGACTGCTGCTCGGCAGCGTGACCCTGCACCTGCTCGCCGAATCCGCCTGCGACATGCTCGTCGCCCAGTAAGGCAGCGAAACGACGCGACGCTACCAGCCCATCCGCTCCAGGGCTGCGGCAACGCCGAGCAGGCGCTCGGCCTCGGCAACGTGCAGGTTCTCGACCAGACGCCCCTTCACGACCACCACCGCGCTGCCGTGCGACTGTGCCTCGCGCCAGGCCAGAATGATCTCCTGCGCATTGCTCAGTTCATCCGCTGCCGGGGAGAAAACCGTGTTCGTCGTGGCAAGCTGGCCTGGATGGATCAGCGTCTTGCCGTCGAACCCGAGATCCCGACCCTGCACGCAGGCCGCGTGCAGACCGGCCTCATCGTGCAGGTCGAGGTGCACGCCGTCGAGGATGTCGAGGCCGTGTGCCCGCGCAGCAAGCACGCACTGCCCCAGTGCGGGCAGAAAACCGAGGCGATCCGGCGTGTGGCGCACGCGCAGCTCCCGTGCCAGATCCGAGGTCCCCATCAGGATGCCGGCGAGCCGCGGGTGGGCACCGGCAATCGAATCGATGGAAAGAATGCCGCGCGCGGTCTCCGCCATGCACCACACGCCAAGCTCCGCATCGGCGCCAGCCTCTTCGAGCAGGCGCACGGCCTGCAGCACATCATCGGCAGCCGAGACCTTGGGCAGCACGATCCCGTCGGCCCCCGCACGCGCAAGAGCGCGCAGATCCTCGGCTCCCCATGGCGTGTCGAGCCCGTTCACGCGCACCAGCAGCTCACGGCAGCCGTAGCCGCCCTCGGCGAGTGCGGCAGCAATCTGGCCACGCGCCGTCTCCTTGGCGGACGGCGCCACCGCATCCTCCAGGTCGAGAATCAGCACATCGGCGGACAGCTCACGCGCCTTGGCGAGTGCGCGCAGATTCGAACCTGGCATGTAGAGCGCCGAACGGCGCGGACGAAACGACATATTCACCTCGGCCTGATCTCCGGAAACCCAGTCTGCACGGACACCCGCTGGCGCTCAGCCACCCGATGCGCCGCATCGGTGCGCACCCGGGCACTCGGGCAGCGCCAGCACGGTGACGCCCTCACCCAGCAGACGAGCGATCGACAGCTGCTGCGCCGCCGGATCACCGCTGGTGTAGCAGCGCAGCGATCCCATGTCGCCATCGTCCCATTCACCGAGAACTTCCCCGACGCGACGTGCAACCGCCTCGCCAGGATCGATGATGCGCACCTCGGGACCGACGAGATCACGGATCGCCGGCAGCAGGAACGGGTAATGCGTGCAACCGAGAACGATCGTGTCCGCACCCGCCTCCAGCAGTGGCCGAAGGTAGTGCGCCAGCAGCGTGCGCGTGCGCGGCCCATCGAAGTCTCCTGCCTCGACACACTCGACCAGGCCGCGCGCAGGCTGCCCGAGCACACGCGTGAACTGTCCAAAGCGGCGCAGCAGCTCCTCGTAACGGCTGCTCTGCAGGGTGCTCGCGGTGGCCAGGATACCGACGATGCCGCTGCGGGTGGCCTGTGCCGCCGGCTTGACCGCCGGTTCGATGCCGACGATCGGCAGGGCGAAGTGCGCGCGCAACGCGTCCGCTGCGGCCGCCGTGGCGGTATTGCAGGCAATGACCAGGGCATGTGCGCCTTCAGCAACCAGGAAATCGGCGATCACGAAGGCGCGCTCGCGGATGAAGTGCTCCTCCTTCTCGCCATAGGGAAGGTGGCAGGCATCCGATACATAGATGATGTCCAGCCACGGCATACGCCGGCGCATCTCCAGCACGACCGACAGGCCACCCACGCCGGAATCGAAGACGCCCACCAGGCGGTGCTCGGACATGCAGGCTGCGGCCTCCAGCGGCAGGAATCGGGAGCGGCGATGATACTACCCGACGCCGATTCGTACGATCGATCGGATCCGTGCTTGCTGCACCGTGCCGTGAAATGCTAGCGTTCGGCGCATACCAAGGAAAAATTCGTGCAATGTCATTCCTCGTGAAACTCCTGATGTCACCGGCCGGGCTCGCGTTCGACCGCTGGCTCGTGCGCTTCACCGGCGAGTCGCTGCTGAATCGCGTGTTTGCACGCCAGGCCGGCTTTGCACCACAGCCAGCGCTGCTGCTCGAGACGCGCGGACGCCGCAGTGGCGCTCCCCGCAGGGTCGTGCTGCCCTGGTTCCTGATCGATGGCAAATGGGTGATCGTCGGCAGCAAGGGCGGCATGCCGACCGATCCGGCGTGGGTCGGCAACCTGCGCGCCGCCCCGCAGGTGAGCGTGTACGTGGCACGCCGCCACCACCGCGCCCGGGCACGCGTGACCACCGACAGCGAGAGAGCGTCGCTGTGGGCGGAGCTGGTCTCGCGCGTTCCCGTCTACGCGCACTACCAGTCGCTGACCACCCGTGAAATTCCCGTGGTCGTGCTCGATTTCGGCATTCCCTGATCACCATCCGGGGTGGTGCGCTTCAGGCAGGTGGGCAATGAACGGCACACAGGAGCAGCAGGCAAAAACCCCACACGTCCTGGTGGTCGATGACGACGCCTTCTTCTGCCGCATCGTGCAGCGGCAACTGTCGCAGGCCGATTTCACCTCGGACTGTGTCCACGGCGGAGCCGAACTGTTCGATTACCTGCTGAGGCGAAGCGCCGACCTGGTCATCCTGGACTACGATCTCGGCGAGGAAAACGGACTGCAGCTGTGTCGACAGCTGCGTCGCGCTTCTTCGGTGCCCGTGATCATACTGACCGGCGTGGACGACGACATCGCCGTCGTGGCGTGCCTGGACGCCGGTGCGGACGACTACCTGGTCAAGCCACACAATCGCGAACACCTGCTGGCTCGCCTGCGCGCGCTGCTGAGGCGCAGCTCGACGGGACGTCCACCCGTCGCTGTGGCCACCATCCTGCGTTTCGGTGACATCGAACTCGAGCCTGGCAGCCGTACGCTGCGCCAGGGGCAGCAGCAGACGCAGATGAGCGCTCGCGAGTGCGTGCTGCTGCAGACGCTGCATGCGCAACATCCCAGCCCACTCGATCGCGAACATGCCAGCTGGATGGTGCTGCGCCATGAACTCAAACCCGGTGATCGCACGATCGACCTGCTGATCAGCCGGCTGCGCAAGCGCCTGAAGCGAATTGCCAGCCGCGTCACGGTGGTCACGCTGCGCAACCAGGGCTATCTGCTGTGTGAGCACTGAGCCCGCAGCGCCTGCCCTCACCCGGGGGGCTGCGCGCCCTCAGGCGTGTGACAGCATCGACTCCGTGATGCGCGCGAGCGGCAGCACTTCGACAGCCGCACCGCACTCGAAGGCAGCACGCGGCATGCCCCAGACGATGCTGCTCGCCTCGTCCTGGGCGATGGTGTGTGCACCCGCGCGGCGCATCTCGAGCAGACCCTGCGCCCCATCACGCCCCATACCGGTGAGGATGACGCCCACGGCATTCTGTCCCGCACTCTGGGCAACCGAGCGAAACATCACGTCCACCGAGGGCTTGTGCCGGTTCACCGGCGTATCGTCGCTCAGCCGGCAGCGATAGCGCGCGCCGTCACGCACCACCCTCAGGTGAAGCCCCCCGGGGGCGATATACACGTGCCCAGCCAGTATCTGGTCACCATCGCGGGCCTCGCGAACCCCCAATGCCGAGCAGCGGTTCATGCGCTCGGCAAAAGGGCCACTGAACGAGGCTGGAATATGCTGGGCGATGACGATTCCCGGCGTCTCCACCGGCAACTCCTCGAGCAACTCCCGAATCGCCTCGGTGCCGCCAGTGGATGCACCGATGGCGATCAGGCGCTCGGTCGTCCTGAAGATACGCCGTGCCGCCGGGGACGCAGGCGTCTCGCCGGTCACCGCCCGCGCCTCGGGACGGCGTTCGGTCGTGTCCAGCGCACGCACCCGCGCCTGAGCGGCAACCTTCACCTTCTCGATCAGCTCGGCCGCGTACTCCGGAAGCGAGTGCGACAGGTCGACACGGGGTTTCGTGACGAAGTCCACTGCGCCCAGGCGCAGCGCATCGAGCGTGACCTCGGCACCACGCTCGGTCAGCGTCGACACCATCACCACGGGCATCGGTCGCAGCCGCATCAGATTGCGCAGGAAGGTGAGCCCGTCCATGCGGGGCATTTCAACGTCGAGCGTCAGCACGTCCGGGTTGTAACGCTTGATCTTCTCGCGCGCCACGAAGGGGTCCATCGCCGTGTCGACCACCTCGATCTGCGGATCGCAGGATAGCATCTCGGTCAACAGCTTGCGCACGAGTGCCGAGTCATCGACGATCAGCACCCGAATCCTTTTGGCAGTGTCACTCATCGGCCTGCGATCCGCCGTGCTCAGAAACCCAGACTGGAGAGCAGGTCGTTCACTGCATCCTGCGACAGCGGTCCATCCTGGGCCACAGCGGCCTCGACGGGCTCATCAGCCACGGCAGCCTCGGTCAGCACGGGCTGGCGCACGGGTGGCGGCTCGGAAATCGACTTGACGCGCGTCGCGAAGGTCAGCAGTGCGACCAGGTCGGTCTGCAGTGCACCGAGAATGCCGTTGACCTTGCGAATCGCCTGTCCGGCCAGGTCCTGATAGGTCTGCGCCATCATGATGTTCATCAGGTTGGACTCGAGCGCTGCCAGGTCGGCACACTGCTGTTCGAGCAGCCCGGGCACCTTCGACGGATCGCCCTGGTACGACTGCGCCGCACTGCGCATGCGCTGCACCAGCGGCAGGGTATCGTCCAGCACATTGAGTGTCGTGCGGGCGGATTCCTCGCTCATGCGCACCACGTTCTCCAGCTGGCTGGTCACGGGCGCGACCCCTTCCGTGTCATGCTGAAGGTAGGCCTTGCCGTGTTCATCGACGCTGAAGTTGACGATCGCCGTGTTCAGGCCACGGGTCAGCGTGCCAAGTGCGTGGTAGATGCTCTCCTCGCGCGCGGCGTGCATCTGGCCAATGGCGGAGAACGCCCCGACGATGTCCTGATTCTGCAGCGATTGCGTCAGATCCTCGACGTGTTGCTGGCAGATCCTCAGGATGACGTCCTGAGGGTCGAATCGTGACGTCTCGCTGTGTTCATCAGTCATGTTCGGCATGTCTTCACCCGTGTCTTGTGAGGAAATCGTCGAGTACGGCGCGCACTAGCGTGCAGCCTGCGCCAGGAAGATCTTCTCGATCTTTGCCTTGAGCGTGCTGGGCGTGAACGGCTTCACGATGTAGTCGTTCACACCGGCCTTTGCTGCCTCGATGATCTGCTCACGCTTGGCTTCGGCCGTGACCATCAGGATCGGCAGACCCTTGATGCGAGCATCGGCACGCACCGCGCGAACGAGGTCGATGCCCTCCATCTGCGGCATGTTCCAGTCAGTGACGAGGAAGCCGAAGTTGCCGTTCCTCAGCAACGGCAGCGCCGTGACGCCATCATCGGCGAGGGTGATGTCACTGAAACCGATCTCGATCAGCGACTGTTTCAGGATGCGACGCATGCTCTCGAAGTCATCGACGACGAGAACCTTGGCTCCAAACGGGATGGTCATGGCATAAGGCTCCAGCTGGTTGTCAGGTTGCGACTGTGGCAGATTCGCGCTGGTGCTTCAGAACAGCTCCAGATCGCCCGAAGTCTCTTCACTGGATAGCTTGTCACGATAGACCTCCTCGCGTGTCATGATGGTGTCGTTGTGCAGTGCGGTCAGTCGCTTGACCTTCACCCTGCCGGTCTGGGGAAAAAAGTTCACCTTGCGCGGGTAGACGAGCCCGACGTCGGCGCTTTCGACAGGAATGCCCTCGGTGCGCAGGTAGTCCTTTGCGAAGCGGATGTTCTGCATGCCGATTGCCGTCATGCCACTGATGATCTGCCCGCCGCCAAAGAGCTTCGCTCGCAGGTCGCGCTTGCGACACCCCTGCTTGAGTATCTCGTTGATCAAGCCTTCCATTGCGAAATATCCGTACAGCGTCGCACGACTCATGCGCGAGGAATCCTTCGCCTGCGGATCAGCGGCGGATTCAGGCAGCATGAAGTGGTTCATTCCACCGATGCCGCGATACGGATCGTAGATGCACGCGGCGATGCACGAGCCGAGCACCGTGGTGACCATCTCGTCACGCAGCGCGACGTAATACTCCCCCGGCAGGAGCTTCGCCGCCACGCAGCCATTCACCGGGTCCACGTAGCGCAGGATATGGGCAAACTGCCTGGGGCAGGGCTCGATGACGATGCCTGCGGTGCGCCGCGCCTGCCCACCCGTTGCCTCGCCGCCAAAACGCGCATTCATATGCTAGATCCGCCGATACACGGTTTGCCCAACCAGCGAGTAGTCGCGGCTGAGGTTGTGCAGGCTCTCGGAATGACCAAGAAACAGATAGGCCCCCGATGGCTGCAGGCGCGCGTAGCGCTCCATGATCTGCCGCTGCTGCTCCTTGTCGAAGTAGATGAATACGTTGCGGCAGAAGATCACATCGACCGGCCCCGAGATCGGCCATTTGCCGATCAGGTTGAGTGCCTCGAACCTCACGCGCCGGCGGAGTTCGTCGCGCACTTTCGCCTTGCCGGCATTCGCCCCCGCACCGCGCTGGAACCAGCGGGTGCGCAGGGCGACCGGCACCGGATCGAGCTGATCCAGCGCATAGACACCGCGGCGCGCCTGTTCGAGGCACTGGTGGCTGATGTCGGTGGCCAGGAGGCGCAGATCCCATGCGCTGATGTCCGGTATGGCATCGAGCAGCGTCATCGCAATCGAGTAGGGCTCCTGACCAGTCGACGCCGCACTGCACCAGACACGGATGCGCCGCGTGGCACGCTGGGTCTGCAGCAACTGTGGCACGACCTCGGAGGACAGGTAGTCGAAGTGGTGGCGTTCACGAAAGAACGAGGTCAGGTTGGTGGTGATCGCATTCGCCAGCTCGACCAGCTCATCCTCGGGATGGCCGTGCAGGTAGCGGATATACGCCCGGAAACCGTCGAGCCCGAGTGTGCGCACCCGCGAGGTGAAACGCCGTTTCACCATCTCCTGCTTTGAGGCGGACAGGGCGATTCCGGTGTGCGTCTTCACCAGCTGACGCAACTCGTCGAAGTCCACCTGTGACAGCTCGTAGGATCCCTGCATCATTCGCTCAAAACAGTTGCAACGCCCCGGCTGCACCGGCAGCCGACAGGACCCTGGCAAACCCCGCCACTAGAACAGTTCCACGCGGTCCGTGTCGGGCCGCTTGCTCGCCTCATCCGCCATGACCTCGGCCAGCACCTGCCACTCGCGCTCGGTCGAGAGCAGCGCGCGGATGCGCTCGGGCAGAGTGGGCTCGCCTTCGCGCGCCGTCGCCGGCCCAAGGTGCTCGAAGAGCGCCAGGATTGCCGCAACGTGCTGCACGCGCTGTGCATGCTCATCGAAGAACTGCAGGTGTCCGAGCAGCCCATCGAGAATGCGCACCATCTCCTCATCCTTGCCGTGCGCCCCGTGCGCGGTGCACGCGCACTCCGCCCCACGCAGCCTGGCGCGCAGCGTGACGAACAGCCCCGTGATCGCCTCGACCGATGCGCCTGCATCCGCAACGGCCGCACCAAGCAACCGTTCACAGAGCAGGAGCATTTCGTCGCGCGGCGCTGGTGTCTGCATCACGGAATGTGCCATCCCCTCATCGCCCAGGCACGCTCACAGCGCCAGCGCCTCCTCCAGCCCGAGCACACAGGCCGCCTGGCACAGTGGCATCGACAGGTTCTCCCACTCGACCCGACCACCGCAGGCGTGCACCGACATCACGAAGCTGGCCAGCAGCTGCAGCGCCGCCGTATCGACCGCCACGAGGTCCTCCACATCGAGCACGAGCTGCGTCGCCCCCGATGCCCTGAGCCCCATGAGCGCGTCCCGGCACGCGGCGATGTTGCCGATCTCGATGATCTGCGCCAGCTTCAGCGTTTGCCGCTCCTCAGCACTCATGCCACCACGCTCCAACGCTGGCGCTGCAACACCGCGATCACACTCCCGTACTGGCGCCTCAGAAGTCGGTCCATTCCTCGCTCGCCTCTTCCACGGGTTTCTCGTTGCGAATCCTTTTCGCGGCCACGGCACGCGGCTTCGGTGCCGCAAGCATTCGTGCTGCACCGCGCCCCTTCGCCGGCGCAGCGACGGCGCGCTGCGCATCACCGATCTTGAAGAAGCCGATCATGCGCTCCAGTGCGTTGGCCTGCTCACCGAGTGACTCGCTCGCTGCCGCCGCCTCTTCGACGAGTGCCGCGTTCTGCTGCGTCATCTCGTCCATCTGCGTCACGGCCCGGCTCACTTCGTTGATGCCAGAGGCCTGCTCCGAGCTCGCCACCGCGATTTCCTCGATGATGTCGGTGACCTTCTTGACCGCACTGACGATCTCGGTGAGCACCTCACCGGACTGGTTGACCAGCCGCGAGCCTTCCTCGACCTTGCCCACACTGTCCTTGATCAGATCCTTGATCTCGCGGGCAGCCGTTGCGCTGCGCCCGGCCAGGTTGCGCACCTCGCTGGCGACCACCGCAAAGCCACGCCCCTGATCACCGGCGCGCGCGGCCTCCACCGAGGCGTTGAGCGCCAGCAGGTTGGTCTGGAAGGCGATCTCGTCGATCACACCGATGATGTCGGCAATCTTCTTGCTCGAGGCGTTGATCTCCGACATCGCATTCACCGCATCGCCAACCACCCGACCACCGCTCTCCGCGGCGTCGCGCGAGCTTCTGGCGAGCGTGCTCGCCTGCTTGGCGTTGTCGACGCTCTGGCGCACCGTGGCCGTCATCTGCTCCATTGCCGAGGAGGTTTCCTCGAGGCTCGATGCCTGCTCCTCCGTGCGCTGGCTGAGGTTCTGGTTGCCGGAGGCGATCTCGTCCGACCCGGTCTTCACCGCATCGGCCGTCTCCTGGATTTCGGCAACCACTTCGGTCAACTTTTCGATCGTGGTGTTCATGTCCGACTTGAGACGCCCGAAGCTGCCCTCGTACTCGGACTCGATCGAGCGGGTGAGGTCCCCCTGCGCCATGGCGCTCACCGTGCCGATCACGTCGGCAATCATTCGTTCGAAGGTCGCCAGCAGCTCGTTGATGCCCTCGGAGAGCACGGCGAAGAAACCCTGCTTGTTCCCCAGGTCGATGCGCACCTCCAGGTCGCCACCCGCTGCGGCGCTGACGATCTGCTGGACCTCGTTCTCGACCGCCAGCTCCTCGGTGCGCTCGCGCAGTTCGAGCACGGAGCCAACGCGCGTGCCGTCCGCCGCCTGCACGGGATTCGCGACCAGCGCAAAGGTACGCCCGCCAAGGCTCATCTGCGCATGGTGCGCACCGCGCATCTGCTCGAGCAGGTTGTGCTGGTGCGTCGGGTTGCGGTGGAACACATCCATGCTCTGCCCAAGGATGTTGCGCACGTCGAACTGTGGCAGCTCACGCCTGATGTCCTTCTCGGCAGCACTCAGCAGGCTGTTCACCGACTCGTTCATGTAGATGATGGTGCCCGCCTCATCGGCGATCATCACGGAGCTGGTGACGTTGTCGAGTGCCTGGCGGACCCGGGCGTTCTCAGCGGCGACGCGTCGCTGCGCCGTGAGGTCCGTATCGAGGCGTGACTGCATATCGGCGAGTGCGCGCAGCAGCGCCGCCAGCTCGTCCCGGCCCTTGACCGTGATCTCGTTGTCGAAATGCCCGTCGGCCATGCGCCCGAACACGCCAATGGCAAGGTTCAGTGGGCGTGTGACCGAGCGGATCACCAGCCAGCCAAGCAGAGCCAGCAGAATGCTCGCTGCAACCAGCGCAACGATTGCATAGAGACGCTGCCTTTTGTATTCGGCAACCGATGCGCTGAATATCTTCGAGGCATCGTCAAACTGCAGCTTGGTCAGTGCCTCCAGCCGCTCGTTCAGTGGCTTGAAGAGCCCCTCGGCTGCATAGTAGCGGTTCATCACGCCGTCGCGATCACGCTGGCGCAGTGCCGCCAGCAACGGCTTGATCGCGTCGTCGGTAAACTCGTTCCGAGCACTGAGGTAGCGCTCGGCAAGCAGGGTTTCCTCATCAGTTTTCTTCTTTTCCGCATACTTGTTCCACAGTTCGGTGATCTTCGACGCATTGGTCTCGATCTCACCGGCGACGAAGTCTGCCGTCGAAGGGTCAAGCCCCAGACTCAGATCACCCTCATCATCCGCCGCCTGAGTGCGGATGAGCAGGCTGCCCAGAATCAGCATCTGCCCCTGACGACGTGTCGACATCTCCAGCAGGTCGCGGGTCGCCTCCATATGGTTGCGGTAGATGTCATCCATGGCTGCGTTGGCCTGCACGAGTCCACCCAGCCCCTGGAGCATCAGCAGCAGCGCCACGATGACACCCAGGCCGACGATCAACGCCAGACGCCATGCGAGTTTCAGTCTTGTGAACATTCCCGTCTCTCCTTCGATGAATCGCACCGCACGCGAGTCCCCACCCGTGCCGAAGCCCTACGATGCCGCTGCCCTTGTTTCCGCTTCCTCAGCCGTTCCGACCTGCTCGAGGACGCCCTGGTTGATCAGCCGGTCGATCTCGAGAACGATCACCATCTTCTCGTCGACCATCGCCAGTCCGCGAACGAAGCTGTTGCTGATCGCCGTGCCGAAGTCGGGCGGTGGGCGCAGTTCGGCCGTGTCGATGTCATAGACCTCGGACACCGCATCCACCACCAGCCCGACCGTGCGGTCACGATCCTTCTGCTCGACCCGCACCACGATCACCACTGTGCGGTGCGTGTACGGAACCACCTCGAGTGCAAAGCGACGCCTGAGGTCGACGATCGGCACCACCTCGCCGCGCAGGTTGATCACGCCAAGCACATAGTCGGGCGTGTTCGGGATCGGTGTGACACGCTCCCAGCCCTGAATGCCGCGCACCTTGAGAATGCCGATGCCGTACTCCTCACCGTCCATGATGAAGGTCAGGAACTGCTCGTGCGCCGCAGCGCCCGTGCGTTGTGTGCCGTCTGCAGTGGGCGCCCCGCTGCCGCTCATGTGTCCTCCCTTGGCCTGCCTGGGCCTGTTCAGTGTCCCGCCGCGCTCCAGCTGCCCGTGTTCGCGGCGTCGCGATTCAGACTGAGCCGCAGTATTCCGGGGATATCGACGATCATCGCGACGGTGCCGTCACCGAGAATCGTCGCGCCGAGTATTCCCTCGATCTTTGCGAAGTTCGCCTCGAGGCTCTTGACCACCACCTGGCTCTGCTCGAGGAGCTCGTCCACCAGCAGGCCGATCGAGCGGCGTCCGACCTCGACGAACATCAGCAGCTTGCCGTCGTAGTCGCGCAGGGGCTCACGACCCGGCACGCGGCAGACGCTGCGCATGTCGATCATCGGTATCGCCTCGCCGCGCAGCCGGTAGAGCGGCGCACCACCGGCAACGACGTTCAGCTTCGCGGGCTCGACCTGCACGGTCTCCCGGATCGAGAGCAGCGGAACGACGTAGACCTCGCTCCCCACCCGCACCATCTGCCCGTCGAGGATCGCCAGCGTGAGCGGCAGCGTGATCTGGAAGGTGCTGCCCGCACCGCGCGTCGAGATCACATCGACCCGCCCGCCGATGTCCTTGATGTTCTCGCGTACCACGTCCATGCCGACGCCACGCCCCGAGACATCGCTCACCGTCTCCACGGTCGAGAAACCCGGCGCGAAGATCAGATCGTGAATCTGCGACTCCGACAGCGTGTCCGTTGCAGCAACGAGGCCGCGCTCGCGTGCCTTGGCAAGAATCCGCTCGGTATTGAGCCCGCCCCCGTCGTCGGTCACGCGAAGGACGATATTGCCCCCCTCGTGTGATGCGCCAAGGTGTATCGACCCGATCGGGTTCTTGCCGGCAGCACGGCGCACCTCGGCAGACTCGATGCCGTGATCGAGCGAGTTGCGCACCAGGTGAACCAGCGGGTCACCGATCTTCTCCAGCACGGTCTTGTCGAGCTCGGTGTGTTCACCGGAGATGGTCAGTTCGACCGACTTGCCGAGCTTCAGGCCGAGATCGTGCACCAGGCGCGGGAAGCGGCTGAAGGTCACGCTGACCGGCAGCATGCGGATCTGCATCACCGCTTCCTGCAGCTCGCGCGTGTTGCGCTCGAGCTGGGTCAGGCGATCGACCAGGCCGTGCAGCCCCTCACCGCCACCGTCACGGGCATGGCGGCTGAGCATCGCCTGCGTGATGACCATCTCGCCGACCAGGTTGAGCAGCGTGTCCATCTTGTCGGTGCTGACGCGGATCGAGCCCGCATCGCGGGCGCCGGCGCGCCGATCACCCTGGCGTCGGTCGGCCTGACGCCGCTCGCTCGAACGGCGCTCATCGGTCTGCTCCACCGCAACCGGCTCATCGCCCTCGCCCGAAGCCGATTGCCCGGCGTCCGCAGCGGTCGCGGCAGAAGCTTCAGGCGCATCCCGCGCGATGATCTCGAGTGTGCTGTCCGCCTCGACCCACTCGAATATCTCGGCAATCGCCTCCCTGTCCGCCTCGGTGCGCAGTTCGATCTCCCACGACAGGTACAGCTGCTCGGGATCGATTTCCTCGAAGGGCGGCAGCCCGGAGGTGTCGCAGCGAACCGACAGCTCACCGAGCGCACCAAGCGTACGGATCAGCGCAATCGGCCGGTTGCCGGTCTGCAGCAGGTGGCGCTCGGGGCGAAAGCGGATCAGCCAGTCATGCGCGAGGCTGGACGGCTCCGCCACCACGGGTGAGTCACCCGCAGCAGCCGGGCTTGCAGCGGGTGCCGGCGACGCATCACCCGCCGCGAGCTGCGCCTCGAGCTCGCTGCCGAGCCGCTCGGCGCGTTCGCGGTCGTACTCACCGCCGTTCATCGTCGCCGCCATATCGCGCAGACAGTCGACACACTCCAGCAGCAGCTGCACCAGCGGCGGGCTGACCCGACGCTTGCCGCTGCGTACCAGGTCCATCAGTGTTTCCATCTGATGGGTGAACTGCGAGATCTCCATGTAGCCGAAGGTCGCCGCCCCGCCCTTGATCGAATGCGCGGCACGGAAAATGTCGTTCACATGCTCTATTGGCCGCTCGGCGCCCTCCAGCGCAAGCAGACCCGACTCCATCGAGTCGAGCCCCTCACGGCACTCCTCTTCGAAGATTGCCCTGATCTCTTCCAGTCCGCTCATGCCTGCCACTGCCCCATGGACGAAACCAAACAAGCGCCGTTCATGCGATCAACCCAGCACACGGGCAACGACATCGAGCAGCCGGGTCGGGTCAAAGGGTTTGACCAGCCAGCCAGTTGCCCCTGCCGAGCGCCCTTTGTCCTTCATTTCCTGCGAGGCTTCGGTGGTCAGCACCAGAATCGGCCGGAACCGATAGTCACTGAGCGTGCGCAGCTTCTCGATCAGCTCCAGGCCGCCCATCTCGGGCATGTTGATATCGGTGATGACGAGCTGATAGTCGCCAGAGCGGGCAAACTCGAAGCCCGAAGCGCCGTCCTCTGCCGCGTCGACGACATGGCCCGCCTCGCGCAGGGTCATGCCGAGCAGCTCACGAATCGACAGCGAGTCATCAACGACAAGTATGGATGCCATATCGGTCTCATCTACCTCCAGGCGCGGCAATCGGTTGTCACCCGATGAAACATAGACCACATTCCAGAACTTTTTGTAGCAATTTGTACGCTGACCGGTGACACGCTGGAGTGCGACCGCACGGCGGAATGAAGATCGGGGCACCACTGGGCTGCACAGGCGCGACCCATCGATTGAAGCCCACACGGCCGGCTCCACACGGCTGATCAGCGACTATGCTTGTTCGACACGAGGGAGCTTGACCCGACAGGAAAAGACCACGGTGATGCCACAGCCACTACTGCACTGGCGCGTGTTCACTCTGATCACGCTGGGCTACGTTGTGTTCGCCTGGATCACCTTCCACAGCAGGCTGTATGCGGATGCCGTGCCACCGGTGATCCTGACGATCGGCTTTGGTGTCGCGGTACTGCTGCGCTACGGGCTGCGCTACTGGCCGGCGATCTCGCTTGGCTCGTTGATGTTCTTCGGATTGAACGAAACCGATGTGTTCGGCGTCGTGCCCAACCTGGTAGCGGTGGCTGGCGCAACCCTGCAGTCCGTGCTCGGGGCACTGATCGGGCGTCACGTCGAGACCGCGGTGAAGCGCGGTGGACAGGCACTCACCCTGCTTCTGCTGCTTGGAGTCGCCGCCCCCATCGTCTGTGCAATTGGCGCCCTGATCAGTGTTCAGGGGTTCGCGATGGGTGTCCGGGAAGGGACACACGGCCTGCCGCTCGCATGGTGGGTGTCGAGCACCCTGGGGCTGGTGCTGTTCGGACCCGCGTGCTGGGCACTGCTGCCCAGCCGTGACACGGCACGGCGGCCGATGCCGATCATCGCGGTCCCACTGCTTGCAACAGCATTGGTGCTCGCTGGCGCGCGCCTGACGATCGGCTGGATGGAACTGCGCAATGCACAGGCCAGCTTCAGAACCGAGACAGAGCAGCTGTACTCGCTGCAGTTTGCCTCGATCGAGCAGGACCTGATGCTGTTGCGCACCACACGGCGCTTCCTGGCGGCATCGGAGCAGGTCACACCGGCGGAGTTCACCCAGTTCAACACCCACAGCAGCCACTTGTCGGGGCTGGTCGCAATCGAGTGGGCGCCCCGTGTGCCGGCAGCAACGCCAGCGGGTCCAGA
>CAZSYV010000002.1:0-1395 GCA_964610955.1 uncultured Klebsiella sp. | reverse complement strand
CGAACTTCCTGGCCAGCCACCACATCGACTTTGGTGGACGCCGCTGGGAGCTGCTCGCAGCACCGTCGATCACCGACTGGGGACTCATGGGCGGGGCAAGCTCACCGGCATTTCAGCTCAGCACGCTGCTGATTGGCGTACTGGCCGCGCTGCTGGTGATCCTGAACTGCGCACGCAGCGCAGTCGTGCGCAGCCAGCTGCGCTTTCGCGAGAGCTTCGAACACCTGTTGCTCGAAAACCTCTCGGAAGCCGTCGTCGCCACCGATGCCACCGGGCGCGTCATGGCGGCCAACCGTCAGGCACGCAGCTGGATGGCGAGCGAGGACACCACTCACTGGGTCAGTGACTGGGAGGCACGCTTCACGATGTGCCAGTGCGACGGCAGCCCGCTGGACCCCGGTGATGTGGCACGGATCTTCACGCCGCTGCTCGAGCAGCCGGTGCGCGACATGGAAGTTCGTGTCTGCGACAGGAATGACCCCCGGTCATCCTGGTTCTACACGCTCAACCGAACGCCGTTTTGCGCGGAGACCGGCGAGCCGATCGGCACCCTGACCATGTACACCGACATCAGCGCACGCAAGCGCGTGGAAATGGCCTTGCGCGAATCGCAACACCTCACGCGCTCCGCGCTCGATGGCCTCAGTGCACGAATCTGCCTGATCGATGACGAAGCCGAGATCGTGCTCGTCAACACCGCGTGGCGGGAATACATCGCATCGAGCGCCAGCGGAATGAGCTACGCCAGCGAAGGCCGCAACTACCTGAAGGTCTGCGAGGAGGTGATCGCAACCATCGACCCGGCACAGGCGCAGAAACGCCGGGACACACAAGCCTTCGCCGACGGACTGCGCACGCTGATGCACCGCGAGCGCGACAGCTTTGCCATGGAGTACGCCTACGATGGCGCAACCGGACCCCGGTGGTTCCACGCCGAGGTCGTGCGTCTGCGTACGCCGAACTCAGGCTACATGCTGGTCACGCACACAGAGATCACGGCGATCAGGGCAGCAAATGCCCAGCTGTACCGTCTGTCGGCAATCATCGAACAGAGCCCGTCGGCAATCTCCGTCGTGGACCTCGATGGCCACATTCTTTATGTGAACGACGCTTACCAGCAGAGCACCGGCCATGCGAGGGACGAGGTGCTCGGCAGGGTGTCCCCGACCCTGCTGGATGGCGCCGAACGCCCTGACCCACACTTTCAGGACAAGATGCGCACGATCATCGAAACCGGCGGCCGGTGGAATGGCAAGCTCGAGAGCGTGCGCCGTGACGGCACGCACTACTGGGAACGGGTGCTGGTGTTCCCGGTACGCGATGCCGACGGTCGGATCATCGAACTGATCGCCTTCAAGGATGACGTCACCGAGCAGCACCTCCTCGACCTGCGCC
>CAZSYV010000001.1:94644-113299 GCA_964610955.1 uncultured Klebsiella sp. | reverse complement strand
TGCAGAGCCTGACCAACGTCGATACGCCGTACGTGTACTTCGAGTTCGGTGTGCCCGAGCTCGGCGAGAACGCGAAGGTCTACGGGCTGCCTTACCTGAGCTATGCGAGCAACGTCGGTGGGGCACCCGACGGGGTGCGCGAGGACGTACCGTGGATCAGCCTGGATTCGGAGATCAACCGCGACGGCTACATGCTGGCGCCCGGCTATGCGATGGACGTGATCGCCGGCGGCTATGTCGGCATGAGCTTCACCGTCACGACGTATCCGGGGCTGCAACCGCTGATCGACCGTGATCTCGCGGCGATCCGTGCAGCACTCGAGGATGCGCGCAGCTTCTGGTCGGTGACGAAGCGAGAGGCGTTCATCACGGGACTGCAGGCGCTGGCTGCAGCCGGCGCCGACCCCTCGGCGCTGCGTGCCCAGCTCAGCCTCTCGATCGCCAGCCTGCTCGAGGCACTCGAGGATGCAACGCCAGAGGAGGCGGTGGGCATCACTTCGGTCATCGAGGTGCTGCAGGAGCTCGAGGCCTCTCCGTACGAGGAGATTCCGGACAAGTGCGTGCCGCTGTTCGCACCGTTTCGCTTCAATGTCTTTGCCGCAGCCACACCGATGACGCGGGCGGAATTCGTTGCGCGCCAGAGCACCGATGCGCGTGTGCTGCGCGAGGCGGTGCTCGCCGACGCCACGGCGAGCGTGGCGCTGCAGAACCTTGCGGCGGACGAGGAGACCTGGGTCACCGCCTACCTCGCGGCGCTCGAGGACGGCGGCCTGCTGCGTCCCGAGGACGAGGCGCCACCGATCCGTACGCAACCCAAGGTCATCAGCGTGCTCTCCGTGCTGTCGAGCGGCGTTCTGATCGGGCCAGCTGGCCAGCAGATCCAGAGCCAGGGGGATCTGGTCGCATTCTTCAGCCAGATCCGGCAATGGTACGGCAACACGCCGGGGCAGCTCGCGGAACTCGCCGGTTTCGATGACCGCTATTCCGAGGAGTGCGGCGAGTACTCCATCCCGATCCCGGCACTGCCGGAGTCAGCGGATTACGATCTCGGGCTCTCGCACCCGACGTATTTCGCCGCCTTCAACGTGTTCACGCCGTATGGAGATGCGCCGGACAGCGCGTTTGCCTCGGTGGCTGCCTCCGATGAATTGACGCCGCTCGAATTGCAGAAGCTGTACCAGCTCGCGGCGCAGAATGCCAGTCAGGCATCGATCACGGGACCGCAGGGTTACGGTGAGCGCCAGTTCCTGCCCGCAGAGCGCGCACTGCCGTACACGATCCGCTTCGAGAACCCGGCGGATGCGACGGCGAACCCGTCGGAGATCCGCATCGTCACGCAACTCGACGCGGGACTGAGTCCGCGCTCCTTCCGCCTCGGTGATCTGCAGCTTGGCGACATCCGCATCAACGTGCCGCAGAATCGTTCGAACTTCCAGGGCGACTTCGACCTGCGCAGCTCGCGTGGCTATGTGCTGCGTGTCTCGGCCGGTATCGATGCCACCACCGCGACCGCAACCTGGCTGCTGCAGGCAATCGATCCGCTGACCGGCGAGCTGGTGCGAGATCCGGCCATCGGGCTGCTGCCTCCGAACGTTGCCGGTGGCCAGGGCCAGGGCAGCGTCGGCTACACCGTGACCTCCGCGTTCGGGCTCGATCAGGGTCGCGAGATTCGTGCCTCGGCGCGGGTGATCTTCAATACCGCAGCTCCGCTCGATACACCTGAGCTGCTGCAGTTCCTCGACGTTGCGGCGCCACACACCACGCTGGAGCTTGCGCGCGTGGGTGCCGCGAACTACGAGCTGCGCTGGAATGCCCAGGACGAGGCCGACGGCTCAGGCATCAGGCATACGACGATCTATGTGGCGAAGGATGGCGGGGACTGGGAGATCTGGCTGCGCCAGAGCACCGATTCGTTCGCGGTGTTCCAGGGCGAGGCCGGACACAGCTACGAGTTCGTCGCGGTCTCCACCGACAATGCGGGCAACCAGGAGCGTCCGGTCACGGTCACGGCGCTGCCGGACGACGGCTCGCAGGTGAACCTGGGTACGCTCCCCGATGTGGGGGGTACCACGCAGGACACGGACGTTGCGCCCACGCCCAGCGAAACGCCGTCGACCAATGTGCTGTTCCTGGAGGCGCAGCAGGGGATACCGGCCGCACCCTCGACCCGGCCCTCGCAGTTCGGCCAGGTGCTTGCGCCGTTCACGGCGGAAGTGTTCGCGACCGGCATCGGGCAGAGCCATGCCGGTATCGGACCCCTGGCGATCCTGGTGCAGCCCGATGGCAGCGTGATCGTCAGCGGTGGTGCGAACCGTGGCGCGCTCTATCGCTTCAGCGAGTTCGGTGGTCGTGCGCTGAACCCGTTCGTCGTGTTCGACCAGCCGATCTACGACATGGTCCACGACCTCGATGGTCGGCTCTGGGCGAGCACCGGTGGCGGCCAGCTGCTGCAACTCGATCCCGCGAGCTTCGCGGTACTCGGCAGTTACGGCGAGGGTCTGACCCAGGCGCTCGCGGTCGATCCGGCGAGCGGAAGGATCTATGTGTCCTCGGGCGACGGTATCGAAATCTTCGACCCGACGACGTTTTCCTTCCGACACTTCAGCAACACGCGGGTCGATGACCTGGCGTTTGCGCCCGACGGGGAACTGTGGGCCACCACGTGGCCCGGGCGCGGCGATATCGTGAGCTTCGACGTGAAGGGTCGCGCACAGCTGCAGCTGCGCCTCGATTCGGCAGTCGACTCGATTGCCTTCGGCAGGTCGGGTACCGCGCTGTCCGGCCTGCTGTTCGTCAGCAGTCACGCACCCGTGGGTGATCCCTTCGGCTCCTCGCTGCTGATGGTGGACCTCGCCACGCTGCAGCGCGTGGATGTGGCAAGCGGCGGGCCGCTCGCCGAAGCGCTGGCGATCGACTCGCGCGGGCGGCTGCTGATCGCCAACTCGCGGCAGGTCGATGTGCTGATGCCCTTGACACCACCGGCGGTGGTGCGCACCACCCCGGCCGATGAGATCGTGGTGCCGTTGCCGCTGACGAGCATCCAGGTGGTGTTCGACCAGGACATGGATATCTCGGATGCGGCAATCGCCACATCGGTACTGAATCCGGAGAACTACGCGCTGCGCGGGGCCAATGGTGGATCGGTGGCGATCACCCGTGTCGTGTGGGATGAGACGACGCGCACCGTGACGCTTGGTTTCGACACGCTGCAGCCCGATTTCTATTCACTGACCATCGCTGCGCGCGTGCAGAGCGCCGGTGGTCTGCCGCTCACCGCGCCGTATCAGG
This sequence comes from uncultured Klebsiella sp., assembly GCA_964610955.1. Lineage (GTDB taxonomy): Bacteria > Pseudomonadota > Gammaproteobacteria > Pseudomonadales > UBA5518 > UBA5518. The sequence goes on along the minus strand of CAZSYV010000001.1, from coordinate 110,011 downwards.
TGGACTTCGTCGGCGTGCAGGACTTCTCGAGCCTGGTGCAGCTCGACTTCGTGGCCACCCGTTCGAACCGCGCCGACGGCACGCTGTCCTTCGATGTGCGTGTGACCAACATCACCGACTACAACCTGCAGACACCGCTGATGCTGGTGCTCGATCCGGGCCGTTACTTCCAGGGGATCGCGCTCGATGCCGGCATTTCGGACAACGGCCTGTGGCTGCTCGACATTGGCCAGGGTCTGCTCGACGGGGTGCTCGCGCCCGGGGAGTCGACCGTGGTACGCACGGTCACGCTGGCGGATGTCGATGGCCAGCGTGCCGACCTCGGCTACGGCCTCTATGCCGTGCCGTACGCGAACCGCACGCCGGAGCTCACTTCGAGCGCCGGGGTGCAGGCAACGGTGGGCGAGATCTACACCTACACCATCGAGGCCGAGGACCCGGATGGTGTCGTGCTCAGCTACGTGCTGCTCGATGGGCCCGAGGGGATGACGCTCGGTGACGACGGAGTGCTGCGCTGGGAGCCCACGGCGCGCAGCGATGCCCTCACACCGGTGGTGCTGCGCGTCTACGACACGCGGGGCAGCTTCGTCGAGCAGCGCTTCACGATCGTGGTCGAGGGCGGCAACGCGGCGCCCAGCATCGCAGAGCTGCCCGATGGCTTCGAGCTGAGGGCGGGTGAGCTGTTCCAGCTGGGCATCGACGCGGTCGATGCCGATGGGCAGGTGGTGACGGTCCATATCGACAACCTGCCGCCCGGCGCAGTTTTCGACAGCCGTACGCGTCTGCTGTCGTGGCTGCCAGGTCATGACCAGGCGGGCCGGTATCCGGGCTTGCGCATCGTTGCCAGCGATGGGATCACGAACACCGTGAAGACGCTGTCGCTGCTGGTGCGTCCGGCCAACGCCGCACCCATGATCGCCGGTGTGCCGGCTCGCAGTGTCCGTGAGGGTGATCCGCTATCTGTGCGGCTCTCGGCCTTCGACCCGAACGGCGACACGGTGCGTTTCGAGAGCCCGAACCTGCCGGAAGGGGCACGCCTCAATCCGATCACCGGGCTGTTCGAGTGGACGCCGGCCTTCACGCAGGCCGGTCACTACGATATCGCGCTGTGGGCCACCGACGGGCTGCTGCGCGCCGAGACGGTCTTCAGCGTCGACGTCACCAACGTGAACGGCGTGCCGGTGTTCGATCGCTTCGATGACTGGACCGTCGTCGAAGGTCAGGGCATCAGCTTCCGCGCCTTCGCCTTCGATCCGGACAATCCCGGCTATGTCCCGAGTGATGGCGCGTTCACGGATGCGCTGGGTGAGCTGTCGAACCCCGCTCCGAGCGTGACGATCAGCGTCGAGGGTCTCCCTGCGGGCGCAAGCTTCGACAGCGAGTCCTGGATGTTCGATTGGACGCCGGGTTACACGCAGGCGGGCAGCTACACGGTGCGCTTCACGGCAACCGATGATGGCGATGGAACCGGCGTGCCGAATACGGTGACGGTCGAGGTGCCGCTGACCGTGTACAACGCGAACCGGGCACCGCTCATCGTGCCCTTCGGCAACCAGAGCGTGGCACGCGGCGAGACGCTCGAGGTGGCACTCGACATCAGCGACCCGGATGGCAATCCGCTCGTGCTCGCCAGCGAAGGCCTGCCGGACTTTGCCTCGATCGTCACGCGTGCCGACAACTCCCGCGTGCTGCGCATCGCCCCCGGGGCGCAGGATCGTGGTGATCACGTCGTCACGCTCACCGCCACTGACGATGGCGACGGTGGCGGTGAGCGCATGCGCCAGAGTGCGAGCCACACCTTCGTGATCACTGCCGAGTCGGCATCCGAGGCACCGGTACTGGCGCCGATCGGTGACAAGGTTGCCGTGTTCGGCGAGATGCTGCGATTCACGATCCGTGCCACCGACCTCGACCAGGATACGCTCGTGTTCAGCGCCGATGCCTTGCCCGCCGGGGCCACGCTGACGCGGGGAGTGCAGTATGGCACCGCGGTGTTCGAGTGGACGCCGACGGCGGCCGATGCCGGAGTGCACACGCTCGGCTTCACGGTGACCGACGACGGCAATGATGGCGAGGGTGCCATCGGCAGCGACGCGCGCACGATCCGCATCGTGGTGCGTGGAGCCAACGCCGTGCCGCTGCTGCTGCCGGTCGGCAACCAGACGGTGGCCGAAGGCGAAGTCCTCGCCCTGCAGATCCAGGCGATCGACACCGACGGCGATGCGCTGAGCTACAGCGCAGCCAACCTGCCCCCGGGTGCGCGGCTCGATGCAGCAACCGGCCTGCTCACCTATGCGCCGAACTACTTCCAGGCCGGCAGCTACGGCGGCATCGTGGTCACGGTCAGCGATGGCCACAGCACGGTGACCGAGAACATCGCGATCGAGGTGACGGACAGCAATCGCGGCCCGCTCATTGCCGGCATTGCCCCACTCGGTGGCCAGGAGCTGCGCGTACTGCAGTTCTCGCTGCTGGCACGCGACCCGGACGGTGATGCCGTGGTGTATTCGCTGCTCGGCTACACGCGTGACGGGGCTGCGCAGCCCGGTACGCGACCCGACGGCGTGCTCTTCGACGAAACCATGGGACGTTTCGAGTGGACACCGAATCAGGACCAGTCCGGCGAGTACGTGTTCCGCTTCCGTGCCAGCGATCTGGACGGTGCGAGCGATGAACTCGCCGTCGTGGTACGCGTTGCGGACATCAACCGTGCGCCGGTGATCGGTGAGCTCTACAACCGCCAGGTCGTGCTTGGCCGGCCACTCGCCTTCACCCTCGCGGCAAGCGATCCCGATGCCGGCGAGACGCTGCGCTTCTCGGCGCTGGGGCTGCCCGAGGGCGCCACGCTCGATGCCGTGACCGGTGAGTTTGCCTGGACACCCGGTGCGGGGCAGGCGGGTGACTACCTGGTGATGGTGTCGCTCTCGGATGGCAAGACCAGCACGGTGCGCCCGCTGTCGCTGCGCGCGACGCTGACCCCCGAGCCGCCGAGCGCGTCGATCGACCTGACTCCCGGTTTCCCGGTGGTGCCCGGGCAGATGGTTACGGTCACCGTGCTTGCCGAAGCCTACTCTGGCGTCCTCACGCGCCGGCTCTTCCTCGATGGCGTCGAGCTGACGCTCGATCGGCAGAACCGGGCGCTGATTTCCGCGCCGGACAGTGGCACCTACCTGCTGACGGCGGTGATAGGTGATCGCGATGGTCTGACGACCACCGTCGAGCGCGTTCTGCGCGTGCGTGATCCGAATGATGCCGCGGCACCCGAGGTGGCCTTCGATGCGGCGCTGAGCGGGCGGCGCATCGACGCCGTGGCGGCAGTCGCAGGGCGCGTTGCCGATGCAAACCTCGACGCCTGGCGCCTGGAGATCGCCCGCGAAGGTACAGATGAATGGGTGCTGCTTGCCGAAGGGCGCGGCACCATCGACGGCGCCCTGGCGACGCTCGACCCGACGCGTCTGCAGACCGGCTTCTATGTGCTGCGCCTCGGTGCGAGCGATATCGCAGGCCGTGTGGCCGAGACGAGCGCGACGGTCGAGGTCGCAGGCGAGCCGAAGACTGGCCGCTACCTGCGTGCCGACACGGACTTCAGCTTCACGCTTGGTGGCCACACGCTCGACTTCGTGCGTCGCTATGACTCCCTGGATGCGGCGAACAGGGGCAGCTTCGGCTACGGCTGGTCACTCGCGCTGCGCGATGTGGCACTGGAGATCGACGTGCCGTCCACCGGCGCGGAGGCGAGCGGTGTCTACAACCCGCTGCGCGTCGGGACACGCCTGTTCCTGACCGCTCCCGATGGCCAGCGGCTCGGCTTCACCTTCTCGCCGCAGAAGAGCGAGGGACGCGGTTTCGTGTACTGGACTCCCGCCTGGGTGGCGGATGATCCGGCGAGTGGCTGGGAGCTGAGCTCGCTCGCACGCGAGCTGCAGCGCGGCGCCGACCGCTTCTACGATCTGCAGACCGGCGAGGCCTACAATCCGGCAGCCTTCGTTGGCGAAAGTGCACAGTACCGGCTGCTCGGGCCCGATGGCACGCGCTACGAGATCAACGCTCGAAGCGGCATCACCAGCATCGTGTTCGACGACGGCGTGCACCTCGCCGTCAGTGACTCGGGGATCACCGGTCCGGGGAACGAGTCGCTGCGCTGGATGAGCGACACGCGGGGTGCACTGCGCCAGCTGACGACACCGGACGGGCGCACCTTCCTGTACGGCTATGACATCGACGGCAACCTGAGTTCGGTACGCAACCTCGAGGCGGCGAGCTCGCTGCGCTACGGGTACGCGGAGCCTGCGTCGCATCGGTTGACGCTTGCCACCGGTGCGATGGTGGGTGAGGCGATCGCCTACGGCGATACGGTCGAGGTGACACCGGTCGAAGCCGACCTGGGTGCTGCACTGGGGTATCTGGCCACGCCGCGCACTGCCACGCTCACTGCAGGTGAACAGCATCTCTACAGTCTCGCAACACGTGACAGCGAGGTTCTGCTGGCGGCCGGTGGTGCCGTGCTGCTCGGTGTGGTCGTGACGGCAGCGGACGCTTCGACCTTCGACCCGGCGCTGCCCCAACTGCTGGGGCACACCGCGATCGCGAGTCGTGTCGAGGATGGACGTGCGTTCGCGCTCTATCGCGTCGATCGCGCGACGCTCGACCTGCTGCGTGTTGGCGGCAGCGGTGCCGGGGAGTACACGCTCGAGCTGTTCGTTGCCGGTGACGTGAACCGCGATACGAAGGTCGATGCGGCTGACGCTGCCCTGCTGGCCGAACTGCGTCGCACTGGTGGATACGACCGGGCCGCAGACTTCGACGGTGACGGAGCGCTGGGGGCCAGCGACACGCAGCTGCTGTTCGCGTCGCTGGGTTATGCGGCCAATGCCGGCCCCGTGATCGATACGGCGGTGCGCAGGACCCACGTCGATCTCGACATCAACTGGAACCTCGACAGCCTGATCTCGGATCCCGAAGGCGATCCGCTCTATGTCGGAATCGTCGGCGCCACGCACGGCACAGTGCGCATGGGGGGCGACGGACGCACGCTGTACTTCACGCCCGATACCGGTTTTTCGGGTACCGCGACGGTGACCGTCTATGCCGACGACGGTTTCACGAAGTCCGCGCCGACCGCACTGAGCATCGATGTGAGCGATGCACGGCTGATGAGCATCGATTTTGATCTCAGGGTGCCGAAGATCCGTGCCGGTGACCAGTGGCTGGTGCAGCTGAGCGGTGATTTCGAGGACGAGCAGGATGTGGAGCTTCCTCTGTCCTATGTGCAGACCTGGGTGTCCGATCCTGCGGTCGCGGCACTGAACGGCCGTGGCGAGCTGGTCGGCCTGAGCAATGGCACCGCGGTGCTGCGCGTCTCGCGTGACGGGGTCAGTGCAGCGACCGCCGTCTCGGTGGGCGAGCCGCAGACGGCGCTCGAGACGTTCACGTACTACTTCGGCATCGATGCCTACCCCGACGCGATTGCCCTGCTGCCAGGCGTCAGCCGGCAGATGATCGTGCAGTGGGGGCCGGAGATGTACCTGAACTCGGCGGCCGACGGCACGTACTACGTGATCGGTGACGAGCATGTCGCGACGGTCGATGCCAATGGGCTGGTGAGCGCCCGCAACATCGGCTCCACCACGGTCACGGTGATCAATCGATCAGGCGAACAGGTGGTGCCGATCGTCGTGGTTGCACCCTCGGGTGGTGCGGTCGGATCCTCGGGCGGTGTGGTGCTGGGTGCGGACGGGCAGATGGTCGCCTTCGGTCCCGGCCAGCTCGACGATGGCACGACGGTCACGATCACCAGCCTCGCCGAGGATGAGCTGGCCGTCGAAGTGCCGAGCATGTTCGACTTCACGGATGCCTTCCGGCTCGACATCGACGGTTCCACGGTGAAGGGCCCGATGCAGATCGCGGTGCCGGTCGATGCGAGCTACGAGGCAGGCGACGAAGTCTATTTCTTCATGGAGATCGAGTCGGACCTCGTCGACGGCACACCGCAGAAGTACTGGGCGGTGATGGACACGGGCGTGGTCGGTGATGATGGCTACGCACGAACGACCTCGCCGCCGTGGCCTGGCCTCTCGCGCAACGGCAACATCCTGATGGCGCGTGCCAACCAGCCGCTCAGGATCATCAAGATCGATCTGGATGGCTGGTGGCAGGCCCAGCAGTTGCTGTCGGTCGCTGCCGCCAGTGGTTCGCTCGCTGGCGTCCTGATGCTCAGCACGCTGGCGACCGCCATGATGGCGTTTCCGATCGTCTATCAGGCGACGATGATCCGTCTCTACGCTTCCTATGCGGGCCAGAGGCTGTCGATCGACGTCCCGGTCGATGTCGGGCAGGACAGCGCGCGGATCCGCGTGAGGGTACCGGCTCCGGCAAGCGTCACGCCCGCGACACCGGTCGTGACCAATGCCGCCTACGACGCCCGGACGGGCGTGCTGACCCTGAACGGTACCGACTTCGGCGCCTCCGGCATGAGCGGCAACGATGTGCGGGTGACGTTCGAACAGGGTGGTGAACCCGTTCGTGTCACCGGGTCGGAGGCCCTCTCGTTCTCGCCGACGAAGATCGAGCTCCGTGTGCCCGAAAAGGTCGTGCTCGGGCTGGCAGGCATCCATGTCGAGCGTGCGCAGCAACAGTCGTTCGCAACACCGGATGGTGCGGCAACCGTACCGGAGTGGTCGCGCAGCCAGCGCGTCGTCGTGGACAATCCCGGCGGCTATGGCTTCATCGGCGAGTATCAGACGCTGAAGATCCTCGACCTGCAGACCGCGCAGCAGGGCGGCGTCGAGCAGGTCGTCAAGGAGATCGACCTGGGGCAGTACATCGTCAGCACGGTCAGCACGGCCGATCGCTCGCGGGCGTTTGCAGCGGTCCAGGCAGGAGCGGGAAAGCCGGCTGGTGTCCGGGTGATCGATGGCATCGGGCTGAGCCTTGCGGGCGATCTCATCGCGTTGCCATCGGGGGTGAATCCGACGGCGATGGAGCTCGATCCGAACGGGCGTTACCTGTATGTGGCGGCGGGTTCGGCAATCCATGTGATCGATATCCGCCCGGGCGAGAATCTCAACCGCATCGTCGACACGATTGCGGTCCACACGCCGAACAACAAGATCAACGGAATTGCCCTGAATGCGGATGGAACGCGGCTGTGGCTGACAGCGCCCGCGACCGAACTCTTCGGTGGCACGACGCCATGGACGCGCGGCGGGCGCGATCCGGGCAAGGTGCTGGTGATCAACGTCGACGAGGACGATCGACCGGCGCCGAATGCGACCGCCAACCCACGCAGCTGGCGCCAGGTGATCGCCGAACTCGACGGCGGTATCGAGCCAATCGGCATCACGGGCACCTCCGACCCGAAGCTCATGGCCTTCGTTTCACGCCTTGGCAGCAGCGATGGAAACCGCTACCGCGGGCTTGCCGTGGTGAAGGTCGGCAACGACTCGCCCGGCAGCTTTGCCGCGACGATCGATCGGGTCGACCTCCAGCTGTCGAGAAACGCCAACCAGCACTATCAGCTGTACATACATGATCCCTATGATGTCGTCGTGGCCTCCGACCTCTCTTATGCCTTCGTGAGCGACTGGGGTGTTCCCCTGTCCGTCGGGGCCAACAATCCGAACTTCTGGGTCGAGTACATGGAGACCCATGAGACGGGCTCCAAGGTCGGGGTGATCAAGGACCCGTTCGGTGCCGGAGCGAAGATCATCGGAGCGACGACCCCGATTCCGATGGCGTTTGCGACCGATCTGAAACTGTCCTCGGACGGGTCCAAGCTCTATGCACTGTACCGCGGTGCGGGTGACGTGCTGGTGTTCGATGTCGCGAAGCTGACCAGAAGTGCCAGCCAGCCGAGCGCAGACCCGACGAGGTTCCCGGTGGACGGGCCCGATGCGGCGATGCCATCCAATCTGCCGGCGATCGCGATCGGACGGCTGCCGAATGGCCTGTCGGTGCAGTCGGCCGATCCGCTGACACTGCTCGCGCCGTTGGGGACCAGGGACCTGCACGGTGGCGGAGGGCCGCTGAAGTTCAGCTGGGAGGTGGATACCGATCTGTTGGGCACCTCGGAGTTCAGGGTGCAGGTCTTCCTCAGCACGCTCGCCCCGGGCGATGGACTGTGGCCAGAGGACGAGATCGTGCCACGCAACTGGATGGTCGACTCGTACCCTTCATATACCGGGTCTGATCACAACCCGAACCGCATCTGGACATCGGAGGTACTCTCGGGAGCCACCAGTGTCGAGCTGCCGTTCGACCCCGCACTGCTGACGGCCGGTCAGAGCTACTACTGGGGCGTCAAGCTGATGGCACCCCATGGGCCCTATTACGAGTCTGCCAGCTTCGTCGCCAAGGCGATCGACCTGGGTACGCCGTACAACGGCGTCACGCTGATCACGCATGGCTTCGATTTGAAGGCAACGACACACGATGACCCGCTGCAGAACCCGGCACAGTTCATCGATCTCGCGCGCCTGATTGCAGAGGCGGCCGGCGGCGGTGTGGTGCTGCTCTACAACAGGAAGACCGGCCAGTGGCAGGACGCCGACGGGGGAGCAGTCGGCGCGAGCGTGCTGCAGGACGGCAGGGCCGTGGTGCTGGTTGCGGACTGGGACAAGGAGTCCGACATCAGTGACAGCGGTTTCTCCGAAGCCGCTGCAGAGGCGCTCTACACCTCGCTTGCTGCGCTGAATCGTGACAGCGGGAACAAGCTTTTTGCCTCACCGCTGCACCTGATCGGCCACAGTCGCGGGACGGTGGTGAACAGCGAGCTTGCACAGCGGCTTGGCGTGTGGAATCCCGAAATCACCGACATCCACATGACCACGCTCGACCCGCATGACTTCAAGCAGGGACCGCTGAAGATTCCGCTGCGTACCATGCTCGACTACGTCAACTATGCGTTGACCGCTGCTGCTCCGATTTCGGTGTTTGTCGCACCGGCGGCCACTGCCGCGCTGGTCAGTACGAAGCTTTGGCTGGGGCGCATGCTCACGCTGGTCGATGTGATGGGGATCGCGCTGGATATCCCCTATGACGACTTCAAGGACCCGGATGTCAAGCGCTGGACCAATATCGGCTACCTCGACAACTACTATCAGACTGCCGGCAACTCGGTCCACGGTGTCACCGCCACGCCGAATGGCCGACTCATCGAGGGGGCCGATCTCAATTTCTTCATGGACGGCATCGCCGGTTTCACTGCCGAGGATTTCGGTATCTTTGGTGCCGGCGGCCCGCACAGCCGGGTCTGGCAGTGGTACGCGGGAACCGCAAACACGAGCCTGCTCAGCTTTCAGGACAACCCGGTGTTCCGGCGCATCGTCGATGAGGGCATCAGTACACGGGCCCTGGGTATTCCCGTGTTCGATTTCAATGCCAAACCGTGGTACTGGACCATACCGGGTGTGGCAACCAACTACCGCGTCGCCTCGGCGCAGTGGACTCAAGCGGGCGCCATCTGGGAGGGTATCGGGACCGGGTGGTACTACACGATCGGTGGCGGTTCGGGATCGAACCGTCCGACTCGGGACGTCGGTGGCGTGCCGCTCGGCTTCGACAATACAGAGACCACCAAGGGCCCGGATGCGGTGCCCAATATATTCAATGGCAACTTCGAGCAGGGTACGCGTCAGTCGCTGTTGAACCGGCTGCTGCCGGGTGCAGACAAGTACCGTTTCCCGCTGTCTTACGAGCTGCCGGGCTGGTCCTACCATGGTGGCAAGGGTTTCAATCTCGACTTCCTGCTGGCACCCGAGTTCGATATCGATATCGCCGGGCTGTTCGTGTTCGAGACCAACGTCGGAACGCTGGCTACCGCTGCACTGCGCAAGATGTGGGACCTGCTCGTCGACAAGACGATCGGCGCGATAGCGGCGAAGGTGAAGCTCGATGCCCTTGGTGGGGAGCCAAAGAAACCGGATGCCAGCAGTTCGCCGGGCTATCGCGAGTGGTACGACACGAACTGGGGCGAAGGCACCGACAACCGCAAGCTCTTTGACTTCGGCTCGGCCGTGTACGATCTCGTTGGAGATGCGCTCAACTGGATGATCACCAAAGGCCTGTCGGCCAAACCGATCCAGGAGCTGATCTCGGTCTCCCCGGATGACCCGGACAAGAAGCTGAACCCGGTTGGTGTTGCCAACTTCAAGGAATATGTGGGTACGGCACTCGAGTACCTGTTCAAGAAAATGTTCAAGGCCGAGTCGAACTACGCGCTGATGATGGGCGGGAGTTCACTGCTCGAGGGATTCCTGCGAGCCATGGTCGGTGATGTCGCCGGTGAGTTCTGGGACGACGTCATCAGGCAGGTCGTCAAACTGGACACGATCACCCACAACCGGGTGATGGTGCCAACGGACGAACCATTGCTCGCGTTCAGTGTGGCAGCGCCCGTGATGACGACGCCCGCGAAGCTGCGGGTACGCTTCCTTGCGACCGAACTGGATCCGGGCCTTGCCGACAGCGAATGGCTCACGGTCGAGCTGCAGCCGTCGTTCTTCAGTCGCCATACCTACGCGGTCCGTGTGCCCGAAGCGTTCAAGGGCAAGGTGGCGCTGCTGCAGTTCCAGCAGGTGGACATGCAGGGTTCCTTCAATGTCGTGCTCGGCGAGGACGGCACTACCAGCGCCACGACGGGTCCCGAAGGCGTGATCAGCCAGGTCTTCTTCCTCGACGATATCCGTTTCTCGAAGGCCGGGATCGAAGCCACTGTCACACCGACGGTGAACGAGGGCGGCACCGTGACGCTCGACGTCGACTGGGCTCCCGAAGACCCGCTGAGCGAGACCGTGATCTGGGTGACGTGGGGTGATGGCACGGCAGTCGAGATGCGCACGTTCCAGGCCGGTGTGCGCACGGCGCGCTTCGAACATGTCTATGCCGATGACGATCCGAACGGAACCACCTTCGACCAGAAGGCGATCACCGTGAAGGCAAGCAACGTGATCGGCGCCGATACGACCGTTGCACGCACCGAGATCCACAACGTCGCTCCATCGATCGAGTCCCTGGAGCTCGACAACAGCGAAATCGACGAGGGCGAGGATGCCGAGCTGACGATCGCTTTCGATGACCTCGGTGTGTACGATGAGTTCCTGATCACCATCGATTGGGGTGATGGCACGATGCAGACCACCGTCGGTCCGCTTGCCAGCTTCAGTGATGGCGGCAGCCACACCCTGGTGAAGAGTCATACCTATCGGGATGACGATCCGACAGCCACACCGTCTGACAACTACACGATCCACGTCACGATCGAGGACGATGACGGCGACAGGGTCGAGCGCTCGATCCGCCTGCGCGTGAACAACGTGGACCCGGTGATCGAGGATGCCAGCCTCGATGTCCAGCGTGTCAAGGAGGGAGAGCAGGCGAAGCTGACGGTCAGCTACTCCGACAAGGGGTTGGATGACACACTGCGCATGGAAGTCGAGTGGCCGGACGGGGTCACCGAGTGGTATGAGCTGGAGCTGAATGCCGAGGGCAGGGGCACGAAGACCGTGTCCCATATGCTCGAGGACGATGATCCAGGCGAGACGGCGGAAGATGCGGGCAAGGTCAGGATTCGCATCATGGACGACGATCGTGGCGAGGCGAGGCGTGAGCTCGACCTGACCGTGCTGAACGTCGAGCCGACGGTGAGCGCAACCTTTCTGACGCCCGAGATCGAAGAGGGGGAAACTGCGGAGCTGCAGGTCGATATCGACGATCCCTCGGAGCGCGATACCTTCAAGGTGTTCATCGACTGGGGTGACGGGAACGGCGAGCAGGAATACGAGGGCAGTCTCGGCACCCAGACCTTCAGCAACAAGTACCTCGATGATGATCCCACCGGCACGCCGCAGGATACGTACAAGGTGAAGGTACGTGTGGTTGATGACGATACGGGCGAGGCGAGGACGGACGCCGATCTCGTGGCGGTGAACAAGGAGCCGAAAGCGATCATCCGGGGTTACGAGGCGACATTCGTTGACCAGTGGGTGAGGTTTGAATCCAGTCAGGAGGACCCCGGCGAAAAGGATACGTTCACCTATGAATGGCTGGTGAAGGACGGCACCGGCGCCGTGCTCGCCAGCGCGGAGTGGGAGAATATATCGATGGTGTTCTCGGTTGCCGGCATCTACACGGTGACCCTGGTCGTCACCGACGATGACGGTGGTGCTTCGGAATCGGAAACACGCGAGATTCTCGTCATCGGGCAGGAAGATGACCCGGACCCGGACCCGGACCCGAACCCGAACCCGGACCCGGACCCGAACCCGAACCCGGACCCGAACCCGAACCCGAACCCCGACCCGGACCCGGATGAGAAGGTAATTGTCGAAGAGAGGGAGCCTGATGTTCTGTGGGAATGGGAGGCAAAGACAAACCCGACCGTGGGCCCCGAAGGTGATCTGTTCACTGTGACGGTCGAGATCCCTGGTGTCTTGAGCGACAGGATGTTCTCGCTCGACATCGATTTCGGTGACGGCGTCACGCTGACGGATGTCGATGTGCCGATATCGGGCGGGGACGCGCTGACGACGTTGAGCTTTGATCATCGGTACGCGGATGATCGCGCACCTGGCCCGGGTGACGCGTACGACATCAAGGTGACGGTTTACTACTGGCTCGATTCGAATCGCTACAAGCTGAGCGACAAGACGCTCTCGGTCAAGGTGGACAACGCCGATCCGGTAGTCTCGGTCGCAGTGACGCCGCCGACCGTGCAGGGCGGTGCACACCGGCTGCGGGGATCGTTCACCGATGCTGGTGCGGGCGACACGCACACGATCGTGTGGAACGTCGGTGGCCAGCTGTTCTCCGGGCAACTGCAGCTCGATCACGTGTTCTCGGCGCCGACCACGGTGACGCTGCGCGTGACGGATGACGATGGCGGCATCGGCGAGTACACGGTGTTCGTGCCGGTGCCGCTCGCCGCGCCGGGGCAGGGCGCCGGGGCCGAGGCGATCACCCTTGGCGAGGTCGAGTCACTGACCACTCAGGTGAAATCGCTGTGGCTCGAGGCGGGGGCGGACATCACGCCGCTGAACGGCATCGGCTACGCGGTTGCGGACCTTCCGGGCACGCTGCTGGCGCTGGTGTCGCTGGAAGCCGACGGTCCCCGGCTGACGCTGGATCGCGATGCCGCCGGCAACGGCTGGTTCGTCGACCCGACGCCGGTCTACAGCGAGGAGTTCGGGCTGATGATCTCGGCCGAGGCGCGGCGTGCAACCGCCGGTGCGGCCTTCGGGCGTGTGGACCTGCTGACGGTACTGGCGCACGAGTTCGGACACGTGCTCGGGCTGTCGCACATCGATGCGAACGTGGCCTCGAACAGTGTGATGGTCGATGCGCTGGAACTTGGTGTGCGGCGCATCCCGGTCACGCTGGACCTGACACGGGCTCTCGGTGGGCTGCTGATCAACGGCAGCTTTGGCATCAATGACGAGGCGCTCTACGAGTATGGCTGGCAGGGCAGCGGCTCGGTGGTGGTGAGCGGCGGCGAAGCGGTGCTCAGCGAGAACGGTGAGCGCAACACGCAGCTGAGGCAGACCTTCAAGGTGCCGGTCGATGCCACGCAGATGCAGTTCACGATCACCGGCGGCACGCTGTCGGGGGCGACGGGGATACCGCCGGATGCCTTCGAGGCCGCACTGCTGGATCCGCAGACGCTGCAGTCACTGGTCGGCGCGATCGGGTCGAGCCATGCGGACGCGTTCTTCAACCTGCAGTCGAGTGGCACGGTGTATCGCGCAGGCGGAGTCCGTGTGACCGATCTGCAGGGTCAGGCGCTGGGTGCGATCGACCTGTCGCAACCGGTGCTGGTGACGGTGGACCTGGACAGCGGCGTGGCGGGTCGAGAGGCGACGCTGTACTTCGACCTGCTCGGCTTCGGCGCGCTGGACACCACGGTGCGCATCGACGATGTGCGCTTCCTCGGTGCGCAGACGGTGAATGTGGCACCCGTGGCGCGGCCCGATGCAGCGACCGTGGCCGAGGATGCCACGGTGCTGATCGACGTGCTGGCGAACGACAGCGACGCGGACGGGGACTTCATCACGCTGCTCGATGTGGGGGCGGCGACACGCGGTGCAGTGGCGATCGAGGCTGGAAAGATCCGCTACACACCGCAACCGGACTTCAACGGCAGCGATGCCTTCACCTACCGGATCGTCGATTCGGCCGGCAACATCGCGGGTGCGACGGTGACGGTGACGGTGCAGGGGGTGAACGATGCTCCCGAGCTGGCACCGATCGATGACTATGTGGTCGTCGAGGGTGTGACGCTCCAGCTGGCGATCAACGCCAGTGACATCGACGGTGATGCGCTGAGCTTCCGGCTCGATCAGGCGCCGGCCGGTGCGAGCATCGATGCGGCCACGGGCCTGCTCACATGGATTGCGGGCGAACCGGGTACCGATGTGGTGTTCACGGTCACGGCCGATGATGGCAGTGCACAGGCGAGCCGCAGCTTCACGGTGACGGTGCTGCCAAGGGGTGGCGCGAACCGCGCGCCGCTGGCAGCCGCCGACATGGCGACGGTGGATCAGGGTGCCTCGGTACTGATCGACGTGCTGGCGAACGACCTCGATCCCGAGGGCGAGACGCTGGTGATCAGTGCACTGACACAGCCGGCCAACGGCACTGCGGTGATCGAGAACGGACGGCTTCGCTACACCCCGGCTGCGGATTTCGTGGGCAGTGACAGCTTCACGTACACGGTCGTCGATCCCGAGGGTGCAGGCGCGACGGCGACGGTCGGTGTGACGGTTCGGGCAGCGAACCGCGCGCCGGTGATGGAACCGATCGCCGACCTCGAGCTGTTCGAGGGTGTGGTGCTCTCGCTCATGGTGCAGGCGAGCGACCCGGATGGGGACGGGCTGGTCTACCGGCTCGATGCGGCACCGACGGGGGCGACGATCGATGCAGCGAGCGGTCGGATCACCTGGACCGCAGCTGACCCGGATGCGAGCCACGGCTTTACGGTGACGGTGAGCGATGGCCTGCACGAGGCCACACGCAGCTTCCAGGTGACGGTGCGCCCGCACGAGGCCGACAATCAGGCGCCGCTGGCGAACACCGATGTCGCCGAGGTCCTTGCGGGTGCGACGGTGCTGATCGATGTGCTGGCGAACGATGTCGATCCCGAGGGCGAGGCGCTCGTGATCAGTGCGCTGACACAGCCGGCCAATGGCACGGTGGTGATCGAGAACGGGCAGGTTCGCTACACCCCGGCAGTGGGCTTCACGGGCAGTGACGGCTTCACCTACACGATCGTCGACCCGAAGGGTGCAAGTGCAAGCGCGAATGTCAGGGTCGAGGTGCGCGTGGTGCCGAATACGGCACCCGTGGCGAGGGACGACGTGGTCACGGTGCCCGAGAA
>CAZSYV010000001.1:14705-94544 GCA_964610955.1 uncultured Klebsiella sp. | reverse complement strand
AGCGTGAGCGAGGACGCCACGGTACTGATCGACGTGCTGGCAAACGACAGTGACCCCGATGGCGATGCGCTGAGACTGGAACTGCTCGGTCAGCCGGCGCATGGCACCGCGGCGCTCGAGGACGGGCGGGTACGTTACACGCCGGATCCCGACTACCACGGCATGGATCACTTCTCGTACCGCATCACGGATACCTCGGGTGTGAGTGCCGAGGCGGTGGTGAGCGTGACGGTGGAGGGGGTGAACGATCATCCGGTGCTGGAACCGGTGGCGGATATGCGGATCGGGGCAGGCGAGCTGCTGCAGGTGCTGCTGCGCGGCAGCGACGTCGATGGCGATCCGTTGAGCTATCACCTGCTGGCGGGTCCGGCTGGCGCAGCACTCGATTCGCTGAGCGGAGAGTTGAGGTGGCGGGCGACGACACCTGGTGCAGCCGCACAGTTCGTTGTAGCGGTGCGCGATGGTGCAGGCGCTGAGACTGCACAGCGCTTCACAGTGTGGGTGCGTCCTGCAGTGGTCGAGGATGCGATCGTGGTGGTGCCTGCTCCGGCCGCACCGAACCGCTATGCTTTCGAGACGATCGATCCGGGTGTATCGCGCCGTGGCATCACCGTGCAGGGTGAGTTCGTGACGCTGGGTCCACTGACCGATCTCCTCGCGCAGCCAGCCCTGGTCGACACGGTCGGTCGTGAGCCGGGTTCGATGCGCCCGGAAGATGGTGAAAGACCGGATCCCGGCCCGATCGGGGCGCGTGCACTGCTGTGGGTGGAACGCTTCGTGCCGCTGATCGATGGCTTTGCCGTGCGCTTCAACCACGCGCTGGAGATCGGAGGGCTGGAAGTCGCGCTGGACGATGCGGGCCGCGGCAGTGCGAAGACGCCGGACATCGTGGTGAACGGCCCCGACGGGCGACCGGTGGCGGGAACGATCACGCTGGATGCGGACGGGCGCGGCTTCCGCTTCGTGGTGGCTGGCGGAGAGCACTTCGAGCCCGGGGTGTACGAGGTGCTGCTGCGCAGCGGTGCAGACGCCTTCCATGGTTTCTTCGGAGCGCTGGATGGCGACCGCAACGGGCAGGGCGGGGACGGTTACCGTACCCGTTTCGAGGTGCCGGTGGGCAGTGCGCAGGCGAACGGGCAGGTGTCCGATGCCGGGGACGAGGCGGTGGACGCCGCGGCGGCACCACAGATCGTCTTCGGCGAGTCCTATGCAGGCTTTGCGCTGAGCGGGGTGCTGGCCTTCGGCATGGCGGCGCGGCGTGAATCACGACGGGATGCACGGCGCTGGCAACGTGAGCTGCTGCTGGATACCGGTGCGAAACCCGAAGACCCGAACCGCACGCTGACGATCCGGCTGGACTCGTGAGATGCTGTGGCGGGCACGGCAAGGGCCGGTCGGACTGAAGTCCGGCCCAGGATGTTTCAGACACGAAACCAATGACGAGGAGCTTCGATTCGATGAGCAACAATGGCAATCCCGGTATCACCGCACACGCCAGCACGGCGAGCGAGCAGCAGCTCAAGCTGAACACCACGAACCTGAAGAGCAGCTACTGCAATATGTGCAATGCAAACACCACGCGCGAGGAGGTGGTGCTGAACTTCGGCGTGAACCAGAACTGGGATCGCGGTCAGGGGGGAATGGAGGTCTCGTTGGAGCATCGCATCATTCTCAGCCCGTTTGCGGCCAAGCGCCTGGCGCAGATGCTGAACAAGCTGGTTGGTGAATACGAGACCCACTACGGCAAGCTCGAGTGATGCAGTGCTGTTGAAGCGGCGGGTTGGAGATGGGAACCGTGATGCGACAGGAGTCCCCGCCGAGGCGTGGGGCGCACACCGATGTCGATGCGCTGTGGCAACGCCTGGCGGAGGCTGACGATGCTGCCGCGTACTGTCGCGCATGGCTGGGCCTGCTGTGTGCCGAGATCGACGGAGCGGGTACTGCACTGCTGCTGCTGCGTGATGAGGGCGGATCCTTCGTCCCGGCTGCCGTATGGCCGGATGCACAGGCCGATGTCTCATACCTCGGAACGGTGGCGCAGCGTGCTCTCGCGGGCCGTCACCCGGTTGCAGAGAGCGTCACGGTCCCTTCCCCGCGCCTGCATGCGGCGTATCCGCTCGAGGAGGCTGGCGATCTGCTCGGAGCGGTCGTGCTGGACCTCGCACCGTGCAGCGAGGTCGAGCTGCGTGACGTCTGGCGCAGGCTGCACTGGGGGGCCGGGCGCATCGAGGCATTGCTGCTGCGCCGTACGCTCGAGACCAGCCAGGCCGGAGAGGAACGCACCCGGCTCGCGCTCGGGATGGCGGTCGACGTGGCCGAGGAGCCACAGTTCGAGCGCGCACTGATGCAGCTCGCCAACACGAGCGCGGCGCGACTTGGTTGCGAGCGCGTTGCGGTGGGCATCGAGCGCCGTGGCCGGATCCGCCTGCGTGCGCTGTCGCATGCAGCATGGTTCGACCGCAAGGCGGCCTTTTCGGCAGCGCTCGAGAACGCGATGGAGGAAGCCTGCGACCAGATGCGCACGGTGGTGCATCCACCGCTGCCCGGAACGGTCGGCGCGGTTGCCGTGGCGCATCGCGAGCTTGCCGGCGAAGGGGCGGCGTGCACGGTCGTCCTGGTGCTGCGTGGGCGCGTGCTGGGTGCGCTGTGCTGTCTTTCGCCGCAACCCTTCGGCTCAGGTTTTGTCGCTTCGGCCGAGGCGATGGCGGCGCTGCTGGTACCGAACCTGCTGCTGCGCCATGAGCTGCACCGCTGGGTTGCCGGGCGCGGGCGCGAGGCACTGCGCGCGTTCTGGCGCGGCTGCCGTGACCCGCGTCGTCTGAGCTTTCGTGTCGGCAGTGCACTGGCGCTGGGGCTGCTGCTGGTGCTTGGTTTTGCGACTGGCGAGTACCGTGTGGCTGGCAAGGCCCTGATCGAGGGCGAGGAGCAGCGTGCCATCGTCGCACCGTTCGAGGGCTTCATCGCCAGTGCGGCGGTGCGTGCCGGTGCGCGGGTTGCGGCAGGCGATACGCTCGCGAGCCTCGATGAGCGCGACCTGCGCCTGGACCTGGACAGGTGGCGGGCGCAGCGCGAACAGGCGAACCGCAAGTACCGCGATGCCTTGGCGCGCCATGATCGTGCCAACGCCCGCATTCTTTCCGCGGAGCTCGCCGAGGCGAGTGCACAGGTCGGACTGGTCGAGGACAAGCTCGCGCGCGCGCGCATCAGCGCACCTTTCGATGGCGTGGTGGTCAGCGGTGACCTCAGCCAGATGCTCGGCTCTCCGGTCGAGAAGGGCAAGGTGCTGTTCGAGATCGCACCGCTCGATGCGTTCCGTGTGGTCCTGAAGGTGCCCGAGAGCGATATCCGTGCCGTGCAGCCGGGGCAGCACGGACTGCTGGTGCTTGCCGGCATGTCGCAGCAGAAGATTCCCTTCACTGTCGGCACCATCGGCATCGCGACCGCCGAGGATGGGGAGAATGTGTTCCGTGTCGAGGCGAGCACGGCCGGCGCCGAATCGGGGCTGCGTCCCGGCATGGAGGGTGTCGGCAAGGTCGAGGCCGGCAGGCGGCGTCTGCTGTGGATCTGGACGCACCGCTTCTTCGACTGGCTCGACCTGAAACTCTGGCACTGGTTGCCCTGAACGATGAGCGCGCGATTCCTCAGCGATGACTGGTACCGGGTGGCCGGGCTGCGGCCACGCCTGCTGCCGCAGATCGCAATCTCGCGCCAGCGCTTTCGTGGCAGGCCGTGGTATGTGCTGCTCGACCGCGCCTCGGGGCGTTCGCACCGTTTCACGCCGGCGACCTATGCACTGATCGACGGCATGGATGGCACACACACCGTCGATGCGCTGTGGAATGCACTGGCCGATCGGCTTGGCGATCATGCACCGACGCAGGATGAGGTGATCCAGCTGCTGTACCAGCTGCATGCCTCCGATGTGCTGCAGATCGACGCGCTTCCCGAACTTGGCGAGGCGATGCAGCGCCGCTCGCGCCAGGTGCGGGCGAAATGGCTGCAAAGCATCGGCAATCCGGTGGCGCTGCGCATCCCGCTGTGGGATCCGCAGCGCTTCATCGAGCGCAGCTGGCCGTACGTGCGCTGGGCGTTCGGGCCACTCGGGCTGCTGCTGTGGCTCGCGGTGGTCGGTGGGGCGCTGCTGCTGTTGCCGCAGCACTGGGCGGAGTTGAGCGGCAACCTTGCCGATCGCGTTCTTGCGCTGGAAAACCTGCTGGTGCTGTGGCTCAGCTATCCGGTCGTGAAGTTCTGCCACGAGATGGGGCATGCGTGGGCGGTTCGCCGTGGTGAGGGCGAAGTGCACGAAATGGGGTTGATGTTCCTCGTGTTCGCACCGATACCGTACGTGGATGCGAGCGCATCGGCGGTGTTTCGTGACAAGTGGGCGCGCATCGGTGTGGCCTCTGCGGGGATCCTCGTCGAGCTGTTCCTCGCTGCACTGGCGCTGTTTGTCTGGGTCGCGGTCGAGCCCGGTGCGATACGGGCGATCGCATTCAACGTGATGCTGATCGGCGGCGTGTCGACGATCGCCTTCAATGCGAATCCGCTGCTGCGCTATGACGGCTACTACATGCTTGCGGACTTCCTCGAGATACCGAATCTCGCACAGCGCTCGAACCGTTACCTGGCGTATCTCGTGAAGCGCTACGTCTTCGGTGCCGAGCAGGCGCAGTCGCCCGGGTACCAGCACGGCGAACGGCTGTGGATGCTGTTCTACGCGCCGGTGGCCTGGTGCTACCGGTTGTTCGTGATGCTCAGCATCGCGCTGTTCGTTGCCGGCAAGTACTTCTTCGTCGGTGTGATCCTCGCGCTGTGGGCAAGCGCGATGATGCTGGTCTGGCCGGCTGCGAAGGGGATTGCCTTTGTGCTGCGCAATGCCGAGCTCGATCGCTACCGCCGCCGGGCCGTGCTTTCGACCCTCGCCACTGTCGGCGTGCTGGGTCTGTTCGCGACGCTGGTGCCATTGCCGTACTGGACCAATGCCGAAGGAGTGGTGTGGGTGCCCCCGAACGCCGAGGTGCGCGCCGGCAGCAGTGGCTTCGTTGCCGGCGTGCTGGTGCCGCCTGGCGCTGCAGTCGCGTCCGGTGATGCACTGATCGTGCTCGATGACGCGGATCTGGATGCCGAACTCGAGGTGCGGCGTGCACGCGTCGAGCAGTTGACCGTGCGCCATGCACTGCAGCGCTTCGACGATCGTCTGCAGTCGGAGATCACGCGTCAGGAACTCGAGGCTGAACGTGCCGCGCTGGCTCACGTCGAGCGGCGCGAGCAGGATCTGGTGTCGCTTGCCGGGCGTGGAGGCTTCTGGGTGCTGCCGGGTGCGCGTGATGTACCGGGACGGTATTTCGCGCAGGGCGACCTGCTCGGCTACGTGGTATCGGATGCACTCGATGCGGTACGTGTCGTGGTGCGCCAGGAAGATGTCGACCAGGTACGCCAGAACACGCGTCGTGTGCGCGTGCGCCTGGTCGATCGTCCGGGCGAGCGCTTCGAGGCGCGGATCACACGCGAAGTGCCTGGTGGCTCGGACGAACTGCCAGCAAGGTCGATGACGGTCGACGGTGGGGGGATGTTCGCGACCGATCCGCGCGACCCGTCGGGCCTGAAGACGCTGGCGCACACCTTCCAGTTCGACCTGAAGCTCGCCGAGGCGCATGAGGACCTGCGCTTTGGCACCCGTGCGCATGTGCGCTTCGAGCACGCTCCTGCCACGCTTGCCGTGCAGCTGTGGCGCGGGGTGCGTCAGCTGTTGCTCAGCCGGCTGGGCGTCTGAACATGCGCCGGCTGCTGCGTGAGTGGTCGGTGGCCGAGTGGTCGGTCGGGCTGTACCCGGAGCGCGCCGACCGCCACCCGCATGCGCTGGACCGGGCGCTCGCCCACTGGGCGGGCCGCGTTGCGCTGTGGAGCTCGGCGCTCGCGCGCTGGCGACTGCGCCGCTTTGCGGCTCGTGTGCTCGCGCACGCCGAGGCGCTCGAGGCTCTCGGTGAGGAGGCGCTGCAGGCGCGTGCCCGCACGCTGTCGCGGCGGCTCGCACGCGATGGGCTGCCGGGCGAGCTGGTTGCCGAGGTCTTCGCCCTGGTGCGCGAAGTGAGCGGGCGTCGGCTCGGCATGCGCCACTTTCCGGTGCAGTTGATGGGCGGCTATGCCCTGTTGCGGGGCTGCGTTGCCGAGATGGCGACCGGTGAGGGCAAGAGCCTCACCGGCGTGTTGCCTGCGGTGACGGTCGCGCTGGCGGGCGTGCCGGTGCACGTGGTCACGGTCAATGAGTACCTGGCGCGGCGCGATGCCGAAGAGATGGCACCGGTGTTCGATTTCTTCGGCCTGACCGTGGGATGGATCGAACCGGGACAGGAGACGGATGTGCGTCGGGCGATGTACGCGCGCGATGTGACCTACTGCGTGAACAAGGACCTCGTGTTCGACTACCTCAAGGACGGGCTTGCTGCCGGTAGCGCGGACAATGTGCGCCAGCTTGCGTTGCGCCGTTTTCTCGATGGTCGAGCCGGTGTCGATCGGCTGTTGCTGCGCGGGCTGTGCTACGCGGTGGTCGACGAAGCCGACAGCATCTTCGTCGACGAGGCGCGCACACCGCTGATCATCTCGGCAGAGCAGCAGGGTGACGGCAGCGACCAGGACTACGCGTTCGCCCTCAAGGTGGCGCGCGAGCTGCCGGTGGATGCGTACCGTATCCATGCGGCGGAACGCAGCGCACGCCTCACCCCGGAAGGCCGTGCCGTGCTCGAGCAGGCGGTCGGCGGGCGGGGTGGCGTCTGGCGGTTTCGTCGCGCACGCGAGCAGATGGTCGAGCAGGCACTCGCTGCACTGCACCTGTACCAGCGCGACACGCAGTACATCATCAGCGACGAGGCGGTTCAGATCGTCGATGAATCGACGGGGCGCACGATGCCCGATCGCAGCTGGGAGCATGGTCTGCACCAGATGATCGAGGTGAAGGAAGGGCTGGAGCCCAGTCGACGGCGCGAGACGATCGCACGCGTGACCTACCAGCGCTTTTTCTGCCGTTACCTCTGGCTGGCCGGCATGACCGGCACCGGGGCCGAGATCGCAGCCGAGATCCGGGCAGTCTACGGGGTGGACACGATCCGCATCCCGACCAATCGTGTGCTGCGCCGCCGTCATCTCGGTGAGCGTGTGTTCGTGCATGGTGCGGTTCGCTGGCGTGCCGTGCTCGCCAGCGTGCGCACGCAGCGTGATGCCGGGCGTGCTGTGCTGGTTGGCACTCGCTCGGTGGAAGCCTCCGAGCATCTTGCATCACTGCTTGCTGCCGAGGGCATCACCTGCACGCTGCTGAATGCGCGCAACGACGCCGGGGAGGCCGCGATCATCGCGCAGGCCGGGCAGCCGGGGCAGGTCACGGTCGCGACCAACATGGCGGGCCGTGGCACCGACATCAAGCTGCATCCGCGGCTGCGCGAAGCGGGTGGGCTGCATGTGATCCTGACCGAGTTCCACGAGTCGCGACGCATCGACCGACAGTTGTTCGGGCGGGCCGGGCGTCAGGGGGATCCGGGCAGCTGCGAGGGGCTGGTGGCGCTCGATGATGAGGTGTTTTGCGCCCATGTGCCCCTGCTCGTGAGCACACTGAGGCGATGGGCAGCCGAGAGGGAAGCGCTTCCGGGGTGGATGGGCAGCCTGCTGCGTCGCGCGGCACAGGGCGCTGCCGAACGGCGCAATGCACGCGTGCGTCTGCGCACGCTCGAGGGCGAGAAGCAAAAGGACCGTTCATTGGCATTTTCGGGGGTTGGCGAATGACTGTACGCACGGGGGCCGGGCTTGTGCTTGCGCTGATCGGAGTCGCGGCCCTGGCAGCGGGGCAGGAGGAGTTCGACTGCGTGACCGAGCCGAGTCAGCGCGTCGAGGTGCGGGCAGCGGTGGATGGGCTGATCAGCGCGATCCATGCCGATCGTGGGGATCGCGTGCACAAGGGACAGGTGCTGGTCGAGCTCGATGCCGGACGGGAGAAGTCCAACGCGGAGCTTGCGCGCTTTCGCGCGACGATGCGTGGTGCGATCCGTTCTGCCGAAAGCCGTCTCCAGTACGCAAAGATAAAGGCAGAGCGCAACCAGCAGCTGCACGAGGAACGCTTCGTGTCGGCCGAGGAGCGTGACGAGGCCGCGACCGAACAGCATCTTGCCGAAGCGGAACTCCTCGAGACGCGTGACAACCGGCGTGTCGCCGAGCTGGAGCACCGGCTGGCTCAGGAGGAGCTCAGGCTGCGCACGGTGTTGGCACCGATCGATGGTGTGGTGGTTCGGCGCAGCCACGATCCCGGTGAGCTGGCCGACAGCCGGGACATGGAGCGGCCGATCCTCGAACTCGCGAACATCGATGTGCTGTACGTCGAGGCGCTGCTGCCGCTGGAGGAGTTCCGACAGCTGCGTCCGGGGCAGCGTGCAACGGTGGTGCCGGAGGAGCCGCTGGGTGGCAGCTATGCGGCCGAGGTTGCCGTGATCGACCCGGTGGTCGACACCGCGAGCGGAACCTTCGGTGTGCGCCTGAAGCTGCCGAACCCGGGCGGCAGCATACCGGCAGGGATCAAGTGTCGTGTGGCATTCACCGAGGCCGGTTCCGTCGCCAGTGCCGTGACACAGGCCGTCATGGATGGGGAGTGAGCCTGGTGAGTGTGGGTGTCTGCGGGCTGAATGGGAGTGTCATCAGATAACAATGGAAGGATTCGAGACATGAACAGGAACAAGGGAAGATGGATTGCACTGACCGCGGTGATCGTGGCCCAGGCATGTGTCGCCGATGACATCCTGTCGGCGTATCAGGAAGCGCTCGAGAACGATGCGCAGTTTGCGGCCGCACGTGCGCAGTTCGAGGCGATCGAGCAACGGGTGCCGCAGAGTCGCGCCGCCCTGCTGCCGGCAGTGACCCTGAGCGCCAATACCACGTCGAACCATTCCGAGAGCAATACCTACGGACGCCAGAACTACAACAGCAACGCGTGGGCCGTGCGCCTCACGCAGCCCTTGCTGCACTGGGACAGCAAGATCGAGTACGACCAGACGAAAGTGCTGGTCAAGCAGGGGCGTGCCGAGCTCGAGATCGCGCGTCAGGACCTGGTGGTGCGCCTGGCGCAGGCGTATTTCGACGTCCTGTATGCACAGGACGCGCTGGTGTTCACCGAAAGTGAGCGCACGGCCATCGCCGAGCAGCTCGCTGCCGCAAACCGCCGTTTCGAGCTCGGTACGGCCTCGATCACCGACGTGCGGGATGCGAAGGCACGCTTCGACATCGTTTCGGCGCAGCAGATCGCTGCACGCAACGAGCTGGCGGCCAAGGGGGAGGCGCTGCGCGTGATCACGAACCGCTATCCAGGCACGCTTGCACCGATTGGCGAGGGTGTGACGCTCCACCAGCCCGTACCGAACGACATGGAGGCCTGGGTGAACTCGGCCGTCACCGAAAGCCTTGCCGTCGTTGCCGGACAGGCCGCACTCGAGATCGCGCGCATGGAGACGAAGAAGGCACGCGCGGGTCATCTGCCGAAGGTCGACCTGGTTGCAAGCTATGGTGAGACGAACTCCGGCACGATCACGACAGTGCATACCGATCTGGACGAGCACAGCGTCGGTGTTCAACTCTCGCTGCCGCTCTACGCGGGTGGCGGCACGGTGGCACGTCAGCGCGAAACGGCGAAGCTGCTGGAGAAGGCCATGGCGGAACTCGACGGTGCGCGTCGGTCAAGCGCCCTGCAGACACGTCAGGCGTACCTGAACGCCACCGCCGGTCTTGCGCAGGTGACGGCACTCGAGGAGGCGCTGGAGTCGGCCGGTACCGCACTGGCGGCGAACCAGCGCGGACTCGAGCTCGGCGTGCGTGCGAACATCGACGTGCTGAATGCACGCCGGCAGGTCTTCGAGACACAGCGCGATCTGGCACGTGCTCGCTACGAGACGCTGATGTCGCTGTTGCGCCTGAAGGCGGCTGCCGGTCGCCTCGCCGAAGCCGATGTGCAGGAGGTCAACGCGCTGCTCAGGACTCCCTGATGGCGCGCGGGATCAGTCGAGTTGCTGACCGATCCGCAGGTACAGCGCACGTTGCCTGCCTTCGCTGAATCCGGCACCGAGAAAGACCGGCCCAAGCGGAGAATCGATTCCGAGGAAGATGCTGCCGGCGAGAATCAGGTCATCGAGTGTGGCGTCGCGTCGGTGCAGCCACGCGTTGCCCGCCTCGATACTGGCGCCGGCGTATACCGGCAGATCGGTCGGCAGCAGCGACTGCTGGTTCATCCGCCGGTAGTAGACCAGACTGAGCAGCGCGGCATAGTTGCCTGCCAGCGAGTCGCTCGTGCGCCCCGACAGCGCCTGGAATCCGCCCAGAGTGGATACCTGCGACGACAGCGTGATGCGTTCCGGATCGCTCGTGCCGAAATCGAGTTCCGACCAGCGCAGATTGGCTGCAAGCACGTGCTGGC
Organism: uncultured Klebsiella sp.; assembly: GCA_964610955.1. Lineage (GTDB taxonomy): Bacteria > Pseudomonadota > Gammaproteobacteria > Pseudomonadales > UBA5518 > UBA5518. The sequence goes on along the minus strand of CAZSYV010000001.1, from coordinate 84,103 downwards.
CAAAGGAGTGCACCCACTGCGCGTGCGTGTTCCACGCGTCGTAGTCGACGCTCGCGCCCCAGTTCCTGAGGCCGTCGTCGAAGTGGCTGATGAACCGCAGCCCGCGGGTCGGAAAGTAGGCGCGATCGAGCGAGTCGTAGTAGAACTCGGCGAACCAGCCCGCGTCGTCCTCGCCGCGTACTGCGCCGAGCTTGTTTCCGATCTCGACCGATGCATCGGCAGTGCCTGTGTAGACACCAGTGCGCAGTGACGCCAGGTTGCCGAGGTTGATCCCTGGGCCAAGCTCGAAGCGCTGCTGGTCGACTTCCACGCGTGCCAGAACCGAGCGGCGCTCGACGATGTTGATCTGGCGTTGCTGGTATTCGTAGCGTGTGTCGATGAACAGGCGGCGACGCGTGTCGAGTGGCTGGTGGAACTCGCTCATGAAACGCGAGCGCCCACCAAGCTGCGCCAGCGTATACCACTCGGCACCAAGACGATTGATCCCCTTCTGCCGCCAGCCCGCGCGCAGCGCAAAGTCGCTGCTGCCCCGGCTGTCCTGGTCCCAGCCGATCCCCAGGCGCAGGTAGCTGATTCCTGCAGGATGCGCCGTGGCGTGCAGGGTGAGCACCTGACGCCCGCCTTCGGGTGTGACCTCGTAGTCGACGCGCGAAAACTCATCGAGTCCGTGGATTTCGGCGATGTCGCGCTCGATGCGCTCACGGTTGAGCCGGGCACCGAGCGGCTGGGTGATCATGTTGCGCAGCAGCTCCGGTGAGACCGCAGCGTCGGAGTCGATGCGGATCTCGTCGATGCGGGGTCGGCGCAGGCGCGGACGTTCCACGGCCACCCGTGTGCCTGTGTCGCCACTCGCCAGTGCTGCAAGTTCCGGAGCCATGCGCTCTGCGGCCGCGTAGCCGGCTGCAATCGCCTCCGCCGTCTTGTCGAAACTCATCGTCGTCACGCCGGCCGAATCGAGCATTGGCGTGATCAGTATGTCTGCGCTGCCAAGACGTTCGAGCTGGCGGTGCGTGTTGCTGCGCGTCATGATCGTCGTCAGCTGATTCATCAGAGCCAGTACGTTGTCGAGGCGTGCGCGCTCGGAGAGTGGCGTACCGACATCGACCACGATCAGGTGATCGATCCCCATCGTCTGCGCAACATCGACCGGTATGCTGTTGGCGATTCCCCCATCGACCAGCAGTCGCCCGTTCACCTCGATCGGCGAAAACATGCCGGGAATCGACATGCTGGCGCGCATCGCCGTTGCCAGGTCACCGTCCCCGAGCACCACTGCCTCACCGGTCTCGATATCGGTGGCAACCGCGCGAAACGGGATCGGCAGCGAATCGAAGTCGTGTACTGCGGCCACGTGCCCGACGAGATCGTGCAATATCATGTTCAGGTGCTGCCCTTCGAGCACACCCATCGGCAGGCGCAACCGCCCGTCCTTGTAGCGCAGCTTGCCGCGTACCAGAAAGTCGAGGTCCTCCTGCTTGCGTCGCAGCGACAGCTGCTCGCGTGGCGTGGTGTCGTCGAAGGCGTATTTCCAGTCCAGCGTGGCGGCGACTTCCTCGATCGTTGCAGCGTCGAGTCCCGATGCATACATCGCACCGACGATTGCGCCCATGCTGGTGCCGGCGATGGCATGTATCCGGATGCCATGCTCCTCGAGGTAGCGAATCACGCCGATATGGGCCAGGCCGCGCGCGCCCCCACCGGCAAGCACCAGGCCGATGCGCGGCGGTGTGGTCTGCGCGCGAGCCGTCGTGGCGCGCTGCACTTCGGCGGTCGTGGCTGTCGATGCATGGGCAGAGAACAGCGCGATCAGCAGCATCACGACCATACGCATCGTCAGGCACCCCCCGGCGGATTCCCGGTTTCGATTGTCTATCTATTGTCGACATCTGCCGGCACGCCAGTCCACGGCAAATCACGGCATTTGGTTCCCGAAACCCCTCTGCGTATACTGCCGCGCCTCGTGAAGGCTGCGCATACCCTGCGCGGCATGCAAAGCGGATTCCATTCATGAAGGACTCATGTCGACGCGGTGTGGTGTCGGGCATCGCTCTGTTCCTCGCTGCAAGCTCGGGCACGAGCGTCGCTGCCGTGCGCTCCGACCTGGAGGAGATCGTGGTCACCGCGCCGATGCACCGCGGTGAGGCCGAAACCGCGCATCCCGTCAATGTCCTCGGTGGCGAGGAGTTGCGACGTCGGATTGCCGCCACACTCGGCGAAACGCTGAAACAGGAAGTCGGTGTGTCGTATGCATCGTTCGGGCCCGGTGTGGGGCACCCGGTGATCCGTGGCCAGGGAGCGCCGCGCGTACTGGTGCTGCAGAACAGCCTGCCGGTGGGGGATGCCGCAAGCGCCAGTGCCGATCATGCCGACGCTGTCGAGGCGGTGCTTGCCGAACGCATCGAGGTGCTGCGCGGTCCGGCGACGCTGCTCTATGGCAGCGGTGCGATTGCCGGCGTGGTCAATGTGATCGATCGTCGTGTCCCTTCCCGCGTGCCGGATGAGCCGGAGGGCGCACTCGAGTACCGCCGTGGATCCAATGCGAATGGACATACGCTGGCCGGGCGGCTCGAGGCGGGTGAGGGCAGTCTCGCGCTGCACTTCGATGGTTTTGGACGCGACAGCGAGGAGTTGCGCATCCCTCGTGCCGGGCATGATGCCGACGGCGGTACGCACCTGGCCAACAGTGATGCGCAGGCGTGGGGGGCGAGCGCCGGGCTGTCATGGGTGTTTGGGCGCGGTTATGTCGGCATGGCTACGAACCGCCTCGACTCGGATTACGGGATCCCGCCCGGTGCGCACCGCCACGGGCACGCAGAGGGGGATCATGAAGAACACGAGCATGGCGGCGTGCGTATCGATCTGGTACAGACGCGCCATGAGCTGCGCAGTGAAGTGACAGACCCCTTGCCCGGCATGGAGTTGCTGCGCATGCACCTTGCCTGGTCGGACTACGAACATGGCGAAATCGAGAATGGTGTGCTCGGTACGCGCTTCGGCAATCGTGCGCGCGATGGGCGGATCGAGGTCGTGCACCGTCTGAGCGAGTATCTGCATGGTGCGGCGGGTGTTCAGTTCGGTCGGCGCGATTTCGTGGCTGTGGGTGAGGAGGCCTTCGTGCCGGCTGTCGATTCACGATCACGCGGGGTGTTCCTCGTCGAGGATCTGCACCTCGGCGATGTCGTGTGGGAGTTCGGGTTGCGGCTGAACCGTGACGAACACGAGCCGCGCGACCATGTCGGGCAGTCGTACACGACCCACAGTGCCTCTCTCTCGGCGATCTGGCAACTGGATGGGCGTCATACACTGAAGCTTGGTCTGAGCCGTGCCGGGCGCGCACCGAGCTTCGAGGAGCTGTACTCCGACGGAGTCCACGTCGCAACGGCGAGTTACGAGATCGGTGATTCCACCCTTGGCGTGGAGCGTTCGACGAACCTCGACCTGGGGTGGCACCTCCACGGCGAGCGGCTCGATATCGAAATCGCATGGTTTCAGACGCGCTACCGTGACTTCATTCATCAACGCGACAGCGGACTGGTGTTTGATCCACACGGCAGGCTGATGCTTGTCGAGTGCCTTGGTGACGACGCAGATGAGTGTCTTCCGGTCCGCCACTGGCGTGCGGCCGATGCGCGCTTTCGTGGGGTAGAACTCGAGGCGCGCTATCGGTTTTCGGATGCCTGGCATATCGGCGTGGCGGGCGATCGTGTGCGTGGCACGCTCAGCGGTGGCGCGGACGTCCCGCGTGTGCCGGCGGCGCGCATTGCAGCGCTGCTTGGCTGGGTCGGCCCTTCGCTGGATCTCGGCCTGCGCCTGACGCGTGTCTTGCGCCAGCCGCACACCGGAGACGCCGGGCCGGCAGTTCCCGGTCATCTGCTGCTCTCGGCACACGCACAATACCTGTTCCGTGTGGGTGACAACGAGTGGAGCGTCTTTCTGCGCGGAGAGAACCTGCTCGATCGCGAGGTGCGCAATGCAGCATCGCCGCTGCGTGACATTGCGCCCGAGGCAGGGCGAAGCATCGAGGCGGGTGTGCGCCTGAGCTTCTGAGGGAGCGTTCGGCTCAGGTTTCTATGCCGGGGTGGATGAGGCTTCGCTGTTTGCTGCAGCGATCATGCGTATCAGCGGGATGCGTATGTCGGGGGATTCAAGCTGCTGCACAAGGGGGGCGAGGGCCGGCAGGCGTAGATAACCCTGCAGGTGGTGGAGTTCGGGGTCGTCGCCGTCGAGCAGGTCGATCTGATCGATATGCTTGATCCGCCGCCTGGCGATTGCCTCGCCGATGCGTGTGCAGGCATAGGAAAATCCGGCGCGTGCTGCGATTTCCTCGGGGAGCCGTGTTACGGGTGTCGCGATCACGCGCCCGGTTGCCGAGACGGAGCTGACGATGGTGTCCGGCAACCCCCAGTCGCGCATCACCAGCGTGCCGAGCAGGATCGAGCTGGCGCCGATCGTCTCCTGTTCGAAACGCAGCCTGTCCACCAGTCCCAGGCCGTATGCCCTGTGTGCCTCGTTACCGAGCAGTGGCGGTGCGGCGAGATCACCGATGAAGGAGAGTATGGTCTGCGTGCAGAGGGTTGCCGCATCGCTGAAGCCGAGCCTGGTCGCGAGCAGTGAGCAGAGCTCCGAGGCGAACAGACCGGAAGTCCAGACCTGATCGTGGTATTCGCGCAGTTTCGGGTCATCCGATGTGAACGATTCCTCGAGCAGGAAACTGAGCGCCATGCTGCGCACCGCGTTCATGCCCAGGTAGGTGATCGCGTGCGGGACACTGCCGATCGGCATCTGCAGGCCATAGAAGGATGAATTCGCCCGCCCCAGCAGCCTTGCGGTCAACCGGGGCTCGCTCATCACCAGTTCGGCAAGCTCGCGTGAGGCATCGACGGTGGTGATGTCCGCACTCATGAAACGCTGTACGCCGCGCGGTGGCATCACGATGTGGCGCAGCTGCTCGGTGATCTCTGCGCAGCGATCGGGTGCAAGCTCGTGCTCATCTGCCAGCCAGAACGCGACCAGTGCCGGAGGCAGTGGGCCCTCGACTGGCGTTTCCGCCACTTCGGCGGTGTCTGGCACGACCCCCGCCCCGGTATCGGTTGCCACGGCGCGGTGTCGTCGCGGCGCGAGGGGCGGCGCTGGCGTGCTTCGCTGAGCAGGGCGGCGAAAGACGGTCAGATACGCGATCAGTATGCCTGCGATGGCCGTAGCCAGAATCAGGACCCAGTTCATGCGATTCTCTTCGCGGGCAAACACTTGCCTGAAGTCTAGTAGGGCGTTCCCATGATGCAAGCGCAACGTCTGCCTTCACAGCCATCGATCAGGGGTCGGTTCGGCCAAAGGTGTCACAGTTCGCAACCTTGCCGGAGTCGAAGCCGCGCCTGAACCAGTGCACACGCTGCTTCGAGCTGCCGTGGGTGAAGCTGTCGGGCACGACATGACCCTGTGCCTGTTGCTGCAGGCGGTCGTCACCGATCGCGCTGGCGGCGGTAAGAGCCTCCTCGAGATCCCCGGGATCGAGGATGCCGCGCACACGATCGGCATGGTAGCCCCAGACGCCAGCGAGGCAGTCGGCCTGCAGTTCCTGACGTACCGACAGTGCATTCACTGCCGCCTTCGATGCACCCTGGCCGGCGCGCTGCACCTGCCCGGAGATGCCGAGCAGCGTCTGCACATGGTGTCCGACCTCGTGGGCGATCACGTAGGCCTGGGCGAAATCACCCGGGGCGCCGAAGCGCTGTGCAAGTTCCTCGAAGAACGTCAGGTCGAGGTAGACCCGGTGGTCTGCGGGGCAGTAGAACGGTCCCATCGCGGACTGGGCGAAACCGCAGGCGGAGCGCACGCTGGAGTGAAACAGCACCAGTCGAGGCTCTTCGTAGCTGCGCCCCAGCCCGGTGAACAATTCGTGCCATGTGTCCTCGGTGTCGGCAAGCACCGTGGCGACGAAATCCGTTTTCTCCCGCTCGGTCGACGAGATACTCGCGGGTGCAGGGGGCGTTGCAGGGGTGGCGCTTCCACCGAGCAGGGGAGAGAGCAGGTCGATGCCGAGCAGCCGCGCGCCGACCAGCGTGAGGGCGGTGATGCCAAGCAGCAGACGACCACCACGCGTGCGCAGCAACAACGGCAACAGGCGCAACAGCAGTGGCGCTCCTGCTGCGCTCATGCGCACCGGTGCAGCCTCGCCGCGACGGTCCTCGACGTTGTCCGATCGACGCCCGCCCTGCCAGCGCATATGCCTCCTCCGTACCCGGGGCCTTCCGGTCGTGGCCGGATGTGCGCAGAATAACGGAAAGCATCGAAGTGATGAAGGTTTGGGCGGAGTGTGCCCGGTATGGAGGAGTGATGCGATACGACAGCAACAGCCTGTCCGTCGTGCTTGCGCCGGCCGGTGAGCTTGCGCGCGACTTCGACGCTGTCTGGGACCGCATCTGGCGCCAGGACCATGTGCCGCCACGAGCGCTCGAGCTCTGTCGTCTGCGCCTTGCCGTCATGCACGGTGCGACCGAGGAGGCGAACCACTGCCGGCATGGTCGGGAGGTCGAGCCGCAGCGTTGCGCTCAGGTACGCGATGGCAGCTATGTGAGCAGCGCACTGTTCGATGACGCAGAGCGTGCCGTACTGGCATTCGCCGAGGTGTACGCGCAGGATGCCGCAGCGATAGACGACGGGCTTGCCGATGCGGTGAAACACCACTACGGCGATGCGGGGCTGGTCTGCCTGGTCGAGTCCCTGGGATTCATCGATGCGCGCATCCGCCTGGCGATGATGTTCACGGCGATCGATGCAGGATTCACGGGGGAGGCACAGTGATGGGCGGGGCAGGGCCACGGGTCGGGACACCGGCGGGAACTACGGGGCATGTGATCCGTGACAGCAGCCTTGGACTGGCGACTCAGCTGATCGATGTCATCGTTCGCCTGAACGACTCGGTGTGGCGCCGCAACGGGGTGCGCCCGGCACTGATCGAGATGCTGAGGTTGCGCAATGCGCGCACGGTGAACTGCGTGTTCTGCAAGGCGACCCGCTATGACGTGGCGCGCGCCGATGGCCTGAGCGAGGCGACCGTGGCGCTGATCGACGACGATTTCGCCACCAGCAGCCTTGGTGAGCGCGAGAAGGCCGTGCTGGAATTCGCGGATGTCTATCTGCGCAATCCAGGGGTGTTTCCGGTGGATCTGTTGCAGCGCCTTCACGGGCACTTCACGGCGGCCCAGCTTTGCCAGATGGCAGTCACGCTGGCGACGTTCAACGCGAGTTCACGCTGTGCGGTTGCCCTTGGCGGCATGCCCGATGCGCTGCCGACGATGGAGGTTTCTTTGCCTGCACCCGAGTGATCCGTGTGGGCGCACCGATCAGCCGGTGCGCGAGCAGAAATGATGGTGCAGCACGCGGATGATCTCGAGTACCGGTCCTGGCTCGATGTGGTAGTAAACCGTCTGCGCCTCACGACGCGTGCCCACCAGGCGCTCGGTGCGCAGCACGGCCAGGTGCTGTGAGAGAGCCGATTGCGAGAGCCGGACATGCGCATTCAGCGCACCGACCGAGGATTCGGCCTCGGCAAGCAGGCACAGGATCATCAGCCGATGGGGATTCGCGATGCATTTCAGCAGAGCAGTCGCCACTTCGGCATGGTCTGCGAGTTCCTGTGTGATGATCTGCGGTGCTGATGGTGCAGTGCCTGCACGTGTCTTGGGCATGGGGTGTCTGCAATTGCCACATTCGAGAACACTAATATATGATTCGACCGACATCTGAGCAATTCCGCAGCGCGGATCGCCTGTCGCCGTCGTGTCTGTAGGAGATCCGCCATGCGAATGATTGCCACCATCATGATGGTCCTTGCGATTGCCCCTGAAGTGCACGCGATCGAGGACGCCGATTCACGTCTGCTCGTCTCGCGGGAAGTGGCAATGACGATGCAGGCGAGACTCAAGGACGAGTTGCTGCAGGCGATTTCAGCGGGCGGTCCCGTGGCGGCGATCGAGGTCTGCCAGACCCGTGCGCCCGAGATTGCCGATCAGGTCGGCAGTGAGGCCGGTGTGCGGGTGTGGCGCACGGCGCTGCGCGTGCGCAATCCGGAGAACACACCCGATGAGCGCGCGCGTGAGGTACTCGAGGCATTTGCGCAACGGCTCGGCGCCGGCGAGGATGCGGGCACGCTGGAGTCCTTCACGCGCAGTGATGACGGTTCGGCGCGCTACATGAAGGCGATCCTGACCCAGCCGCCGTGCGAGACGTGTCATGGTGCCAACATTGCGGAGCCGGTACGCAAGGCGCTCGCCGAACGCTATCCCGATGACCAGGCAACGGGTTTCGTTGCCGGTGAACTGCGTGGTGCCGTCGTCGTCGACTGGCTGGCAGCGCCTCCTGCAGTCAGAAACTGAGTGCGCCAGCACCGGAAAGGTCACTGATCAGCAGCTGTTTTGCTGCCGTGCCACGCCGACCGCTGGCGTGGCTCACCACCCTGGCTGCAAAGCGCTGTTCGGCGCGCGCAGCGAGTGCCCAGAAGGGTGAGCGCCCGGGGTCGGCAATGATTGCAGTCCGCACACCTGCCTTGCGGGCGCGCAGCAGCAGGCGATACAGCGGCTCGACCATCTCGTCCCAGAAGCAGATGTCCGTTCCCGTCAGCAGCTCGGCGCCGCGCAGCAGCCTGGCATCGAGCTGTTCGAAGCGACGGTTGAGAAATTCGATGTCGACGTGGTTGACCCGCGCCTGCAGGCGCAGATAGGGCTCGACCGCAGGATCCGCATCGATCGCCAGCACACGAGCACCGCAGCGCCGTGCGAGCCAGATGCCGTTGAGTCCCCAGCCGCAACCGATGTCGATGACGCGTACACCCTGGCGCGGCGGATGCCGATGCAGGTAGTCGATCAGCGCGAAGCTCGAGTGCCAGACCTTGTTGCCGTGCAGGCTTGGACTCTCTTCGCGGCGCTTCAGTCGCCGCACTTCGGGATGGGTGGACTTCAGCGCCCGTACGCCATGAAACGCATGCCAGTGGGCACTGTCGCTGCCGGGTTGCTGCGCTGGCATCCTGGATCCGGCTCCTCGAATGAATGATGTGAGAGCTGCCACTACTATATCGGCTCCTGCATCCTGGTGGCAGCAAGGGCATCGGCACGCTGCGATGTGGCGCTCTGGGAGCGGGGGAGTGTGCAACCTATACTTGCCCAACCCGATAAGGAGCGTCTGCCATGGCGAGCGGTTCCCGTCCGACGGTCATGACCGGCGTCGGCCGTTTGTTCATACGCAAATCCGTCGGCCAGATGCAGGCTGAACACGCCCGGGGGGAACTCAGGAAGAGCCTCGGGGCGCTGAACCTGGTCTCGCTGGGAATCGGCTGCATCATCGGTACCGGCATCTTCGTGCTGACCGGGCGTGCAGCGGCCGAGTATGCGGGGCCGGGGATCATGATTTCCTTCGTGATCACCGGCTTCCTGTGCGGTTTCGTCGCCCTGTGCTACGCGGAGCTGGCATCGATGCTGCCGGTGTCGGGATCTGCGTACTCGTACTCCTACGCGTCGATGGGCGAATTCGTGGCCTGGTTCATGGGTTTGCTGCTGGTGCTCGAGTACGGGCTTGCCGCCGCGACGGTGGCCGTTGGCTGGTCGAGCTATGTGGTCAGTCTGCTGCACGACTTCGGGATCCATGTCCCGCCCGAGCTGAGTGCTGCCCCCGGTGTTGCCGTGCGTGAGGGTATGCAGGTCGTGGCGCATGGTGTGGTCAATGTGCCGGCGATCGTTGCGATCGTGGCCATCACCGGCCTGCTGGTGCTCGGCATACAGGAGTCGGCAACGGCCAACAACATCGTGGTCATGATCAAGCTGAGCGTGGTGATTGCATTCATCGGTGTCGGCGCATTCTTCGTCGACACGGCCAACTGGTCGCCGCTGATACCCGAGCAGGTTCCACCGCCACCCGAAGGCACCGAGCGCGGCTGGCTGGCCGATATCCTGCGCGCGCTGGGCGATGTACTGAGCGGACAGAACACCTCACGCTACGGCCTGACGGGACTGGTCACGGCGGCAGCCACCATCTTCTTTGCCTACCTGGGCTTCGAGGCCGTATCCACTGCGGGTTCCGAGTCGCGCAATCCGGCGCGTGACATGCCGATCGGCATCATCGGTTCACTGCTGATCTGCACCGTGCTCTACATTCTGACGTCTGCCGTACTGGTCGGCATCGTGCCCTATGCGGAACTCGATGACCCGGCTCCGATCGCGATGGCGGTGAACCGGATCGGCCTGCCGTGGTTCGCGATACTGGTGAAGATCGGCGCCATTGCCGGCATTTCCTCGGTCATGCTGGTGCTGCTGTACGGGCAGACGCGGATCTTCTACACCATGGCGCGCGACGGTCTGCTGCCACCGGTGTTTGCGCGCGTGCACCCGCGCTACCGCACGCCGTGGATCGATACCCTGATCGTGGGCTTCGTTGCTGCATGCTTTGCCGGCTTCATGTCACTCGACTCGCTGGCAGCGCTCACCAATGTCGGTTCGCTGTCGGCGTTTGCGATGGTCTGTCTGACAGTGGTGTACCTGCGCTATACCCAGCCGGATCTCGTGCGCCCGTTCCGCAGCCCGTGGTTTCCATATGTACCGCTCATCGGGGCGGCAATGTGCCTGTTGCTGCTGCTGTCCCTGATGGGCAAGACCGAGACGCGGAACTTCTTCCTCGTGTATCTGGGCTGCGGCATGCTGCTTTATTTCGGCTATGGGTTGCGCCACTCGAAGCTCGGGCGTGGCGAGATCGTGATCGGTGCGGAGCCGACCATGGATCTGCCGAAGCGACTCGACGTCTAAGCGCCTGCCTGGCGTCCGGTCTCGCCGTTGTGCCACGGACAGGTTTTGCACCGTCCGCCAAGCAGCTGGTACGCGTGTCGGATTGCACGCATCGTACTCGTCTGGCGCACACGCTGTTCGAGGAAGACCTGCTCGTCGAGACGCCCGCTCATTCCTGCGCGCTGCATCGCACTGTGGAGGTCGTGGCCCACGCCGCACATCAGTACATGCACACCGCAGGCTTTCATGCGCAACAGGAACTGCTTGAGCTCGGCGAGTGCAACCGCATCGGGGTTGCGCACCCGCTTCAGTCGCAGGACGATCACCTCGGTGTCGGGACTCACCTGCGACTCGATCGCGTCGAAGTGGCGTTCCATCGCCGACATCGCACCGAAAAAGAATTCTCCCTCCAGACCGAAGATCAGCAGCTTGCGGCATGGTATATCGTCGGGCAGCCGTTCGTGGATGCTGCCTTCGGTGCTGACAACGAACTGTGTGAGCAGCATGCGTCCGGCGCGTGGCACGGTGAGCACGAAGGACATGAGCACGCCGATCATCACGCAGAATTCGACCGAGATCGCCAGCGCGGAAAAGGCGGTTGCCGCGATGATCGCCGCGTCGAAGTGCGTTGCCCGCCAGTGGAAGGCGAGCGAGCGCCAGTCGATCATGCCCCACGATGCGACCACGAGTATGCCGGCCAGTGCTGCACGCGGCAGGTGCTGTGCGTAGGGTGCAAAGATCATCATGATGGCCGCTACGCCGGCAGCCGAGATCACGCCGGACCACTGGGTGGCAGCCCCGGCCTGCTGGTTGATGGCCGAGCGTGTCAGCGAGCCCGAACCGGGAATGCACTGGTAGAGGCTGCCCCCGAGATTCGCGAGCGCCTCGCTGAGGCACTGCTGGTTCATGTCGAGCTTCTGGCGGGTCTGCGCTGCGATCGCCTTGGCCATCGCAATTGCTTCGAGCAGTCCGAGCAGGGCGATCGCGAGCGCATCGCCAGCAAATTGCTGTATTTTCACGGCATCGAATACCGGTAACCGAAACTCCGGAAGGGATGCGGGTATGGCGCCCACGACCCTGACGCCGCGTTCCTCGAGACCGAGCCAGGCGCAGGCCGTCGCCATCACGCAGACCACGATGAACAGTTCCGGTAACAGCGGCATCCGGAGCCAGCGTTTGAGCCCGCGCAGCAGTAGTACCAGCGCGATGGTGCCGAGGCCGATCAATGCGGTTTCAGGGTGTATGCCACCACCTTCGGTCATCGAAAGCCAGAAGCGCACCAACAGGTGATCGTGCGGCCCCCCCATGGCTTTCATGCCGAGCAGGTTCTTCATCTGATCGGTCACGAGCAGGGTTCCCGCACCGAGGGTGAAGCCGACGATCACGGAGTGCGAAATGAAGCGCGTGAGGTCACCGAACCGGAACAGCGCTATCGCGAGCTGGATCGAACCGATCATGAAGGTCATCAGGAAAATTGCTGCGAGGCGCTGCTCCGGATCTACGACCACGGCGACTGCGCTCAGCACCGCAATCGAGATCGCGTTGGTGGGGCCGTTGATGAGCTGGCGCGAGGAATCAAACAGTGCACCGATAGCGGTCATGACGATCGCGGTGTAGAGCCCGTAGATCGGCGGCACCTCGATGATCATCGCGTAGGCCATCGCCTGCGGCACGGCGACCGCCGCGACCGTGAGCCCGGCGAGAACGTCGGAGCGGGCATCGCTCGGCCGGTAGCGGCGCAGCGAGTCGAAGGCAGGGACGAGGCGGTAGATGCGTGCGAGCGAAGGTGTGGCGGCGTTTGGCATCGATGATGAGGTTCTGCTGCTGTCGGACGCTGCATGCATGGATCAGAGACGAAGTGTAGCATCGCGACTGCAACGCCAGCCCGGCACCTTCGCCGGGGACAGGATGGGGGATATGCCGGGCCTCGCCTCGAAATGCGCCACCCGGATCGCGTTTACACATGAGGTGGCCGATCAGGGCCGGCGCGGTAGAATTGCGCTCACTGCCGTGTCATCACGATGCGGTTCGCGCCGGAGTCCCCATGGATCTCGTTCACTGGCTCATCGATTTCTTCCTGCATCTCGATCAGCACCTCGCCGAGATCATTGCGCGTCATGGCACGCACACCTATGCGCTGCTGTTCCTGATCGTTTTCTGCGAGACGGGTCTGGTCGTCACGCCGATACTGCCAGGCGACTCACTGCTGTTTGCCGCCGGTGCCTTTGCTGCGCAGGGTGCCCTGGATGCCTGGCTGCTGTTCGGGCTGCTTGGTGTCGCGGCAATCCTTGGCGATACGCTGAACTATGCGATCGGCCACTATCTGGGGCCGAAGGTGTTTCACTATCCCCGCTCACGATTCTTCAACCCCGAACACCTGCGGCGAACGCATGCCTTCTACGAACGCCACGGCGGCAAGACGATCGTGATTGCACGCTTCGTGCCGATCGTGCGCACCTTTGCACCTTTCGTCGCCGGGATTGGTGCAATGAGCTACGGGAAGTTCCTTGCCTACAACGTCGTTGGTGCGCTGCTGTGGGTGGGTATCTGCGTGATGGCTGGCTATTTCTTCGGCAACATTCCCGTCGTGAAGGAGAATTTCAGTCTGGTGATCCTCGCGATCGTGCTGATATCGGTGGCACCGGCTGTCATCGGTATCGTGCAGCAGCGTCGCGCGGGAGTGGGTGAAGGGCGGGTCTGAGCACCGAGGACAATGGGCAGGGGAGGATGCACGATGGCGGGACCGCTGGACGGGATACGGGTCGTCGAACTGGGAGTCTGGGTAGCCGGTCCGGCAGCGGGTGGAATCCTGGCGGACTGGGGAGCCGAGGTGATCAAGGTGGAACCCCCGGAGGGTGACCCGGCACGGGGTTTCCAGCGCATGCTGGGAGCCGACATGCCGAACAATCCGGTGTTCGAGCTTGACAATCGCGGCAAGCGCAGCCTGGTGCTGGACCTCGGCGAGGCGGATGACCGTGGCATGATGCTCGATCTGATCGGCTCGGCCGATGTGTTCCTCAGCAATATCCGCCCGTCCGCACTGGCGCGCCTTGGGCTCGATCATCAGACCCTGCTTGCACGCTACCCGCGACTTGTCTACGGAATCATCACCGGCTACGGGCTCGAAGGCCCCGATGCCGACCGTGCCGCCTATGACATCGCGGCATTCTGGGCGCGCTCCGGGATCGCGGATCTGCTCACCCCACCGGGTGCGAATCCGCCGTTCCAGCGTGGCGGCATGGGCGATCATTCAGTGGCGAGTTCCTTTGCCGGCGCAATCGCTGCTGCGCTGTTTTCCCGTGAGCGCAGCGGCTGCGGCCAGCTGGTTTCGACCTCACTGCTGCGCCAGGGCGTCTATACGGTCGGTTTCGATCTGAACATGAAGCTCGGCTGGGGCCTGTATCCGCAGATCGGGGTGCGTGAAACCATGGGCAATCCGGCAATCAACAATTATCGGGCGGGGGACGGGAGGCGCTTCTGGATCGTCGGACTCGAGGGCGAGCGGCACTGGCCACCACTGGCGCGGGCTGTCGGGCACCCGGAGTGGCTGGATGACCCACGCTTTGCCACACCGCTGGCGCGAGCGCAGCACGCGGGTGAGCTGATTTCACTGCTCGATGCCGCATTCGCCACCCGGACGCTCGATGAGTGGGCGCTGATCTTCGATGCCGATCCCGACTTCTTCTGGGCGCCGATCAACAGCGCCGACGATGTGCTCGCCGATCCGCAACTGCGTGCCTGCGGTGCGCTGATCGATGTGCCCGATCCGTCAGGCACGACCACGATGATCGCCTCTCCCACGGATTTCCATGGGACGCCGTGGACAGCACGTTCGACCGCCCCGGGGCTCGGGGAGCACACAGATGAGGTGCTGGATGAAATTCGTCTTCGACGGGGCTGGACAAACGAAAAAATGACAGGTTTGTGAGCTGAAAAAGAACTGGAAACCCCCTCTCAAGGTCCTTATGCTTTTGTTCATAGTCATGTTGCTGTACTGTTTTGCAACATGTCCGGCAGTTTGTTGGAGATCTTGATGGCGAAGTCTGCGCGTTTTTCACCCCGTTCACCCGTTCTTGAAGCTCTGGAACAGGAGCTTGCCGCGGCGGACAGTTATCAGCAGTGGCTGGAGCTGGCGGAAAGGCACGATCGTCTGAGTGGAGCGGAGGACTGGCGTCGCGAGGACAGCTCGCGTCTATATGATCACGAGAACATCCGTCTGCGGCTGCAGCAGCTTCGTCGCCTGCGTCGCAAGAGCGATGATCGGGGCTTGCTGTTCGTGCTCAACGAGGGCATTCACGGCAACATGGAGGGCATCGGCAAGGCGCAGCTCTACCAGCGGGCCAAGTGCGGCACGAAGAAGCTGATCGACGATTACATCGCCGAGATCAACGACGCGCTCGAGCACTTCGCCCCCCGTGATTTCGAATCGATACCCTGGGTGCAACGTGTGGAGTTCTTCCAGCGGGCGAGTCACTGCTATGGACGTTCGGCGCTGATGCTGAGCGGTGGCGGCACATTGGGCTTCTTTCACCTCGGGGTGCTGAAGGCGCTGATCGAACAGGGTCTGTGTCCGGCAGTGATTTCGGGTGCGAGCGCAGGGGCCTTCGTGGCGGGGATACTCGGAACCCGCACCGATGAGGAGTTCCTCGAGATGTTCGAGGACAACTGGATCGCACGTGCGCTGACCGATAACCGCTCAGACATCAAGCTCGGCTTCGGCAAGCGCAACACCATCGACACGCGAGTGATCCGGACCGAGATGGAACGCCTGATTCCGGACATGACCTTCCTCGAGGCCTACCGCAAGACCGGGCGCAGCATCAACATATCCATCTCGCCGGCAAGCCCGCGCCAGACGTCGCGACTGTTGAACCACATTGCGTCGCCGAACGTGACGGTGCTCACGGCAGTGCTTGCCAGTGCGGCGTTGCCGGGTGTGTTTTCACCCGTCATGCTCGAGGCACGCAACATGGACGGGGAGATCAAGCCGTATCTGCCCTCGCACCGCTGGATCGATGGGTCGTTTTCGCAGGATCTGCCGGCGAAGCGTCTGGCGCGCATGTATGGCGTCAACCATTTCATCGTCAGCCAGGTCATGCCCGGGCTGGGCAGGGAGCCGAACACGAGCCCCGGGTTCCGTCGGATCACCTCGGACGCCATGGTTGCCGCAACCAAGGCAGTGGTGCGTGGCAGTCTCGACTGGATCCAGCGCCGGACCAAGGTGAGCCCACGCATGGGGACGACGATGAATACCGTGAACGCGCTGATCGACCAGCGTTTCGTCGGGGACATCAACATCTTCCCTGGCTACGGCCTGTCCAACCTGGACATGATCCTGCGCGTTCTGAACGAAGATGAGATGGCACACCTCATCAAGGCAGGAGAGCGCGCCGCATGGTCACGGATTCCTGCGATCGCGAACACCACGCGTATCGGGCGCACGCTCGATGCGATACTGCACGACTTCGAGATCGATGAGGCTCACTGGCTGAGAACCTCGCGGCGTGGCCACCACGAGGCAGCACACGCTGCTGGCAAGGGAGCGACGCGGGGCGTGCGAAAGTCGGGGAAAGCGCCGGCAGAACAGGCCAGGGATGTGGCCGAGGCGAACGATGTGGCTATCGCTGCACGGGGTGATACAGGCTCGGGAGTCGAAGCAATTCGCCATTGAGGCGTGCTGTGACGGGTTGCGTGCGCGATACACGAACGCAACCCGGAGCAACGTGCATGCGGTGTTTCAGTCGTTCTGCTCCAGTGTGAAATGCAGCGTTTCCCCCTTGGCGGGTGCCGTGCGCACGCGCATACCGCTGCGATCGGCATCGAGCAGGGCGGCGATCGTGGCCTGGTCTCCAGGGGCGGTGCGTGCCGTGAAGCGTTCGCCGCCGTCGGTCCCGGCGATGATCATGCCGTGTGAGGGCGCTCCTTCGCTGCAGGCAATCGTCCAGCAGACGATTCTCCCTTCGGAGGGGCGTGTGGCGGCAATGCGCCGGCGCACGTTCTGCGAACCATCCACCCGGGTTGCTGCCGTGCCCCAGTCGACCGTCGAGGGACGACATGAATAGATTCCTGCAGCGTGCTTGGAAAATATGCCACCGTTTGCGGTGACCAGTCCGAACGCCTGCGGGGTGCGACGCAGATGCTGCACCATTTCGGCAATCGCATGCGTGGTGTAGTTGTTGCCTGGCCCACCGAAAAACGGCAGGCCCCCCGTCAGGGTGAGCGCACGGCTGCCGTCGTCGACGATGCCGAGATGCTCGGCAATCATGCTCACTGCACACGGAAAGCAGCTGTAGACGTCGATCGGATCGATGTCGTCGATGCCGATCCCGGCAAGCGCGAGGGCTCGCGCAAGCACCGCACCGGCTACCGGTGCATTCCCTGGATCAGGACGCTCGCTGAGCAGGGGCTCGCGTCCTTCGGCCAGTCCGTGCAGAAACACCCAGCGCTCGGGTGCGATGCCGAGGGTTCGTGCCCTGGCGACACTGGTGAGCAGTACGGCAGCCCCCTGGTTGACGCCGTCCTGCGCCACCATGCGGCGCGTATACAGGTGCGTCAGCGGCGTTGCAGCGAGAATCTCGTCCGCGCTGGGAGCCACAGGAAACTGTGCCATCGGGTTGTGGGCGGCGATGGCGGCAAATGCTGCCCACAGACGGCCCATGTGTTCGCGCTGTGCGGCAACGCTGCGCCCGAGGGCACTCGCGCGTGCCTGCTCGATCAGGCTGTAGCAGTCGATCGGCAGCATCAGACCGTTGGCGATTTCCTGCGGCGACAGCAGTGCGAGGTCAGGGTCGCGCTCCTCGAGTGCCACATCGTGGTGTTCGCTCCAGTCGAGTTCCCTGCCGGCGCGCCGGGCGTGGCGTTCGTTGCGGATCGCCTCGGCACCGGTGAGCAGCACGCATTCGCGCTCGCCACGGGCGATGTCATGGGCAAACTCGATCAGCCGTGACTGCGGTTCATTGCCGCCGACCGAGGTGTAGATTCGCGAGCGTGGCCGTGCACCGATGCGCCGTGCAACCGATTCGGGCGGGTTGTTGCTGCGCCCGAATGGACTGGCCCACATGGGAACCGAGTCGCAGAAGAAGCGACTCACGGCGATGGTGTCGATTGCTGCGGCCAGACCTCGACCCCCCGCGTCAGCGATTGCCGCAGCTGCAGCCCGTGCAGCAAACTCCACCGGAGACAGCTCATTGCTGCCCCGTTCGACGCATTGGCCAACCCCCGCGACTATCGGTGTGTTGTCGGCAATCCGGTCCACCTGCAGTTCTCCTGGCGTGGTTGATCGATGCGTGCTGCCGTCATTCGGACGCAGGGAGGTGCGGGTGGTCCTGCCACGGTCAAGCGGTCGTGAAGACACCGTCGGCATCGGGGTCGAACGCCTCGAGCAGCAGACGTTCCTGCACTTTTTCGGAAGCTGTCTTCGGCAGTTCGTCGAGCAGTTGCAGATAGCCTGGAACGAAATTCGGTTCAAGTCCGACCCGACAGTGTGCAAGCAGGGCATGTGGATCGAAGCGATCGCGATCGCGCACCACGATCGCTGCGACCACATCCTTTTCACCCGGTGAGCCGGATCGCGCCGGGATGCCGTAGACGTAGACATCATCCACCGCGGGATGTTCGGCGATCACCTTCTCCACGAAACCGGGATTGATGAAGTCGCCGTTATGGCGGATGCCACCACCCTTGCGATAGTCGAAGTAAAGCCAGCCATCGGAGTCGCGATGACCGACATCACCACTGCGGTTCCAGCCGTCGCGGACCTTCTTCTTCGATGCCTCCGGATTGCCCAGGTACTCGATTTCGACCGATGCGGAACTGCCCGACACCGGGCGGCAGCAGATTTCGCCCTGCACGCCGGGAGCGCACTCGTTGCCGTCGTCGTCGAGGATGCGCATCTCATAGCCCGGCATCGGCTTGCCGAAGGAGCCGACCGGCCCTGTGCCTGGTGCCTTGAAGGCCATGCCGCCACCGTCGTTGGCGCCGTAGATCTCCATGACCTGCACGCCAAAGCGCTTCTCGAATGCTTCCCAGATCGCTGCCGGCATGCCGCCACTGATGATCAGACGCACGGGATTGTCGGCATCATCCGCTCGCTCGGGTTCCGCGTAGATCGCGGTCGCCATGCCGCCGAGGATCGAAAAGGTCGTGCAGCCGTGGCGACGGCAGATGTCCCACAGTTTCGATTTGCTGAACCGGCGACTGAACACCGCCCTGTGTCCCTTCCACAGCGACGGGCACAGCGCCGTGGTCTGCGCGTTGCTGTGCGTGAGCGACAGCCCCGTGTAGGGGCGCTCGTCGGGGCGGTAGCCAAACAGCATGCCCACCATGCCGGTGCCGCCAAAGCGCTGGTTGTTCGCGACGATTCCCTTCGGATCTCCGGTGGTGCCCGATGTGTAGATCACCTGCAGCGGATGCTGCAGCGTGGCAGGGAAGGGATCGACCGTGACGGCAGGGCCTGCCAGTACCTCGGCGGCTGGCTGCATGAACAGCCGTGAAGGTGGCTCATCCTCGGGCTCGCCCTCATCGAGCGTCAGCAGCCATTTCAGATCGGGGCAGTGGCGTTCGGCACGGCAGACTTCGGCAAGATTGTACTGCGCACAGATGATGCCGCGGCTGCGGGAGTTGTTCACCATGAACGCGAGCTTGTCGGCGCGTGTACGCGGATCGATCGGCACGAACACGGTGCCGGTGAGCGAGGCGGCAATCATCGCCTCGATGAATTCCGGATGGTTGCGCAACGCGATTGCGAAGTGCTCACCAGGCTGCATGCCGCGCCCGCGCAGCCATGCTGCGAGGCGGTGTGCGTTCTCGAACAGATCGGCGTAGGTGCGCACCTCATCGGGAGTTGCGCCGCCATCGAGGCTGAAGTGCTCGAAGGTGAGCACATCCAGGTCCGGCTGTTGTTCCGCACGCAGTGTGATGAGGTCGGCGAGGATCAGCTCGTTGCGTTCGCGCACGGTTTGCCTCCGAGTGTCAGCGCATCGCGATGGTGATGTTCATCACCGCAGTGTCGTTGCCGAGCGATCCGCCGCCGTTGTGGCACAGACCGATGCGGGCACCCTGTACCTGACGCGCGCCGGCGCGTCCCTGCAGCTGCCAGGTGATCTCGGCGAGCTGTGCGACGCCTGTTGCACCGACCGGATGCCCCTTGCGCAGCAGCCCGCCCGAGGTGTTGACCGGAATCCGCCCGCCGAGCGAGCTTTCGCCATGCTCGAGAAATTCGATGACCTCATCTGCCCGGCAGAGTCCCAGGTGCTCGTAGGTCAGCAGCTCGGTGACCGCCGAGGAGTCGTGCAGCTCGACCACGCTGAGCTCGCGTGGTCCGACGCCCGCATCGTGATAGGCCTCGTCGATCGAGATGCTCATCACGTTCTCGGGAGAGTTGTCGGGGTGTTCGAAGTACGAGTGCACCACGGAGGACACGATGCGCACCGGCCTGTGGATTCCCATGCGTCGTGCCTTGCGCTCGCTGACGAGCACGAGTGCCGCGCCACCGTCGGCAACCGGACAGATCATCGGGCGCGTCAGCGGATCGACGATCACCGGTTCGGCAAGCACTTCCTCCACCGTCACCGCCTTCTGGAACTGCGCGCGTGGATTCAGGCTGCCGTGCACCGAGTTCTTTGCCGAGACCATGGCGAAATGGCGCAGTTGCGTTCCGTGAGAGGCCATGTACTCACGTGCCAGCACACCGTAGAAGTCGGTGAACATCGAGCGCTTCGTGCCGGATCCTGCGCTCTGGCCAGCCGTGTTGGCTGCCATGAAGGCATCGCGTGCCTCGACGTCGATTGCGCCACCGAAGGCGCTGAAGGTGATCGCCTTGTTCTCATGGAACAGCTTCTCGAAGCCAACCACCAGCACCACATCGTAGTAGCCGGCCGAGATCATCATCGCGGCCTGGTTGAGTGCCGTGGAGCCGCTGCCGCAGGCGTTCTCGATGTTGATGATGGGGAATCTCCCCAGACCGATCGAACTCAGCACGACCTGGCCGCGGATCGACTCCTGTCCGGTAACGATGCCGGCGGCACAGTTGCCGACGTAGGCTGCCTCGATCTCCTCCGGATCGATCCCGGCATCGCGGATCGCCTCGAGTGCAGGCTGGCCGCCAAGCCACTTGATGCTCTTGTCGAGATGCTTGCCGAAGGTCGTCATGCCGACGCCGGCCACCACTGCGCTCAGTCGCATGTTCGGATCCCCGTGTATCGTTCACCAGCTGGACTTCGGGTCATCGGCGAGCGCCTCGAACGCATCGTCGCGCCACAGTTTCGTCTCCAGATCGGTCGCCTTTGCCAGCGCGCGCAGCTCCGCATCGCGCCACGGCAGGGGTGCCGGTGTCTGAATCAGCCCCTCACGCTCGAGTTCGGCGACCACCGCCGGATCCGAGTGAAATGGCGTGCCGTACTCCATCTCGTGGAACAGTTCCTCGAGCGGGGGCTTGCTGGTCTGACCACCGGCTTCCCACGACTCGGCTGGATAGCCGACTGCCTGCAGCGCCAGCGCGACACCGGTCTCGGGCATCTTCAGTCGGCGCCCGACCCGTCCGAGCACCGGTCCGCCCATCATGCAGCTGCCCAGCCCTTCGTCGTAGGCTACCAGTGTTGCCTGCGCGATTGCCTGGCCGCAGTCCATGATCGCGCCCGGCGAGTTGCCGGTCACGCGCGGGTCGTTCATCAGAAAACCCGGAGCGAGCTTCTGCTTCACTTCCTCGATCGTCTCCTCGATGTGCACGCCCATGCGTCGGGTCTCGACCAACTCGGTGACAGTCCGTACCCAGTGCTCGCCCTCATAGGCCATCGGTTCGTTGTACCAGAGGATGAATACCGGTGCGGTCTGCATCTGCTGGTAGCTGATCGGCAGCTTGATGCTGTCCAGCAGCTCCTTCGATGCCTTGTCGCGCCAGATGACGATTGCCCGGATATTCATCACATTGCCGGCACAGGAGGCGCGTCGTGCGGCCTCGAGCATCTTCTGGATCTTCTCGCGCTCGACGGGGCGCCATGACGCAAAGATGCGAATCGAGCGGCGTCGGCCGATGACTTCCTTCAGTTCCATGGGTGAGACTCCTGTGCGAATCGGACGTGTGGGGCGGTGGTTGGGAGGCAGGTACCGGTGGTTGTGGACATCAGAACCGGGCTGCAGCCATCAGGCCGAGCATGCTGTTCTCGCCGTCCTCGATCAGTGAGGAGCGTGCGTCACGGAACAGCTTCTCGACGGGGTATTCGTGCGTGAGGCCGTTGCCGCCGAGCGTCTGGATCGCATCATTGGCAACCTCGAGCGCTGCCTGGGTCACATAGACCTTGCTGGCGGTGGCGTACTGGAACGGCACGCCCCCGGGTTGGGTAGCGTCGGCGATCGCGACCCGGCGTGCCAGCGCCCGGGCCGTCTCGACTTTCTGAAACATCGAGAACAGTCGGCTCTTCACGTTCTGGTGCTGGATGATCGGCCCGCCTCCCTGTACCCACTGCTTCGCATAGGCGAGCGCCAGCTCCCACGCTGCGCGTGCGACGCCGACGAACTGCTGACCCATGGCGATATTGGCACCCTTCAGGGTCTGCTCCCAGACCAGGGGGTAGACTTCCGGCCCTGCGGCGACCAGGAACTGCGCGGGTACTTCGACATTGTCGAAGAAGATCTCGCCCTGGTTCAGTGTGCGCTGGCCGATCTTCTCCAGCGGTTTGCCGCGGGTGACTCCAGGCAGATCGAGCGGCATCAGGAATACCGCACCGTCGGCAAGTCCGACCGGGGAGTTCTCGAATGTGGCGTAGACGCTTGCCGAGCCCGCAATCGTGCCCGTCGACACCCAGGAGGACTTCTGACCGTTCAATACATAGACATCCCCCTCACGGCGGCATTTCAGCACCGGCTTCACGCGTGGGTCGCGATAGCTCGGTTCGGTGAAGGCGAGGATGTCGCTGCCGCAGCCCGGTTCGGTAAGCGCCAGGCAGCAGATCTCGTCACGTGCGCCAAAGTACTCGACCAGATCCTCGCGCCCGGCTGCCCGTGCGATCACCGGTGCGATGTTCTGCAACGCGCAGGTGATGAACAGGCCAACGTCCCCGGCGCTCAGCTCCTCGACGACGATGCTGTGCGTGAGCGCGCGCTCGGCGGGCGAGAGTGATGGGTCGTCGATCATCGCTCCGCCTCCGAGGCCGAGCGTGCGAAACTGCTTCAGCACGCCCCAGAGCGGTGAGTCTGCTGCGATCAGTTCCTGTGCCGACATGCGGTCGAGCCGAATCCCGACGGGTCGCAGAACCTCGGTCGCGAAACGGTGACAACTCGCGCGGATCGCACGCATCTCATCACTCAGGTTCGGATCCAGATCGAATGCCATGACTGCTCCTCAAGATGTGCTGTTGTTTTCGAGGCATTGGAACAGCAACAAATCAACTGGTCAATAGATTAATTGTGTCACTGCCGTTGTGGAACAGTTCACCGCGCAGGAGCCGCTCGTAGATGCGTACCCGGGCGGCGAAGGACTGATCGTCATTGTCGCTGGCCCAGGAAATCGACAGTCCCATGGTGAGTGTGAGCAGCAGTGCGGCGACGTCCTCCTGGTTGACGTCCCTCCCAAGCTCGCCACGCCGTACCGCCTCGCCGACCAGATTGCGGAAGAAGTCGGGGAATGCCTGTGCATGTTCGATGTCAAGCCAGTCAAGGTCGCGGTTGTGGCGGATCTCCTCGGCGGCGTTGCCGCCAAAGCGCACGATGCCAGGCCAGTCTGCTGCAAGCTCGATGATCCGCTCGAGGCCGAGGCAGAGCTGTTCGACCACGCTCTGTGCAGCCGCATCACGACAGGCGCCGTGATAGGCGTCGATCAACGTGCCCGTGCAGTGGTGCAGTGCGGCACGAAACAGCGCCGCCTTGGAGTCGAAGTAGTGGTACAGCGAACCGCTGGTGATGCCGGCTTCACGTGCAATGTCCTGGTTGCTCGTCTGTGCGTACCCGGACTGTGCGAAGCGGTGGATCGCTGCACGCAGGATGCGCTCGCGCGTGGCGGTGGCGATACCGCTGCCCAGCGGGCGCCCGCGGCGGCGCTTCGGCGCCGGGATTGCCATCTCGCAGTTCACGGTCTTCGGGGACATTTCCTCTTCGCTCCTGCAATGCGCCACGCAGTGTAAGTGAGTGGGCTGCGTGCGCCTACCGTCGAGCTTTGCACAGCTGCAGCGCAGTCCTTAAGATGGCGGCCTTGCAGTGATCACAGGACAAGGCAGGACAAAAGCAATGCGCGACGAAACCAAGCTGATCCATTCCGGCTATCCCGGCGATCCCACCACGCATTCGGTCGTGCCGCCGATCTATCAGACCGTCTCCTACGAGTTCGACAGTGCACAGCACGGGGCCGACCTATTCAACCTCGCGGTACCCGGCAACATCTACACGCGCATCATGAATCCGACCACCGATGTGCTGGAGAAGCGGGTGGCCGACCTCGAGGGTGGTGTCGCTGCGCTTGCCGTGAGTTCGGGAATGGCGGCGATCAACTACGCGATCCTCACGCTGGCGACGGCGGGTGCGAACATCGTCAGCACGCCGCAGCTCTACGGGGGTACCTATACGCTGTTTGCGCACATGCTGCCGAGCCTGGGCATTCGCGTGAAGTTCGCTGCGAGCGATCGCGCCGAGGACATCGCGGCAGCCGTGGATGCCGATACGCGGGCGATCTTCTGCGAGAGCATCGGCAACCCTGCGGGCAACATCGCCGATCTCGCGGCGATGGCGCGCATCGCCAACGAGCGGGGCGTACCGTTGATCGTCGACAATACCGTTGCCACGCCGATGCTGACCAAGCCGATCGAGCATGGCGCGCACATCGTGGTGCATGCATTGACGAAATACATGGGAGGGCACTCCAATTCGCTCGGTGGCATCATCGTCGACGGTGGCAACTTCCCGTGGACGCAGCACGCGGCAAAGTATCCGATGCTGACCACGCCGGAACCGTCGTATCACGGTGTCGTCTACACGGAGGCGATGGGGGCGGCGGCGTACATCGCGCGTGCGCGTACCGTGCCGCTGCGCAACACCGGTTCCGCGCTGTCACCGATGAATGCATTCCTCATCCTGCAGGGGATCGAGACGCTCGCCCTGCGCATGGAGCGTCACTGCAGCAACGCACTCGCAGTGGCCCGCTTTCTCGAGGCGCACGCCGGGGTGAGCAGCGTGAGCTACGCCGGACTGCCTTCGCACGCCTATCATGCACTGGCGCAACGCTACTGTGCGGGCGGGCTGCCGGCATCGTTGCTGACCTTCGAGGTCAAGGGTGGCCTGGACAAGGCAATTCGTTTCTACGATGCGCTGAAACTGTTCAAGCGCCTCGTGAACATCGGCGACACCAGATCGCTCGCCTGTCACCCGGCATCGACCACGCACCGCCAGCTGAGCGATGAGGAGCAGGCGCAGGCAGGCGTCACGCCCGGAATGATCCGCCTGTGCATCGGTGTCGAACACATCGACGACATCCTGGCCGATCTGTCGCAGGCGCTGGAGGCCTGATCCGTCCAGGAGTGCGGTTGGCGGCGAAGCATGATGCGACCCGCTCATTGCCCAAGCATGGCCACGCTTTTCAGCAGCACACGCACGAGACTGGCCTGCCGGTCGACCCCGGTCTTCGCAAAGACCGACCGCAGATGGGTACGTGCGGTGTTTGGGCTCATGTTGAGCGTTCGGGCGGCGTCCAGCAGTGATTTGCCGGCTGCAAGGTGCAGCGCGAGGGTTGCTTCCTTCGGCGTGAGGCCGAAGAGCTTCTGGATGACTTCGGCGGACATGGGTGGCTTCTCGTCGCCGTCCAGCGTGTTCGTGCTGAGGAATACTGCCACCGTGTTGGTCAGGCGCTCGTTCTGGAGACCGGTTCGCGAGGTCGAAGGGCGCACCGCCAGGCTGATGTCCGGTTTCCCCGATGGACGACGGACCCGCATCACTTCGACAAGCCCTGTGCGCGATGTCCGCTGTGCCTCGACGGCACGCACGACGAGCTCGCGAAAACGTTTCGCGTCGTCGTGGTGATCGATCATGAGGGTATCGTTCGACCGTGAGAGGCCATCACGTGTGGCGAGAATGGATTCGGCCAGACGATTGGCATGCAGGATCTCACCCGTTTCGTTGAGCACGATGGTCGCGAGCGTGAGCTGGTCCATGGCTTCGGCGTAGAAGCCTCGTTCGGAGCGCATGACGTCGAGCTCGGCGAAGATGCGCATGGCGGTTCTGAGGTGAGGTACGAAGGCTTCCACGTAGCGGCAGTCGGTCGCCGTGAAGTTGCCCGCCTGGCGCGGGCGGCAGATGCGCAGCCGCACGTGGTAGCGGCCCTTGTCGCGTAGATCCACGCCGAGCGCGTATACCATGTCGAGCGGTATCAGGTATTCGCGGAAATACTCGCTGCGCTCGAGTTCTGCAGTATCCACGAAGTCATGCATCGTGATGGCGCGCCCTTCAGGCAGTTGCACGAAGGGGTCGGTCGCCATGTAGTAACCGAAATAGGAGGAATCCGATCTTGGCACATAGCCGTGCACGATGCTCATTGGCGGCTCGCCGAGATGGGAACTCCGCAGGATAAGGATTCCACTGTTGCCGTGCAGCTGGATCGTGAGCAGTTCGAGGAAGCGGCGCAGCGCCCGGGTTTCGAGCACCCCTTCGTGAATCAGGTGTACGAGGTGGCTGAAGTGCTGTACGTCCGGAGACAGCAGGTTCCGTGCCGGCTCGAGCGTCATCGGATCTGGTGTGCCCGCCTCGCAGGGAGATCTCATGGCGGAATTTCCGGGCTGCACTGCATGCAGCATGAGTGATCCCAGCCGTGCTGTCGATGCGTGGTGAAGACAGGCATGCGGGACACTCAGGGAGTGATCGAGTCCTGTTACCGTCACGGGAGGCGCCCCATGCTGTGGAACCGGATGCGTCGTCAGCGCAATGTCAGCCGGCTTCAATACCGTGCTCGGGACGCCTGTCCGCGAGCTGGTAGTGTGACGGAAGACCTCAGAAATCGATGGTGAAGTCGATTCCATAGGTGCGTGGTCGCATGAAGATCCCCGTGATGGTTGGGCCGCCGAGCGAAAAGTCATACTCTATTTCATTCTCGTCGAGCAGGTTCCGGCCCCACAGCGACACGCGACCACGGGTTCCGCCCAGTGGCACCTCGGCCAGCGACAGCCGCGCATTCACGAGCGTTACCGCCTTCACCAGCGCCAGCCGGTCGAGTGTCGGGTCTGGCGTGCCGACACAGACGTCCGTGGCGGGTACGGGATCCTGCCCCGCCGGGCAGACCAGCCGGAAGGCATCGTCGCGCCAGCCCACGTCCATGCGGAAGCTCGGCCTGATGCCGTTGTCCAGCGTGCGAAACTCGTACTCGACACCGAGGAAGGCGGTCTGCTTCGGCTGGTAGGTGCGCAGCTGACCGTCGCTGTCCACCTTCGTGTAGCCGTAGGTCGCATTGATGGACAGACCGTCGGTGGGCACGAAGGTCGCTTCGATCTCGACACCCTCCGAGGTGATGTCGCGGCCCCGTCCCATGAGATAACCGGTCCCCGTGAAGCCTTCGATCTGGACATCCGTACGGTCCTGCCTGAAGAGTGCGACATTCAGGCGCAGCCGCTCGTCGAGAAGTTCGGACTTGAGGCCAAGCTCGTAGGCTTTGATCTTGTCCGGCTCGAAGCGATTGCCCATGAGTGAGCCGCCCGAGACGTAGCCCGTCGCATGCTTCGCGTAGACGTTGATCGACGGGCTGATGTTGTAGGTCACCGAGACGTCGTAGTCGGTGTTGCTGCCCTTGTAGTCGAAGTCCTGATTGCCGGGGAGCACGAAACCGATCAGGCCAGCCGCGATCACGTGCTCGTCGCGCTTGTCGCGCGTATGGCGCACGCCACCGCTGAGGTCGAATGCCCCGACGTGCCAGGTAGCGTGGGCGTAGGCTGCGCTCGAGCGGTTGCGGACTCGTACGTTCTGTCCGACGAAATAATCGAGACCTGCCGCGCTGATGGTGTTCTGTTCCCCATAGGACTTGAAGAGCATGACAGGGTTGTTGTTGGATCCCTTTTCCTCGAACTGAAACAGCCCCATCAGCCAATCGAGGGAGCCGGTCGCGCCGAGCAGCTGCAGCTCGTGGGACTGCTGGTGCTGCCGTTCCTTGCGGAGAGCGAACAAAGGTGTCCACACACCGCCAATGCTGCCGCCCACGCCGTTGTCGTCGATGAACTCACCGCCACCGTACACCTGGTTGCCACCGGCGCTGAGACGATATTCGCGGTAGCTGCCGATGTACTTCACTGTCAGGCGGTCGGTGAGTTCGTACGAACCGGTGAGCGACTGGCCTCTCACCCGGTTCCACGCCTCGCTCTCGAGCGGCTGGGCGAGATGATCGCGATATCTGAAGGACAGGTCGAAGGGCGAGACGGTCCTCACCACCCCGAGTTCCACCATGCAGGGTGCAGCGGTCGTGTCGAAGTCGACACAGGGACTCAGACTGCCGAGTTGGCGGAAGTTCTTGGTGCCTCGCCAGTTGGTGATGTCGAACCGGTAATCGAGCGACAGACGGTCGATGCCGGTGTAGCGCAGCGCGAGCAGGCCCGTATCGGTATCGTTGTCGCCGCCACGCTTCGCGGTAGTGATCGTTCCGAAGGGTGCAGGAAAGTTGAAACTGTGCCGAACCGCGGTGTTGCGTACATCACCCTCGCTCTCCGAGTGAGCGGCAGTGAGTCGCACGGCGAGCCCGTGCCATTCCGGCAGGTTCAGTGTCGCCTTGTAGCGCTGTTCCCGGAAGTTGCCTGCGCCGACTTCCACACGCCCACCGGACTCGCCGGTCGGCCCCGCGGTGATGATGTTGATTGCCCCGCCCGTGGCGTTTCGTCCGAAGAGCGTCCCTTGCGGTCCACGAAGCACCTCGACACGCTCCAGGTCTGCCAGTTCGAAGGCTGAGGCGCCGGTGCGGGCAATATAGACACCGTCGATGTACATGCCCACGCCCGAGTCGACCTGCAGATTGAGAGAGCCCGTCGAGACGCCGCGGATCATCACCTGCGGCGCGGCGGGTGAGCCGCCCTGCTTCTGAATGTAGACGTTCGGCACGGTCTGGCCAACAGTCTGAAAGCCTTGAATCTTCAGTGCTTCGAGATCGTTCGCACCGATGGCTGTAACAGCCGTGGGCACTTTCTGCAGGTTCTCGGCCTTGCGTCGGGCCATCACGACGATCTCTTCAACGCGTGAGGTCCGGCTCCCTTCCAGATGCAATTCTGGACTGTGGGATGGTTGCTGTGCCACAGCAGCACCCGCCAATGGCAGGCTCACTGCCCACAACATAAAAAGATTCCGCGTGCACTCGTGTCGTTGATCCATCGTATGCTCCCCGGTGTATTGTTATGCGGGCACTACCGAGTTTCCTCGAGTATTTCTCGGGGTGCCTACTCAATATCGATTAGTCGCGCCGTTTCCATGCTGCTTCAGGGTCGCTCAAATCGGTGATTTGACGACGTGCAGTTGCACCTATATTCGGAGACATGTCTCAGCTGCGATTCGAGGAGCAGCAGCATGATCCGACGGTTTCCTCCCCTGCGCCAGAACGCCTTCGTCGTGCCCGACCTCGAAGCAGCGCTCGATCACTGGATCCGTGTGATGAACGTCGGGCCGTTCTTCGTCTACGAGCACGTCGACTACGGAGGCGTGACCTATCGTGGCCGCCCGACCGGGATCGATGCCTCCGTGGCCATGGGCTGGTGGGGCGATGTGCAGATCGAGCTCATCGAGCAGCACAATGATGCACCCTCGATCTACCGCGATTTTCTCCGCAGCGGTCGCACGGGACTGCAGCATATGGGTGCCTATACCACGAGCTGTCACGAGGATCTTGCACGCCTCGCCGGGCAAGGCCTGCGCCCCGTGCAGGAAGGGTGTGCCGGCATCGGTGTGCACTTCTGCTATCTCGAACCCGGCGCCGGATCCGGCTGGATGGTCGAACTGATCGAGGCGACACCGGCGATGATGGCAGCGAACGAGGAACTGCGTGCACTCGCCCGCGACTGGGACGGTCGTGATCCGGTGCGCCCCACGGTGGTCACATGAGCAACGTTCCACAGGTCGGCGTGCGTTGGGAGTTTCGCGATGCTCAGGTCCTGATCACGGGTGGTTCGCACGGTATCGGCAACCGGCTCGCCCACGCCTTCACCGATGCCGGAGCGATCGTCACCATCACCGGCCGCAAGCGCACACCTGACGACTACGACACGGATCTGAGCCGTTTCCGGTATCTGCAGCTCGAAGTCGCGGACGATGTGCAGGTAGAGGCCCTGCCCCGATCGCTGCCGCAGCTCGATATCCTGATCAACAACGCGGGCGAGCCGTTTCCGGGCGGTCCTGACCAATGGAGCGCGGCCAACTTCGAGCTTTCCGTCAAGATCAACCTTACCAGCGCCTTCAGACTCTCGATGGCCTGTCTGCCGAAACTGCGGGAAAGCCGCATCGAAGGCGGCGCGAGCGTCGTTGGTCTGGCCTCGCTCACTTCCTATTTTGGCTATCCGTTGACGCCGGGCTATGGCGCTGCGAAGGCCGGGCTCGTCGTGCTGACAAAGACGCTTGCCGCGGAATGGGGCCGCTACGGAATCCGCGCCAATGCAGTGGCGGCCGGCACGATCGAGACGAACATGGGTGGCGGCGCCGAGCTCACGCAAGAACAGAGTGGCTGGATGCGCGCTTTCCTTGCCCGCACGCCGCTTCAGCGCACGGGTCGACCCCAGGACGTGGTCAACGGTATCCTGTTCCTGTGCAGCCCGGCGGCATCCTACATCACCGGCGAGACGCTGCTCATCGACGGCGGGTATTGCTCGACCATGTGGGAAATCCCGGACAGTGATGCGATGCTGCAGATGGTACGCGGACAGGGTTAGCCGGCTGCCAGGCGCCTGGATGCGGCGCCAACGGGTGGCGTTGCTCGAGACGGGGCACTGCGGGCTCAGGCGGTGCCCGTGTAGATGTCCTCGTAACTGATCAACCAGGAGTTGAGCAGCACGGGCACCGCGACCAGCAACCCAAGGCCAAATGGAATCATGGCGATCGTGAAGACGATCAGCAGCAGTACGCCGTAGACCAGCAGCGGCACGATATTGTCGATGCATGCGCCCAGGCTGCGGCGCATCGCGACCCAGGGCTCGGCGCCACGGAGCACCACATCGGGGATTGCATACCAGTACATTGCCGTGATCGGAACGATTGCCGCAAGCAATGCCAGCAGCGCCAGCAGCACTCCGAACGCGCCGCCCGTCAGAGCGCCTGGCGCCATATGCGTGAAGCCGGCAAGGAGACTCAGTCCGCCGATGGTTGCCATGATCGATACGAACACGAGCATCACCACCAGCGTCATTCCAAGGTAGATTCCAGCGACGATCAGTACCGGCTGCAGCGCCGCGTGCGATGCAATCGTGAACACATCACTCAGCAGCGTGGTCGAGCCCTGGTCTCGCGCGCGCTTTGCCGCAAGCAGGGTTCCAGCGGCGAAGACACTGGATACGAACGGTGCCACCAGGCTGCCGAGGACTGGCAGGGCGTGGCAGATGGTGATTACCGCAAGCCACAGCAGGGTGAGCGCGATCCATTGTCCGGGGTTGGCCGCAAACGGCGCCCAGCCCGCAGTGATCCACTCCAGTCCACGTACCGGTGCCACGCGCCGCGGTGAGATGATGTCGGAATCCGGATGATTCATTGTATGGCTCTCCTGGTTCGAGACATCGCGCCAGGGACACCCGGGCACACCATCGGCTAAGCTTCGCAGAAGGGCATTGTGGAGCGCCATGATGGATCATCTGGGCAGGAACTACCATCCGCCGGGAACGGCACCGGGGACGCTCGATGACAGCGGCCAGGGCGAGATCGAGATCCGGCTGGTCGGATATGACGCCGATGAATATGTCGAGCTGACCCTCGAGCGACCGGAGGACTGCGTTCCATATCGCAAGCGTACGGCACGCACCTGGATACAGATCAACGGCCGTCCCGACGTGGCGACCCTGCGCAGCTTCGGCCGGCTTTTCGATCTCCATGAACTCGCACTGGAAGATGTTTCGAATGTAGGCCAGCGCCCGAAGATCGACATCTACGGCGAGCAGACCTTCGTGGTGATGGCGATGCCGGTGCTGACTGCCGATGGGGTGAGCAGCGAGCAGATCAGCATTTTTGCGGGAACCGACTACCTGGTCTGCTTTTCCACCACACCGAATGATCCTTTCGATGCACTGCGCAGGCGCATGCGTCCGCCTTCGGTCTCGCGATTGCGTACGAGGGGCATCGACTACCTGCTCTATGCGCTCGTCGACTTCGTCGTCGATGCCGCGTTTCCGGTACTCGAGCACTTCGGTAGTGACATCGAGGATATGGAGGAAGAACTGCTCGAGCAGCCCGGGCGCAATACGATCGCACGTCTGCACCGTATCCGCCGCGAGTTGCTGCTGCTGCGGCGCATGCTGTGGCCGCAGCGCGAGCTGGTGAGTCGGCTGCAGCGTGACGAGATCGATCTGATCGATGAGCAGACGCGACCGTTCCTGCGCGACTGCTACGACCACAGCGTGCAGGTGATCGACCTGCTGGAGAGTTTTCGCGAAATGACCGCGAGCCTGCTCGAGGTCTATCTGTCGAGCATCAGCAACCGCACCAACGAGGTGATGCGGGTGCTGACGATCATCTCCACGATCTTCATACCACTGACGTTCATCGTGGGCGTCTACGGCATGAACTTCGACCCGGGTGCATCGCCATGGGCGATGCCGGAGCTGCGCTGGTACTGGGGGTATCCGCTGGTGTGGCTGGTGATGGTCACGATCGTCGGCGGACTGATCTGGTTCTTTCGCCGCAAGCAGTGGCTGTAGTCGGGTCCACGGTCGAACAGTGGCGCGGTGGTGCCGCTGCGTGGCAACAGTGGTTTCTGGGCGGCGTGCTTTTGCGTATCCTTCACGCCCTTTGCAGCGGAGTTCCGGCGCATGGACCTGTTCGAATTCGCACCCGGCCGGGAGGGCTACTACGGTAGCTATGGTGGCGCCTTCCTGCCGGAGATCCTGCATTCGACGATCGAGGAGCTGCGCGAGGGCTTTCGCGCGGCGAAGAGCGATCCGTCGTTTTGGGAGGAATACCGCCAGCTGATGCGGGAGTACTCGGGGCGACCGACCCCGGTCACACACCTCGCGAACCTGTCGCGCGAACTCGGTGGTGCACAGATCTACGTCAAGCGCGAGGATCTCAATCACACCGGCTCGCACAAGATCAACAACGTGATGGGGCAGGGCCTGCTGTGCCGGCGTCTCGGCAAGACGCGCGTGATCGCCGAAACGGGGGCGGGGCAGCATGGTTTCGCGACTGCGACGATGGCTGCCAGGTTCGGCCTGCGCTGTCGCATCTACATGGGAGCGGTCGACATCGCACGCCAGCGTCCGAACGTGTTCTGGATGGAGAACCTCGGTGCCGAGGTGGTATCGGTCGAGGATGGCCAGCGCACGCTGAAGGACGCGATCAACGAGGCGATGCGTGACTGGGCAACCAATATGGCCGACACGCACTACGTGCTCGGCACGGCCTGCGGTGCCCACCCGTTTCCCGAGATGGTGAGCTGGTTCCAGTCGATCATCGGCCTCGAGGCGCGCGAGCAGATATTGGCGTCTGCCGGGCGTCTGCCCGATCGTGTCTATGCCTGCGTTGGTGGCGGCTCGAATGCGATCGGCATCTTCCAGGGATTCCTCGATGACGAGGGTGTCGAGCTGATCGGCTGCGAAGCAGGCGGCTTTGGCACCGGTCGGGGGCAGCATGCATCGCGCCTTGCCTACCATGACGCATCGGTGGGTGTTGCGCAGGGCTTCAAGACCTATTTCCTGCAGGACGAGCAGGGCAATATGCTCGAGACGCATTCGGTCGCGGCAGGGCTCGACTACATCGGCGTCAATCCGATCCTGGTGTGGCTGTGGGAGCAGGGGCGGGTGCGTTTCGAGGCGGCAAGCGATGCGGAGGTTGCCGAGACCCTGCGGCTGGTGATGCGCACCGAAGGGCTGATCCCGGCGCTCGAGAGCACGCACGCGTTCGTGCGTGCCGTGCGCGAGGCGCCCTCGCTTGGTCGTGATGCGGTGGTCCTGGTCAATCAGTCGGGACGCGGCGACAAGGACATCTTCACCGTTGCCGATGCGCTCGGTGACTCAAACTGGAAGCGCTTCATCAGCGCCAAGGCGGCTCAGTATGCGCTTGAGTGATCATCTGCAGCGTCGCGGTGCGACGCGTCGACCGTTGGTGATGACGCACGTCGTCTGCGGCTATCCCAGCTTCGAGGACAACTGGCGCGAGCTGGAGATCATGGCTGCTGCCGGTGTCGATTTGGTCGAGCTGCAGTTTCCCTTCTCGGAACCCTCGGCAGATGGCCCGTTGTTCGTCAAGGCGAATCAGGAGTCGCTGGCACGCGGCACCACGGTTGCCCAGTGCTTCGAGTTCATGGCGCGTGCAAGTGCGCATTTTCCCTTCCGCGTGCTGATGATGGGTTACTACAACACCGTCTTTCGCATGGGGCACGAAGCCTTCGTCGAGCGTCTTGCCAGGGCCGGCGGCGTCGGCTTCATCCTGCCCGACCTACCGATCGAGGAGGCGAGTGAACTGCACGCGCTTGCACTGGCGCACGATCTGGCGCCGATCGTCCTGATGACACCGACCAGCAGCGATGAGCGGCTGAAACAGCTCGCAGCAATCGCGCAGGGTTTTGTCTATGTGGTGGCGCGTCGTGGCGTCACGGGATCGGGAACCACGATGAACGAGGAAGTGGTTGCCCTGCTGGAGCGCTGTCGGTCTGCGACCAGCCTGCCGCTGGCACTTGGTTTCGGTGTGGCGAGTGCCGAAGATATCGCGTTCATTGCCCGGCATGCCGACATTGCGATCATCGGTACGGCGGCGCTGCGCGCCTGGGAAAGTGCCGGAGAAGACGGTCTGCGCGCGTTTTTCTCCGGCCTGGGACTGCCGGCGTAGTCTCGATGGGCAGGGTCAGGGCGGAAAGCTGGCGACGATCGCCTTGACCGTCTCGTTGATGATGCGCTCGCGCTCGGCAACGCTGCGGTTGGCGACCAGCCGTCGTGTGGCCGATCCGCGCCACTGCAGCTGACGACTCGCAGGGTCGATGAAGTCGATGAACAGCGTGCCTTCGGTGTACTGATCGATATCGATGTCGGCGCCGCCCATGAAGGAGCCACAGCGCCAGCAGTGGGTGTAGGACCAGCCGAGATTGTATTCGCGGATGCGCGTGCGGTTTTCGGTAGTGACCAGAAAGCTGACGAGCAGCTGTGCCTGTTCCGGCTCCACGATCTGGAAGCCGCGCGCTTCAAGGGCGCCGGCAAGGGCGTGGCGAATGCGGTTCTGCAGCAGATCGTCGCTGGCAATCGCGGGAGAGTTTCCTGCAGTCTCGGGGTCAACGATCGCGAAGGCGCGTGCCTGGCTGAGATCGTAGCCGGGGTTGTAGTCGGTGATCACACGCGGCGTGGTGCTGCATGCGCCAGTCGCAAGAACCAGCGCCAGCCCACCCAACAGATTGCCGATGCGCCGCAGTGCATACCCCATGAGGCGTTGCTCCTGTCAGAGATTCAGTCTCGTGTCCTGCTGCCAAACAGCATACGTCGCCATCGCGTCCGTGCGAAGGGCTGCCAGCCGCCTTCGGGTTGGGCGAGTCGGTCGGCCAGGACGTAGTATGCCAACGGATTTGCCCCGAAACCCATGTGGCTGCTGCAGATGTGGATGTTTTCCGAAAGGGGTCCCTGTGGCGGACACGCGATGCTCGGATGCACGAAACCGTCACTGCGGCTCCAGATGATCGAATTCGGTACCTCGACCGGAACCCTTGCCATGGTGTTCCAGCGCTGCAGTTCACCCGGTCTGGGTTCGGGTGCGTTGATCAACCGCTGCATGATCGGCCAGAGGATCGTCGCCCGTGGGTCGCCGAAGGGCGAACCCAGGGTGATGACCTGACGCACCAGGTCGGGAAAGCGTGCTGCGAGCTGGCGGGCATACAGCCCACCCAGGCTCCAGCCGACCAGTGAAACCCGCCGGCCCGTGTCTCTGTGGATCTGGTGCAGTTGCTCGCTCATCGTGGCTATGACCCGCTCCATGAACTCCAGCACACCGTCGATGTTGCGTGTGGTGGCGGGGTCCATGTTGCGCCCGAGTGGCCAGGGGTGTGCCTCGTAGCCCCAGCGGCTGATATAGCGACGCATCAGTGCCATGCTGCTGTTTCCGCCGCCGTATCCAGGCACTGTGACCACGGGATGCCCGTCGCCACGGGATTGGTGGCTCAGCCAGAGGTGTGCGGGCAGCATGCCTACCAGTTCCTGTGCGGCGCGAGCGGGCTCCAGTGCGGCATAGATTGCGCGTGGATGCTGGACTTCCACATGTGACTGCATGATCAAGAGGATCCGATTGATGAAATACTGTATGGAAAACTAGCAGAGAATCCTCTCTCGATACAATTCGTCAACGCAGAACCAGTCGTTAGACTGGTGTTCCGATTGCGCGTCGAACCGGTGAGTCCTGCAATGCCACACCTCGGAGCTGCCCTGTGGTCCGTCGCGAGTCTGCTGCGGATCGTTGTGCCGTGCGTGCTCAGTCTGGCAGTGGTTGCGGCCGAGGTTCCTGCTACCTCGCAGGAGCTGCCCAGCCTCGAGGATGTGCAGCATCAGATCGAGATGCTTGGCGCAAGTGGCAGCGAGGATCCCCAGAACGCACGCCTGCTCGAGATCCAGCAGCGCAATGCGCAGGATCTGGCGGCGATAGCCGAAAACCGTGAAAGCAGCGCCCGGTATCTGAAGCGCTACCAGGAGGTGCCCGAGAAGATCGGGCAGTACACGCGTGAGCTCGACGAACTGCAGCGCCAGGTGCGTTCGGCGAGCAGCCTTGCCCAGGGCGTGACGGTACAGCGGCTGGAGAAGACGCTGCGCAGCACGCGTACGCGGCTCACCGCGCTGCGCAGCGATGAGGCCTCGTTGCAGGCGAGCGTTGCGAATCTGCAGTCACGGGTCGAGGCGGCACGTCAGGAGCTCAACGCGCTCACCGCAGCCGTGGTGACGCCGGGCAAGATGCCGGCAGGCGTGAGCGGTGAAAATCCGGCACTGACCCGCGCACGCCAGGAGCAGTGGCTGATCGGCCGCGAACTGCGCGCAAGCCGTATCGCACGTCTCGAGACCGAGGTGCAGACTGTCCCGGATCGTCTTGCGGCCGCACAGCTGCGCTTGAAGCTGGTTACCGCACAGCGCGAGCAGGAGGAGCGTTTCCTTGGCGAACTGCTCGGCATGGACAGCCTGAAACGTATCGGCGATGCGGAGCAGCTGCGTGACCAGGTACGCGAGCATCTCGTCGAAGCGACACCCCCGACACCCGAGCTGCCCGAGCTCGGTGCATTGCATGCCGAAATCGGTGGGTTGGCAGATGAGTATGTCGATGTGGTATCGCGTGCAGAGGCCGTTGCGGCGGACGTCAGTGCAGCGAGTGCGCTTGCAAGCGATATAGCCAGCAGTTACGAGAGCACCCGGCTGCAGTTGGAGATTGCAGCGCTCAGTGATGCGCTCGGGCCCGTGCTGATGGCGCAGTACCGCAAGCTCGCAGGCTACGAGCAGCCGGCCGACAAGCTCGACACGGTGGCCAATATGCTCTCCGACACACGACTGCGCGAGTTCCAGATCGCGCGTCTGCTTGCGGGCGATGTTCAGTCGCGAGAGGTCGTCTATCGCGCCATCGAATTGCGATTCCCGTCGGGGACGGCCGAGCGGGCTGCCATGCTGGTGGAGGCGGATCGCCTGCTCGGCGATCGCAGCCGGCTGCTCGATGCACTGAATCGCACCTATGTCGAGTTCACCGCACAGATCGTCGATTTGGAGCAGGCGTACCGGCAGCAATCGGATTCTGCATCCGGCTTTCGCAAGTTGATCGATCGCAATCTGATCTGGATGAAATCGCATCCCGCCCTGAGATTCGCCGATCTGCTCGCATGGCCGGGTGCCACATGGGCCCTGCTGCTCGCACAGGATTGGCAGGCGACGGCAGGTGGGCTGAAGGAAGGCTTGCGTGAACGCCCATTGGGCGCGGGCGTACCGTTGCTCGTTGCGTTGCTCATCTGGCGCTACCGCGCCGGAATACTGAAACAGCTCAGCTCACTCAGCCTGCGCCGTGTTGGCTGGCGTAACTATCGCTACCGGATGGGGCTGGAGAGCATCGCGATCCACATGTTGCTTGCGTTGCCGGTACCACTGCTGCTCGGCGGCCTGGGCTGGCTTTTTTCCGGTATCCAGATGCCGGGACCCACAGCCCAGGCGCTGGTCGGGGCGTGCTACCAGACGGCCGGACTCAGCTATCTCTACCTGCTCGTGCTCGGCATGATGGCGCACGAGGGTTTTGCGCGTGCCCACCTGTGCTGGGAGACTGTGCGCGTACAACGCGTTCGCCATCTGTTGCGGGTTGGGTTGTGGGTAATGCTGCCGCTGGCCTTTCTCGCGGTAGCGCAGAGGTTGATGAGCGTGGATTCGGCGGATCAGTCGTATCGCATCACGGGTCTGCTGCTCACCGGAGCATTCTTCGCCTTTCTGCTGGCAATCGTGCGTGCGATGCGTGGCATGTTCGCTTCCGCGTTCTACTCACGAGGCCATCCGCGACTGTCGCGCTTCGGTACCCTGATGATGCTGGCGCTTCTGGTGGCGCTGCCGCTGGTGTTCGCGCTGGATGTCCAAGGTTATCATTTCACGGCGCGTGAACTGCAGCTGCGCATCTTTCTCAGTGCCATCGTGCTGGTGTTTGCAAAGATGATTCTCGATGCCGGGCTCCTTGGCCTGACCATCGCCGCGCAGCGTTCGATGGCTGCCGTACAGACTGTCCAGGGTTCGATGGAGGAGGAGAACAAGGGCGGGGGATCACCGAAGGGCGCCGCTGAGGGGGTTGAACAGATCGATCTGGAGAAGATGAGCGCAGGGGCGATTGCTCTGCTGCAGGTGCTGGTTGCCGCAATGGTGGTGTTGGCGTTGGGTTTCGTCTGGCGTCAGTTCTTTGCCGCCCTTTCGATCCTCGATACGATCGGTTTGTGGAGCTATGTGCAGACGATCGACGGCGCGGAGACGGTTGCCACCGTATCGCTTTTCGACGTGGGGGTGGCGCTGCTGGTGCTTGGCCTGAGTGCAGCGTTTGCATCCGGACTGCCGGCGTTGGTTGGTGTGCTGCTCTACGATCTGATCACGGAGAGAGGTGTTCTGTATGCGATCCAGACCCTGATCCGCTACACGGTTGTGTTGATCGGCGCACTGGTGTCGTTGCAGATGCTCGGTTTCGGCTGGTCCAAGCTGCAATGGATGGCCGCAGGTCTGTCGGTCGGGATCGGTTTTGGCCTGCAGGAGATCTTTGCGAACTTCATTTCGGGTCTGATCGTGCTTTTCGAGCGCCCGGTGCGCATCGGCGATCTGGTCACACTTGGCGAGTACAGTGGCACGATTCAGCGTATCCGCATGCGTGCGACCACGATCACCGACTCCGACAACCGTGAAATCATCGTGCCGAACAAGATGTTCGTGACCGAACGCCTGATCAACTGGACGCTCAGCAGCCCCGTTGTCCGCCTGAGTTTCGATGTGGGTGTATCTTATGACAGCGACCCGCAGCAGGTGCGCGAGACGCTGCTCGAGATCCTCGGATCGCACCCGCGCGTGATGAGAGACCCCGCACCCGAGGTGGTCTTTCGCGAGTTCGCTCCCAGCTCGCTTGGCATGCGCTGCTTTGCATATGTGGAGGACGTGGCTCTTCGCTCGGAGGTGCAGAGCGAGTTGCTCATGCGGATCACCGGGGTGTTCCGTGAGCAGGGCATCGAGATGCCCTATCCACAGATGGATCTGCACCTGCGCTCGGAAGCGAAAGAGAAAGGAAATCCGTAGCATGAAGAGTTTCGCAAGGGTCCATCTGGTTCTGTGTGTCATGCTGTTGATGGGTTGCAGCACACAGGCGGTCTACACCCGTGAAAGTTTCTCGGCCGACAGTCCGTTCCGGCTCAAGGTCGATGATGATCAGACGCTTGCGTGTGAGAGCGCGCGTCGCTCGCTGCTTGGTCAGGGATATCTGATCGACTCTGCGAGCATGGAGCAGGTCAAGGGTCACAAGGCCTACCGAATCGAAGGCAAGGCGAATACCTTCATCGAAATGAACATCGCCTGCGTGCCGGACGGGGTGGGGAGCACGCTGTATGCAACCGGGCTGCTGAGCACTTATGACCTGAAGAAGAGCAGCAATCCAGCGAGTGTGGGGCTTGCCGGCGTGGGGTCCATCTCTCTGCCGATAGGGCAGAGCGCGGACGCACTGGTCAAGGTTGCCGAGGAAACGATCGGTGACCGGCTCTTCTATCGGCGGTTCTTTGCGGCAGTGCAGTACACGCTGGATGAAATGCACACCTACGCAGAAGCTGCTGCATCTGCCGAAGCTGCCGAAGCTGCCGAAGCGGCCAAAGCCGCTGAAGCCGCTGCTGCTGCCGAGGCTGCCAAAGCTGCTGAAGCTGCCGCAGCTGCCGAGGCGGTGGAGAGTGCGGCAACTGCAACTGCTGCACCTTCACCGCAGGTGCAGTTGCCGGTGCCCAGTGAGGGGCAGCCACAATCCATTGCGCCGGAGTCCGTGCCGCCCGTCGATGCGCACGGCGCTGTCGAGCCCTCGATGTGCGAGGAAGCGTCTGGATTGCCCGGTATCGATGATTCCGTACAGCCACCAGGCCCAGCCTGCGGGCTGGTCTCGCCGGTGGAGCCGTCGCCGGTGGAGCCGCCATTGGCAGAGCCCGGGCCGGAGGAGCCCTCACCGGCAGAGGTCAAGCCGGAGGAGCCATCGCCCTCGCCCGGGCCGTAGTCCTCGGGTCGAGGCTATCGTTTCTCGAGTTCGCCCCACACCCGGCTGCCGTCCTTGATGGTTGCGACGACGTGCAGCTCGCGAAGGCGCAGTGGATCGATTTCCAGGGGGTTGTGGTCGAGGATCGTGAAATCGGCCCGCTTGCCGACCGTGATGCTGCCCTTGTCGTGCTCTTCACGATAGATCCACGCCGCATCGATCGTCAGTGCCTCGAGCGCACGCTGCACGCTGATCCGCTCTTCGGGGCCGAGCACGATGCCGCTGCGCGTGATGCGGTTTGCTGCGCTCCAGAGTTCGAACATCGGGTCGAGGGGTGTCACTGAATAATCGCTGTGGTTGCTGTAGCGGATGCCACGCTCGTGCGCACTGCGCAGCGGACTCAGGTGACTGGTGCGCTCGGGTCCGAGGTTGCGCAGGTGCACGTCCCCCCAGAAAAAGGCATGGTTGCTGAAGAAGCTTGCTGCCAGTCCAAGTCGGTAATACGCATCGAGCTGATCCGGGCGCACGAACTGTGAATGCACCACGACATGGCGGCGGTCATCGCTGCGCTGAACCTTGCTGCGCTCGTGTGTGCGGATCACCATGTCGATTGCGGCATCGCCGTTGGCGTGTGTCCAGAGGGGTACTCCGGCGGCAAGCACTCGCGTGAGGATTGCCTCGTAGCTGGCTTGCGGAATGAACGCCACCCCGGTCCAGTCGGTTTCGCCGTTGGGTCCGGGAACCCGCATCGGTTTGCTGAACCAGGCGGTGCGTCCCTGCGGGGATCCATCGGCGATCACCTTGATTCCGCCCCGCTTGTGTCGGCCCTGATATTGCCCGAAGGGTGCTGCAAGGGCCTGGTCCAGCTCTTCCCCGGCGCTTATCACCGCGGGCAGCGTGACCACATCGAGCCACAGGGCGCCGCGTGCCGCTGCGGCATCGAGCAGCGCGAGTGTCTCGGGAGAGCTGGCCCCGTCCTGGATCGTCGTGTAGCCGTTGCTTGCGTAGAGTTGCTGTGCGCGGTCCAGCCTGGCTTCCTGCTGCGCCGCGTCCGGACGTGGGAACACGGCGTAGGCCGGGATCATGGCCGTTTCCATCAGCAGGCCGTTCGGTTCGCTGCTGCCGGGGCGCCGGGCAATCACGCCTCCCTCGGGCGTGGGCGTCGATGCGTCGATTCCGGCCTTCGCCAGGGCCTGCGAGTTGAGCACCATGCCGTGGCTGGAGATGTGCATCAGCAGCACGGGGTTGTCGGGAAACACGGCATCGAGGTCATCGCGTGTCGGATGACGTGCCTCACGCAGCGTCTCGTGGTCGTAGCCGTAGCCGATGATCCACTCACCCGCGGTGATGCCTCGTGTGCGCACATGGGCACGCAGTGCCTCGAGCAGTGTCGGGATACTGTCCACATGACCGACCGGGGGGGCGGAGAGGTCGGCCCAGTCGATCAGGGTCATTGCCTGGCCGAAGTGGCTGTGCCCATCGATGAAGCCCGGCAGCACCGTTCGACCCCCCAGGTCCACCTCGTGTACCCCTTCATGGGCGTGTGTACTGCGCAGTGTTTCGGTTTCGCCCACGGCAAGGATCCGACCTTCGCGCACCAGGATGGCATCCGCGCGTTCTCCGGCAGGATCCATGGTCAGTACGATGGCGTTGTGATACAGGGTGCTGGCGTCGGGCGTCTGCGCCTTGTCTGCAGCAACCGCGCCGATGCCGATGAAGGGCAGGCAGGCGAGCAGTGTCCTGATGCTCGTCTGCATCCCGGTGAGGTGGCTGATCTTCACTTCCATGACACAGACCCTGCTTGCCAATGCGTCTACGGTAGCACGGGGAGGGGCAAGAGCGTGCCGCCTGCCCAATGCGTTGCAAAGCGTTTCCAAAATCGTCATGCTTCCAGAGTATCCATTGCGTAAGTACCGTGATCCGCCGCAGCCCATCCGTCGTCCAATGAACAGCACTGGGCTGCAGTCAACCCTGTATCACTCATCTGGAGATCCTTGAATGGCGACGCACGACCGGGACAGCATGACCAAGCCCGACTTCCTCACCGATGAGGAGTGGAAGATGCTGAAGGAGCAGACTGCCTCGATGGAGCGGATTCGTGGCGATGCAAAGGCCGATGTCGAGTCCTACCTGGCCAACCCGGATGGTCGGTCGAAGGGCATTCCCCCCTGGGGCGTGCCGACGCTGTTGCTCACGCACGTCGGTCGCAAGTCGGGCAAGCCGCACATCACACCGCTGGTGTTTCTGAAGCAGGGCGACGAGATGTTCATCGTCGGCTCGCTTGCAGGCTATGACGATGATCCGGCCTGGGTGAAGAACCTGCGTGCCCGGCCCGAGTGCACGATTCAGCTCGATCGCGACAAGATGCATGCGAGCGTGCGCGAGGTCAGCGACGACAATGAGCGCGAGGCACTGTGGCCGAAGCTGCGTGCCGTGTTCCCGTCGTGGTATTACTTCCAGCAGACTACGGACCGCAAGTTCGGCATCTTCGGACTCAAGGCCACCGGGCCTGCGGCCTGAGGTCTGAGGCGGGGTGCGTCGTTCCCGGAGATCACGGGAGTGCCCCGGCCTTCATATGTCATGAGGCAAGCTGCATGGCGCACCTGCGGAGTGTATCTGCGGGTGCGGCCTGCCGTCATTGATACGCGACATCATCGACGCCGTTGTGCGGTTCATGAGAGGAAAGGAACGACATGAGCAACCACGTCAACTTCGAGCATCTTTTCACTCCTCTGCAGGTTGGGCCGATGCGGGTACCGAACCGCATCTGCGAAACCACCAACACGATCAACTCCTCGATGACGCCGGGGATCCTCGATGAACATTTCATCGCACACCACGTCGCCAAGGCGAAGGGGGGCACCGGCTGGATCGGCAGCGAGACCTGGCTGCTGAACGTGCCGTTCCCCCCGCAAGCGCCGGATGAGATCGGCCTGTCGATCGGCTGCGCGCCGCACTTTGCTGCCTACCAGAGTCCCGCCTTTGGGGAGAGCATGGCGAGGTTCGTCGAGGAGGTGCACAAGTGCGGTTCGGTTGCCGTGGTGCAACTCACCCATCTCAATTCCGTATGGGCACCGTCGCCGGTGCCCGTGCTGGGGGTGCAGGACTACACCCCGCACGTGATGGGTGAGGCGGAGATCGAGTTCTGCCTGCAGACCTATGTCGATGCGGCGGAGGTTGCAAAGGCATCGGGTGCCGATGGCATCGAGATCCACT
Source organism: uncultured Klebsiella sp. (assembly GCA_964610955.1). Taxonomy (GTDB): domain Bacteria; phylum Pseudomonadota; class Gammaproteobacteria; order Pseudomonadales; family UBA5518; genus UBA5518. The sequence goes on along the minus strand of CAZSYV010000001.1, from coordinate 40,307 downwards.
GCGCGCACGAGACGCTCGGCTACAGTTTCCTCTCGCCGGTGACCAACCGGCGCACCGATCACTGGGGCGGTGGCCCGCAGGAGCGCGTGCGTTTCGTCGTCGAGGCGCTGAAGCGCATACGTGAGCGGGTGGGCGATTCGATGGCACTCGGCATTCGCATTGCCGGCGCGGAGTTTCGCGAAGGCGGCTACGACAACATGGAAATGCGCGAGATGGTCTACTGCATTGCAGAGACCGGTCTGCTCGATTTCGTCGACATCGACACCGGCCACTGCTGGGGGGAACCCTCGTATGTGCCGTCCTCGTACCACCCACACGCGGAATACCGGGAGTATGGCAAGGCGGCTCGCGCCGACCTCGACCCCAAGGTCAAGGTGCTGTTCACCGGCAGAATCAACGACCCCGTGCTTGCCGAGGAACTGCTGCGTGGCGGTTACTGCGATCTCGTCGGCATGGTGCGCGCGGGGATTGCCGACCCGGAGTTCGCCAACAAGGCGCGCGAGGGCCGGCTCGGCGAGATCCGTCGCTGCATTGCCTGCACGCGCTGCATCGACGAGGCGTCGGAACCGAAGACCTTCCCCTATACCCCCGTGTGTTCGATCAACCCGGTGATCGGCAACGAACTGCGCTGGGAGAACGAGTTCAAGCCGGCGCAGAAGGTGAAGAACGTGCTGGTGGTCGGTGGTGGTATCGCCGGTTGCGAGGCCGCGCGCGTTGCGGCGATGCGTGGCCACAAGGTCACGCTGCTGGAGAAGGGCAAGCGCCTTGGCGGGCAGTTGCTGATTGCGGCGAAGGCACCCGGGCGTGACTCCTTCGAGGACCAGGCGTACTTCGAGGAGAATGCGCTCGAGCGGCTGAAGGTCGATGTGCGACTGGAAGCCGATGCCGATCTGGCGGCAATCAAGGCACTGGCACCCGATGCGGTGGTGGTCGCAACCGGTGCCGTGCCCCGCTGGCCGGACCGTGTCGAGGGGCTGGACCTGCCGCACGTCGCGCAGGGCTGGGACGTGATGCTCGGCAAGGCTGTGGCTGCCGGCAATCGTGTTGCGGTGATCTCGCAGGAAGACTATTACCAGACACCCTGTGTTGCCGAATACCTCAGCTCACGCGGCAAGCAGGTCGAGGTGTTCCACAAATCGGTGCATCTGGGCACCGACATTGCCCGTTACTCGATCGGCATGGTGCTCAGCCGCATGGAGCAGTGTGGCGTGAAGGTTCACCCGAACCTGGTCCTGAAGAAGATCGAGCAGGGCGCGATCGAGCTGGCGTCGTCCTGGGGTAACGGGAGCTATCGCTTCGAGGGTTTCGACAGCGTGGTGCTCGTCTATGGTGCGGTTCCTGTGCACTCGCTCTATGACGAGCTGAAGCTCGATGGTGAAATCGCAGAGGTCTACCTCGCGGGTGCTGCCTGGCTGCCTCGGCGCCTTGCCGAGGCGACGCGTCACGGCGCGAACATCGGCCTCATCATCTGAACCAGGTCATCGAACCGGCGCGGTCGTCATTGGTCGCGCTTCGTTTGCCGTCTCACCAGGTACGGCTGCTGCAGCATCAGGGAGAATGCACATGACGACGTTCCCACCGAACCAGCCGGTCCCGGAGTCGCATCAGGACATCCTGCGCGATCGCCCGACCGGACACCTGGCGACACTGCGCCCGGATGGGCGGCTGTCGGTCAATCCGGTCAGTCTGATGTGGGATGGCGTGCATCTGCGCTTCAGCACCGTGAAGTCACGGCAGAAGTACCGCAACCTGGTCAACGATCCACGCTGTGCAATCTCGGTTCCCCATCGCAACAACCCGAACCGTTACGTTGAGCTGCGGGGAGTCGTCGAACTGCAGGACGATGTCGATCGCAGTTTCATCAACTCGATCGCACGCTACTACATGGGTGTGGACGAATACCCGTTCGATCCCCCTGGTGCACAGCGGGTGATTGCCACGATTCACGCGGAACAGGTGTCTGCACCGCAGATCCCGCTCGCCGAAGACTCGCCTGGCGCGCCGGATCGGCTGCGGGATTGAGTGTACGAGAGAGAGGGCAGCGCAATGCTGCCGATGGAGAGGAGTAGGTAGATATGGCACGACAGGCCAGAGTGTATACGCAGAGTGCGGTTGCATCGTCGGCTGCGGATCAGCAGCGGTTGATTGCCGAGGAAACCGCCGCCTTTATTGCCGGCGGAGGAGAGATCCAGCAGATTCCACGTGGCGTCAGTGGTCTGCCGAGGCCGGGCGGCCCGCAGACACCGCACAAGAAGGTTCCCCGCGATTGAGCTGTACCATTCATCGACCCAGGCACGCCGTGTGGGTGTGTCCGGGCGGCTTTCACTCCGATGTCTGTATTTGCTGACGTCCGAGCAGACGGGCGTACTCATCCTGGCGAAAGTCTGACTCGAGCACGCTGCGGTGCTGCTCGTCGAAACCCAGTTCGTCGAGGGCCGCCAGTGCGAGCTGCAAGCTGTATTCCGTAGTCTCAGGAACTGCACGCAGTGCACCGTGCGAGTGCAGCAGCTGCGCCTGGGTGTCATCGCTGCTGCGGGCGATCACACGAAGCCGTGGCGCAATCTGGTGCAGCGCAAGCAGCGTGCGTTCGGCAGCGGTGGAATCATCGAGTGTGATCAGTGCGAGCGCTGCGTGTTCGGCGTCGAGGGCGCGCAGGATCTCACTGCGCCCGCTGTCACCGTAGAACACGGGCAGGCCCGCGTTGCGTGCCTGTTCGATCGTAGCGCTGGAGAAATCGATCGCCAGCCACGGCGTGCCGTTTGCCTCGAATACGCGTGCCGCCTGCTGTCCGACGCGACCGAATCCACAGATCAGTACAGGCGTACCGCGCGGATGTTCCGCCTGAGGTGCTGCCATGGTGATGCGCGGTGCCTCGTTCGCAAACAGCCGTGCCAGGCGCGTCCCGGCAAGATCTGCAAGTGGCGTCAGCAGCATGCTGAGCACGACGATCTGATAGAGCAGCTGACGCGTCTGCGCATCGATCAGCGACTGACTGGCTGCAAGGGCGAACAGGATCAGCGCGAATTCGCCCGCCTGCGCCAGCAGTGCGCCGCCCTGCAGTGCATCGCGCGTGGCAAGCCCGAACGCGCGCAGCAACGGGGCGATCAGCACAGCCTTCAGCACCATCAGGCCAAGGGCGAGTGCAAGCAGGGTGGAGCCATTGGAGAGCACGTCGTGGCGGTCGATCGACATGCCCACGCTCATGAAGAACAGCCCGAGCAGGATGCCGCGAAAGGGTTGGATGTCCGCCACGACCTGATGGCGGAACGGAGAATCGGCGAGCAGCACGCCTGCCAGGAAGGCGCCAAGCGCGAGCGAGGTGCCCGCGTGCTCCATCGTCCAGGCGGCACCGAGTACCAGCAGCAGTGCCAGCGCGACCAACATGTCGGCGTTGCGCAGCGCTGCCATTCCTGGCAGCAGACGCCGCCAGGCGATGCGTCCGAGGATCAGTACCGCCGCCAGGGCACCAATGGCGCGCAGTATTGCCATGACGGCGCCATCACCGGCCTCCGGGCTGCCGGCTCCGAGCAGATAGACCAGGGTGATCAGTGGTGCGACGGCAACGTCCTGCATCAGCAGCACCGCAAACGACGCACGACCTCGCGCCGACGCCAGTTCGCGTCGCTCGGCAAGCAGCTGCACCACGATTGCAGTCGATGACAGCGCCAGCGCAAGACCGCAGACGAGTGCGGCGGAGAGCGTGAAGCCACCCAGGTACAGCAGTGCCGCAATTGCCGCGCCGCACACCAGCAGCTGCGCCGTGCCGAGGCCGAACACCAGGCGGCGCATCAGCCACAGGCGTGCCGGGCGCAGTTCGATGCCGATCGAGAACAGCAGGAACACGACGCCGAACTCGGCAATCGATGCGATCAGCTCGTATTCGGTCACCCAGCCGAGCAGTGGCGGGCCGATCAGCAGCCCGGCGACCAGGTAACCGGAAACCGAACCGGCGCCGATCTTCTGCAGCAGCGGCACCACCAGCACGATCGCGCCGAGCAGGACCAGCACCTGCAGCAGGAAATCCTCGTTCATTTGGCGTGTCTTCCGTGAGGCTGTGGCATCACGCGGGTTGCCTGCTCCGGCGTCGGCGCCTGGCACCGATCAGCAGTGTCGCGCGTGTCGAGGACTGCCCAAAGCGCGCCATGCGGTTGAATGCCGCGCGGTCGATCGGCACGTAGCTCTTGTCGGTATCGGTCTCGCCGCGCTCGGTCTTGATGTCGGGATCGTGTATGTACACGAAATCGCGATCGATGGCTGCGACCACCACCCAGTGCGGTGCCTTTTCGCGTGTCAACCGGTACGAGCTGATCAGCACCACCGGCACCACATGCTGTACGAGGCTTTGCTGCATCTGCTCGACGCCGAGTGCCTGGTACACGATCGGGATGCCGGCAGCGAGCACCTGTTGATGGTAGTCCTCGTGCACCACGGCAAGCACCTCGCGCTTGCCTTCGTCACGCAGGCCATCAAGGAAGGGTACACGGTCGTCGCTGATGTGGATCTTCACGTCGAAGCCGCGCCGGTGTACCGCCAGCGCGAGGCCGCGCGGGCCGCAGCCTCCGTGCCCGGATGTCATGAAGATCGTGGTGGCCTCGCGCCACAGGCGCAGTTCCTCGCGCTGATCGAGCGGCGCGAGTCGATCCAGCGCACGCATTGCCATCAGCAGGCAGGCGGGGCCGCAGGTGAATGCGGTCGTCTGGCTGTAGTACGGGATGAACAGGTCGGAGTGCGTGCCGCTGTAGTAGCGGATGCGTTTCTCGAAACGCAGCGCTTCCTCGTCGTCTTCGTAATAGTTCGGAATCGTGCCGAACAGGCGGTAGCCAAGCTTGCGGTACAGGGAGATCGCCGGCTGGTTGTCTCGGCGGACCTCGAGGCGCAGCCGTGCATATCCCGCGGCGCGTACCGCCTCTTCGCCAGCCATCATCAATGCCTCGGAAATGCCCCGGCCGCGTGCGCGGTGATCGACACAGATCGAGTAAAGGCGCGCCAGGCGTGTGCCGCGGTGCCTCAGCATCAGAATGTAGCCGAGCAGCCCCGTTGGGCCGGTCGCCACCAGCAGATCGTCGCTGTCGCTTTGCAGGAATCGACGGAAGCTGCGCCGGCTGAGACGGTCGCTGTCGAAGGACTCATCCTCCAGGCGCACCAGCTCGTCGAGGTCATCCAGCGTCGCTTCGCGCAGCACTGGCAGTGGCCCCTGGGTCGTCCCATATGTGGCCGCCTGCAGCGCATCAGAGTCCATGCAGTCCTCACTTCGCCGTTGCGGGATACCCCTGCAGTCTAGCGATGGCCGGGAGCAGGCGCAAAAATACGCAGAAGCCGTATGCTGCCATGCGCCATTGCCTCTGCTACGATCGCACGCACCGTCCACACAGCTTCCAGTGTTCCCGTGCTCAGAATCGTCGTCGATGACCTCTCCGACTGGGGGCCCTACTATCCCAGTGAGCACGTCATATCCTTCGCAGACTACCTTGCCCTGGGTGAGGCAGGATTGAAGCAGCCGCTGCGCGTCATCAATCTCTGTCGCAGTGACCGCTATCTCTCGCGTGGGTATTACTGCTCGCTGCTCGCCGAGGCGCGCGGCCATCGCGTGTTGCCTGGGGTTGCGACCCTGAACATCCTGCGCAACCGCAAGCTGTTCATTCTCGAGTTCGACAATATCGGTGAGCGTGTCGACAGGCTGGTTGCCGAGCATTCGCCGCAGAATCTGCACTCGTTCCGGGTCCGCAGCTATTTCGGTACCGTACAGGAAGAGATCCTGGCGCCACTGGCGCATCATCTGTTCGAACGCTTCGCCTGTCCGATCCTGGAAATCGAGTTCCGCAAGCGCACCCGCTGGGAAATCGTTGCACTGAGGCCGATTGGCCCGAGCGAGCTCGATGACGCCGAACAGACGGTGTTTGCCAACGCACTGGAGCGCTACAGTCGCGCCGTGTGGCGCCGGCCGCGCGAGCGCACGCGCTACCGCTATGATATGGCGATCCTGGTCGATCCGCAGGAGCCTCAGCCCCCGAGCGATGCCAAGGCGATCAAGCATTTCCTGAAGGCTGCCAAGCGCCTCGGGATTGCGGCCGACCTGGTCAAGCGCAGCGACTACGGCCGTGTGCAGGAATACGATGCACTGTTCATCCGCACCACGACGGCGATCGACCATTTCACCTACCGCTTCGCACAGAAGGCCGAGTCCGAAGGTCTGGTCGTGATCGACGATCCAACCTCTATCCTGCGTTGCACGAACAAGGTCTATCTTGCCGACCTGTTGCGCATGCGGCGCATTCCGGCTCCTGATACGCGCATCCTGATGCGCCAGTCACATGCCCGCACGATGGCCGCGCTCGACGGGCTGAACTTCCCGATGGTCCTGAAAATTCCCGATGGCTCGTTCTCGAAGGGAGTGGTCAAGGTCGCGAACGAGGATGAACTGCAGCACAGTCTGCGCGATCTGTTCCGCAAGTCGGCGCTGCTGCTTGCGCAGGAGTACCTCTACACCGACTACGACTGGCGCATCGGTGTGCTGAACAACCGGGCGATCTACGCCTGCAAGTATTTCATGGTGCGCGATCACTGGCAGATCTATCGCTACGGGGATTCGGGTGATGTCCACAGTGGACGTTTCCAGACGATGCCGACCCATGAGGTACCGCGAGCGGTGATCGAGGCGGCGTTGCGCGCAACCCGTCCGATCGGCAATGGGCTCTACGGGGTGGACATCAAGCAGTCGGGCGAGCGGGTCGCGGTGATCGAGGTCAATGACAATCCGAGCATCGAGTCCGGTGTCGAGGATCAGTACCTTGGACTCGAGCTTTACCACCTGATCATGGAAGATTTCCTGCGTCGTCTCGACGAGCAGCGCGCCAACCGGCCCCGTTGACGCCATGCACAGCGGACGGGATGATCGCGACCTGACGGCAAAGCATCTTTACTTTTCATGCGAGTGACGGGAGCAGGGATATGCACCAGTGGCGCTTCTTCAAGGCCGGCGGCTTCGATCAGGTAAGTCTCGAGCGTGGCGAGGATTTCGAACACCTCTGCGAGCTGGACCAGAAGCTCTGGGCCGCCCTCGCGTGTCCGGTTGCCGGGCTGGAATGCGATCCGGCGATACTGGCGCTGATCGATACCGATGGCGACGGGCGCGTGCGCGCCACGGAACTTCTGACTGCGCTGCAGTGGACGCTGTCGTGCCTGAGCTCGTCGGACGAGCTGCTCAAGGGCAGCGACGAGCTGCCACTGACGGCGATCAATGAAACGACTGATGCGGGTGCAGCGATTGCGAATGCTGCGCGTACGGTACTGAGTGATGCAGGCCTTGCCGGTGCCGCCGTGATCAGCATGGCAACGGCCGTCGCCGCTGCCGAGCGCCTGACCGAGCGCGCGCTCAACGGTGATGGGGTGGTGAGCCCACAGAGCAGCACCGACCCGGCGCTTGCCGCCGATATCCAGCTGCTGCTGGACAGCGGTTTTGCGGTAGATGGGCGCGACGGCAAGCCAGGCGTCGACCGTGAGGGCGTTGCTGCAGCGCGTGAAGCTGCAGCAGCCTGCCTGGAGTGGCAGCGTGAAGCTGCTGCCGACCCGGGCACCTTGCTGCCCGCTGGCGAGGGGACTGCTGCGGCCTGTGCGGCGCTGCAGGCAGTGCGCGCAAAGGTGGATGACTTCTTCGCACGCTGTCGTCTGGCGGCGTTCGATGCTCGTGCCGAAGCAGCGCTGAACCGGGAGGAGAGTGCGTGGCAGGCGCTTGCGGCGCAGGATCTTGGCGCCGACAACGAGGATGTGCGTGCCTTTCCGCTTGCGCGAATCGGTACCGCCGCGCAGCTGCCGTTTGCGGGTCCGGTCAATCCGGCCTGGGCTGGAGCACTCGCCGAGCTGTACGGAACGGCGGTGAAGCCGCTGCTCGGTGAACGTGATGTGCTCGATGCGAACGACTGGGCGATACTCGAGATGCGTCTTGCGCCCTATGCGGACTGGCAGTCGCGCAAGCCCGATTCCGCACTCGCTGATCTGGACACGGCCCGTCTGGAGCATTTTGCCGGAGAGCGATCTGCCGCGGCGCTGAATGCGCTGATCGACCAGGATCTGGCACTGAAGCCGGCATTCGATGCCCTCGGGGACCTGGTGAAGCTGATCGGCTTTCGCCGTGACCTCGCACGCCTGACTGCCAATTTCGTCAACTTCCGCGACTTCTACCGGCAGGAGACTCCGGCAGTCTTCCAGTGCGGCACGCTGTATCTGGATCAACGCAGCTGTACGCTGTGCCTGCAGGTCAATGATGCGGGCAAACACGCCACACTCGCCGGGATGGCCGGTGCCTATCTCGCCTACTGCGACTGCGTGCGCAGTGCCAGCGGCGAGAGCATGCAGATCGTTGCGGCCTTCACCGGTGGTGATTCGGACAATCTGATGGTCGGGCGCAACGGCATCTTCTATGACCGGAAGGGGCGCGACTGGGACGCCACGATCACGCGCATCGTCGACAATCCGATCAGCGTGCGTCAGGCGTTCTGGGCGCCGTACAAGAAGCTGGTGCGCTTCGTCGAAGAGCAGGTTGCCAAGCGTGCTGCGTCTGCGGATGAGTCGGTCAGTGCCCGCATGCAGGAGACGGCGGTCAACGCAGCCAGCAACGCAGCGAACGCGGGGGCACCGAAGAAGATCGACGTCGGTACGGTCGCTGCCCTCGGCGTCGCGGTCGGATCCCTGGGTACCGCGTTCGGTTACTTCATGAAGGCGGTTGCCGACGTGAAGGACTGGCAGGTGCCGCTGCTGGTGCTGGGGCTGATGCTGCTGATTTCCGCACCGTCGATGGTGATGGCGTTCCTGAAGCTGCGCCGGCGCAACATAGCCCCGCTGCTCGACGCCAACGGTTGGGCGGTGAATGCGCGTGCACTGATCAGCGTGCCGTTCGGGGCACGCCTCACCGGTGTGGCGACCCTGCCATCGGGTGCGGGCAGTTCTGCCGACCGTTTCGCAACACGCCGCAGCGTCTGGCCCAGGCTGCTTGGCCTGGTGTTCATCGTGTGGTGGGCCTATGCCTTCCTGAAGGATACGGGCCTGCTGGAGAGGCTGCCGGCGCTGTGGTGATGGCCTGCGCCGGGGTGCTCATGCGATGAAGTGGTAGTCATCCGGGTTCGGTTCGCGGGTCCAGTTCCAGTAGTCCAGGAGCTTCCAGGGTGACAGCACGGTCACCCGCCCGTGCGAGTTGCGATACCAGCTGTGCACCACCGCAGGGTGCGACCAGATCGTGCGCGCAAGCGTGTCCTGCAGCCTGTGGTCGAAGGCATCGTGCACGTCCTGACGCACCTCGATTGCCCGGGCGTCACGCTCGAGCAGCGTGCGGATGCAGCCCATGATGTAGCGCATCTGGCACTCGCCATGAAAGATCAGGCTGCCACTTGCCGCCAGGTTGGTCCCCGGTCCGTACATCAGGAACAGGTTCGGGAACCTTGGCACAGTGATGCCGAGGTAGGCTGCCGGGTCATCGCTCCAGCGATCGGCGAGACGCACTCCGCCGCGGCCGCTGATCTCCATCGGCCACAGGAAGCGGTTGGCATGGAAACCGGTGGCGAACACCACGACATCGGCTTCGAATCGTCGCCCGTCCGCGGTGCATACCGCATCGGCCTGCAGTGCATTCACTGGCTGGTCGATGAGTCTGACGTTGTCGCGCCGCAGTGCCTGCAGCCAGCTGCCGTTGTCCTGCAGCGTACGCTTGGCGAGCGGCGGGTAGCGCGGCAGCACGCGCTGGAAAAGGGTTTCGTCGCCACCGCACTGCTGCTGGATCCAGGCGCTGAACATCTCGCGCGTGAAGTCGTTTGCGGCACTTGCCGAGCGTTCCTGGTGCGGCCACGCCGGATCGATGAAGGTGTTCTCCCAGTTGCCGTCGGTTGCCGGCCAGAACAGCAGGAAACGGTACCAGTGACTGTAGTAGGGCAGGTGGCGGAAGCACCAGCGTGCACCCTCGCCGATGGTGCGGTGATAGTCGGGGTTCGGGAACATCCACTGCGGCGTGCGCTGGAACACGGTGAGCTCGCGAACCTGTGCGGCAATCGCGGGCACGAGCTGGAACGCACTTGCCCCCGTACCGATCACCGCCACCCGCTTGCCCTCGAGATCGACGCCGTGATCCCAGCGTGCGGAGTGGAACACGGGGCCGCTGAAGCTTTCGATGCCGTCGATGTCGGGCAGGCGCGGCCGGTTCAGCTGGCCGACCCCGCTGATCAGCACGCGCGCCTCGAGCGTGTGCTCGGCTCCCGCACTGCGGACCGTGACGCGCCACAGCGCATCGTTCTCGTCGTAGCGTGCAGCGATCACCTCGGTATCGAGGCGAATGTGTGGCCCCAGCTCGTACTTGCGCACGCAGTGCTCGAAGTAGCGACGCAGTTCATCGTGACGCGGGAAGTACTCGCTCCACTCATGGTTTGGCTCGAACGAGTAGCAGTAGAACTGGCTGCCGACGTCGACCCGGCAGCCTGGGTAGGTGTTCTCGTGCCAGGTGCCACCGACTCCCGGATTCTTTTCCACGATCATGAACGGAATGCCCTGCTCGCGCAGGCGGATCCCGGCAAGGATTCCCGACATGCCGGCGCCGATCACCAGCACCGGCAGTGTCCGGCGCGCTTCGAGCGCCGTGTGTGCAAGCGACACCTCGCGTGCATCCCGGGTATCGAGCTCGGTCTCCTCGAGCATCATCGGCACATACTCGAGCGGCACTTCGCCGGCGACCAGGAAGCTCATCATGCGCCGCAGCGTGTCGTGATCCGGTGCCGGAGGCAGCGTGCAGCCACGGTCGCGATAGGTGCGGATCACTTCCAGCGCCTGCCGGCGTACCACTGCCTGCTGCCCGGCGCTCATCGCGCACTGCATATCGTTCAGCGTGCAGCTCTGTGGACGGATTTCACCATCGAGCAGCGCTGCGTTGCCGCTCATATGGATCATCGACAGCATCAGGCAGGGAATGCTGGCTTCCTCCAGGGCGGCGGCAATCGTTGCGTCGTCATCGTCGAAGGGCAGGCTGGCGGGATCAGTGTGTTCGGTCATTGTTCCGGATTCGTGCGTGGACCGGGGGGGATTATGCATCATGTTCCGATGGTGGTATGAATCAGCCTGCGAAAGTGCCGCAAACCATGCCGGGAGCCCATATGGCAACAGAAGCGATCACCCCTTTCCAGGTCAGGATCAGTGAGGCCGAGATAGCCGAGTTGCGCAGGCGCCTTGCCGCGACACGCTGGCCAGACGCGGAAACCGCCGCCGACTGGGGCCAGGGGATGCCTCTTGCATACCTGCGCGAGGTCTGCAGCTACTGGGCCGAGAGCTACGATATGCGGCGCATCGAGTACGCACTGAATGCACTGCCACAGTTTCGTACCGTGATCGATGGGCTGGGCATCCACTTCATTCATGCGCGCTCGCCCCACCCGCAGGCACTGGCTCTGCTGATGACGCATGGCTGGCCGGGTTCGGTAATCGAGTTTCTGGAGACCATCGGGCCACTGGTCGATCCGGTGGCATATGGCGGCGATGCGGCCGATGCCTTCCATGTGATATGCCCGGCGCTGCCAGGCTACGGCTTTTCGGACAAACCGAAGGAGACGGGCTGGACGGTCGAGCGCATCGGGCGGGCCTGGAGCGAGCTGATGCGCCGCCTCGGTCATGCAAGCTATGTTGCACAGGGCGGTGACTGGGGGGCCATGGTCACACTTGCACTGGCGCAGATGGACGGGGTGCACTGCCGTGGCATTCACCTGAACATGGCGATCGCACAGCCCGATCCCGACACCTTCGCCGAACTCACGCCGGCAGAGCAGAAGTCGCTTGCCGATATGCAGCACTACCAGGATCTGGAATCCGGATATGCGAAGCAGCAGGGCACGCGACCACAGACGCTCGGTTATGGCCTTGCGGATTCCCCGGCAGCGCAGGCCGCATGGATAATCGAGAAGTTTCGCGCCTGGACCGACTGCGGCGAGGGTGCTGCAGCGCATCCGGAGCGTGCGCTCTCGCGTGACCAGATGCTCGACAACGTCATGATGTACTGGCTGACGAACTCGGCCGCCTCGTCGGCACGCCTGTACTGGGAGAGCATGAAAACACCGGATATGGCGCCGCTCGGACTGCCGGTCGGCATCAGTATCTTTCCGCGTGAGATCCTGCGCCCCTCGCGACGCTGGGCCGAGAGGCGCTTCAGCCGGATCGTCCACTGGAACGAACTCGAGCGCGGTGGCCACTTCGCTGCATTCGAACAGCCGGTGATGTTCGTCGGAGAGCTGCGTGACTGCTTCCGCCAGATGCGCTGAGCGTCCGCTCGATCCCGGCGTGGCACCGATTGCCGGTGAGGTCATTGCCGGGCGGCTTGCCGCCAGCGCGCGGATGCTCGATGAAAATGCCGCGCTGTGGCGCTCGGTGGCATTCCGCGAGCCACGCCTGGCGTGGGAGGCGGAACTGCCGAGCCTCGGTGCCGCACTGCGCGGGTTGTCTCTGGAGCAGGCCGAGGCGCTGCATCGTGATCCGCAGGCGGCGCATGCCTGGCTGGCGCGCTGGCTGGCACTCGATGAGCTGCTCGAACTCGAGGATATCGGGGCCTGGCCGCAGCACGCGCTGCGCCCCTGGCCACGCGGATTCTCTGCCGCGGTGCCGGGGCGCAAGTGGCAGCAGATCGAGGCGTTTCTGGGTGCGGTTCAGCCGGGCGCCCGGGACGGGGTCGATTGGTGTGCAGGCAAGGGGCATCTGGCGCGTGCCGCAAGCTGGCAATGGGGTGGCCGTGTCTTCGATGCGCTGGAGCGCGATCCGCACCTGGTCGAGGTGGGTGATGCGCTGGCACGACGTGTCGGGGTGCCGGTAAGGCTGCATGTCCGTGATGTGATGCATGCCAGGGTGGCCGGGCACCTCACCCGGAACAGCCACGTGCTGGCGCTGCATGCCTGTGGCGCACTGCACCTGCGCCTGTTGCACGCGGCGGTGGCGGCAGGTGTGGCGGCATTGTCGTGCGCGCCGTGCTGTTATCACCTGATGGCCGCCGAGGACTCGCACGCGCTGTCGCGCGCCGGAACCTGCAGCGCACCTGTGCTTGCAGTCGCCGAGCTGCGTACCGCAGTGCAGGAAACCGTGACTGCACCTGGACACGCGCAGCGCAGACGCAGGCGACTGCAGCAGTGGCAGCTCGGTTTCGATCTGCTGCAGCGTGAGCTGCGCGGCGTTGACGAGTATCTGCCGCTGCCGGCCCAGCCGAGTGCCGTGCTGACGCAGGGCTTTGCTGCGTATTGCCACCGTGTGGCCGTGCTGAAGCAGCTCGAGTTGCCGCAGGCGATCGATTTCAGCCACTACGAGCGTGCTGGTGAAGAGCGCTTTCGCCAGGTGAGTGCCTTCGATCTCGTGCGTCACCGCTTTCGACGCCTGCTCGAGGTGTTGCTGGTGCTGGATCGAGCGCAGTTTCTGATCGAGGCCGGCTACCGGGTCGGTGTCGGCAGCTTCTGTGCGCGCGAGCTCTCGCCGCGCAACCTGCTGATCGATGCGCGAAGGAGTTGATGGTCGAGAGACACCCGCTCGCGTGGCTTCGGTTGCCGTGGTGATCCGGCAGCGGTGCGCCCGCGTAATTGCGAAATATTGGGGGAGTCTCGAACGGATTGGGGGCGTGAGCCGTGAACGTGGTGCAGTTTGGCGTGAATCGCCGTTTACAGCGCACAGCCGGGTCGCGATCATGTTTCCCCATGCCGATATCCCGCACGACACCTGAGTCAACCCGCGACATCTGGAGTTCCCTGCTCGAGACGGTGGGGCGCGAGCGTGATCGTGAAGCGTATGCCGAGATCTTCCGTCACTTTGCACCGTTGCTGAAGTCCTTCGCGCTCTCCAGCCCGGGCATGTCGTCGAATGCGCTCGCGGAGGAACTGGTGCAGGAAGTCATGCTCAAGATCTGGAACCGGGCCTGCACCTTCGATGCGGGCAAGGCAAGTGCGACGACCTGGATCTATACGCTGGCGCGCAATTCGCGTATCGACCTGCTGCGCAAGAAGCATCGGATGCGCGAAGAGGTCGATGTCGATGAGCTGTGGGATCTCAGTGCCGACGAGGAACCACTCGAACTGCAGGTGCAGCGCCAGCGTGCCGTGGCACAGGTGCGTGAATCGCTGCCCACCCTGCCCGCGGAACAGCGTCAGATCATCGACAAGGTGTACATGGAAGGCAAATCACATACGGAAGTCGCCAGTGAGCTTGGTCTGCCGCTGGGGACGGTGAAGTCACGGGTGCGGCTGGCGATGAGCAAGCTGCGACTGCTGCTGGAGCGGTGAGCATTGCGATGATGATTCAGCACCACCCCGACCAGTTTCTGCTGAATGACTATGCGGCAGCCTGCCTGCCCGGTGCAGTGGCGCTCACGGTTGCCGTACACCTCGACTACTGTTCGCGCTGCCGCGAGGAGGTGGTGCAACTCAATCATCTGGGTGGCGAGCTGTTCGGAAGCCTCGATCCGGTACCGGTTGCCGTGGATGCCCTGGCACGGCTGCTGAGCAGCCTGGACGCCGAGGTGTCGGCACCGCAGGCCGCTGCCGCGCTGATACCTGGAGGGGCTGATGGCGTCAGGGAACTGCCGCGTGTCCTGCAGTGGCTGGTTCCGGCGGGCATCGAGCAACTCGAGTGGGAGCGTAGCGGGCGCGGAATCCGTACTTCGCGGCTGCGCTTTGGTGATCCACGGCGCGAAGTGGCGCTGTATCACATCCGGGCCGGTCATCGGGTGCCCGAGCATGGGCACCGCGGCAGTGAAATCACCGTGGTGCTGAACGGCGCGTTTTCGGACCACGAGGGATGCTATCGCGAAGGGGATTTTCTGCTGCGCGTCGAGAGCGATGTGCACCAGCCGGCCGTCCTGCCCGAGGCCGACTGCCTGTGCCTCGGGGTGCTGGAGGCGCCGATCCGCCTCAGCGGCCTGATCGGGCGTCTGGCCAATCCATTCCTGCGCCTGCAGCCGCGCTGAATATAATGGTCCCGATCCACTGGAGACGGGGAGACACGAATGCGCAGATCGATCCAGTTGCTCTGCATGCTGTTGCTCACGCTTGGTCTGGCGGGTTGTGGCTACAACGCGCTGCAGACCGCGGACGAGCAGATCAAGTCGGCATGGTCGGAAGTCCTCAATCAGTACCAGCGCCGAGCCGATCTGGTGCCGAATCTGGTGAGTGTCGTCAAGGGCTATGCGGCTCATGAAAGGGAGGTGTTGACGCAGCTCACCGAGGCGCGGGCGCGTGTCGGCAGCGTCACGCTCTCGGCTCAGTCGCTCGATGACCCCCAGGCACTTGCACGCTTCCAGGCCGCGCAGGCCGAGCTGCACTCGGCACTGTCGCGGCTGCTGGTGGTCGCGGAGAACTATCCGCAGCTGAAGGCGGATGCGGTGTTCCGCGACCTGCAGGCGCAGCTCGAGGGCACCGAGAACCGCATCACGGTCGCCCGCAACCGCTACATCGGTGCGGTCGAGCGCTACAACGTCACGGTCAGGCGTTTTCCGAGCAATCTGACTGCCAGGCTGTTCGGCTTTGGCATCAAGCCGCAGTTTTCGGTCGAGAACGAGGCGGCGATCTCCCGACCACCGGTGGTCGATTTCGGAGATGCACATCCGGCGGGGCAGGACTGAGGCAGGTGCAGGCATTCGTTCGGCACTGCCTGCTTTTCACGACCCTGGTGCTTGCGAGCATGGCCGGTACCGGGCATGCGCTGGTCGCGGTCCCGGCGCTTCGGGCGCATGTCACCGACGGCAGTGGCATTCTCAGTGCAGACGAACGCGATGCGCTCGAGAGGAAACTGCAGGCATTCGAGGACGCACGCGGCGCGCAGCTTGCCGTGCTGATCGTGCCGGGCACGGCGCCGGAGACCATCGAGCAGTATGCGATCCGTGTCGCGGAGACCTGGCGACTGGGACGTTCCGGTGTGGACGATGGCCTGCTCCTGCTGATTGCCAGCAAGGAGCATGCGCTGCGCATCGAGGTCGGTTACGGGCTGGAGGGCAGGGTGCCGGATGCGCTTGCCCGGCGGGTGATTGATGAAACCATCACGCCCCACTTCAGGCGGGGCGAGTTCGGTGCCGGTATCGACGCCGGCATGCAGCAGTTGATGCAACTGATCGAAGGCGAGCCACTGCCGCCGCCGCAGGCCCGGGAACCGACGCGTCTGCCTGATCAGGTGCCACTGCTGTTCCTGGCCTTGTTCACGGTGAGTTCATGGTGGCGGCGGATCCTCGGGCGTTTCGGTGCTGCCTGCCTTGCCGGAGGTGCGATGGCACTGATCGTCTGGCTGATGAGCCGCACCACCGTGCTGGCATGGGTCTGTGGCGTGCTTGCGTTCGTTGTGGTCCTGCTGCCTGGAGTTGAAGGGCGGGGCAGCTGGCGCGGTGGAGGCAGCGGTGGTGGTTTTGGCGGTGGATCTGGGGGAGGTTTCAGCGGCGGTGGTGGTCGCTTTGGTGGTGGCGGAGCCTCAGGAAGATGGTGACTCACTGGCGACGTCTGCTGCGCCATCTGATGCTGCCGCCGTGGCGGCTGCGTCAGGCCCTGCCCGCCGCGTCACTGCAGGCGATCGAGGCGGCGATCGCGGGTTCGGAGCGCCACCACCGCGGCCAGATCCGTTTTGCCGTGGATGCCGTGCTCGATCCCTGGCAACTGCTGCGTGGCCTGGATGCGCGCGAGCGCGCGCTGCAGGTCTTTGGCCAACTGCGTGTGTGGGATACCGACGAGAACAACGGTGTGCTGATCTACATGCTGCTTGCCGATCACCGGGTGGAGATCATCGCCGATCGCGGCATTGCGACGCGGGTCGTATCCATACGCTGGGAGGAGATCTGCACGGCAATGGGGCAGGCGTTTCGCCGTGGTGACTTCGAATATGGCGCACTTGAGGCGGTTGCGGCGGTCGGTGCGCTGCTGGAAGCGCACTACCCGGGCTCTGCAGACAACACGCTGGCGGATGCACCGGTTGTGCTGTGAGGCCTGGCCTGCGCGCGCAGGCCAGGGAGGGGGCTTGGCCCGTGTACCCTATGCTCCGGATGCCCTGCGCTCACGCAGACGATGCACTTCGGCCGAGGTGTAGGCGCTCATGTTGAAGATGCCGCGTGAGGTGACCGATGGGATCACCACATGTGCCGGCTTGCTGAAACCGGTGAACAACGGGCCGACCAGCAGTGCATCGGTCAGCGCGCGGATCATGCCGAGCGTGATGTTTGCCGAATCGATGTTCGGCATGATCAGCAGGTTCGCACTGTCGCTCAGGTTTGCGCCTTCGTAGATCGTCTTGCGGAATGTCTCGTTCATGGCGGTGAACGAATGCATCTCGCCGTCGATCTCGATGTCCGGGATCCGCTTGCGCAGGATCTGTGAGGCGAGGCGCATCTTGACGGCGGTCGGTGCCTGCGAGGTGCCGAAGTTCGAGTGCGCCAGCAGGGCAACGCGTGGTGTGATACCGAACTGACGCACCATCTCGATGCTTGCGCAGGTGGTCTCGACGATCTGTTCGACACTCGGGTCAACGGTCAGGAAGGCGTCGGCGATGAACAGCGGACCTTCAGGCAGCAGCAGTGCGCACAGCGAGGACACATGGTGCTGCTCGTCGCCCGTTGCCAGTACGCCGCGAATCGTGCGCAGATGATCCGAAAACGCGCCAACCTTGCCGCAGATCAGGCCATCGGCTTCCTCGCGGGCGACCAGCACGGCAGCCAGTGCGGAGGATTGCGTGCGCATCGCGATCTGTGCTGCCTCGACGGATACACCCTGGCGGCCGACGATCCGGTGATAGGTCTGCCAGTACTCGGGCCGGGAATCGGCCTCCGCGGGATTGACGATGTGCACATCACGCTCGATGTCGATATGCATCGACAGGCGTTCGATCTGTGCGCGAATCGCTTCAGGGCGCCCGATCAGGATCGGCTGCGCAACCCCCTCGTCGATGACCGACTGCACGGCCAGCAACACATCCTCGTTCTCACCTTCGGCGTAGACGATGCGCGCACGGTGCTGATGTGCCACCTCGATGCACGGCTGCATGAACAGCCCGGAGCGGTTCGAGAAGCTGTGCAGGTGTCGACGATACTGCTCGAGGTCGGCGATCGGGCGTGTTGCCACACCGCTTGCCATCGCAGCCTTGACCACGGCGAGCGGCACATCCTCGATCAGTCGGGGGTCGAAGGGCTTCGGGATGAGATACTCGACGCCGAACTTCAGCGTTTCACCGGCGTAGGCCTTGGCGACCTCGTTCGGCACTTCCTTTTCCGCCAGTGCGGCAATCGCCTTCACCGCAGCTGCCTTCATCTCATCGTTGATCGCGCTGGCACCGCAGTCGAGTGCACCACGAAAGATGAACGGGAAGCACAGGACGTTGTTGACCTGGTTCGGGTAATCCGAACGCCCGGTTGCCAGGATGGCGTCGGGGCGCACGGCGAGCGCTTCCTCGGGCATGATTTCCGGCACCGGATTGGCCATCGCCAGGATCAGTGGCTGGCGGGTCATCTTCTTCACCGACTCCGCCTTGAGGACACCGGGACCGGACAGCCCCATGAAGATGTCGGCACCGTCCATTGCGTCGTCGAGCGTGCGCAGTGCCGTGTCGCGGGCGTACTTCTGCTTCCAGGGATTCATGCCCTCCGTGCGTCCCTGGTAGACCACGCCGGAGCGGTCGACGAGAGTCACCTTGTCCGGATCGAGCCCCATCGTCACCAGCAGGTCGACACAGGCGATGCTCGCGGCCCCGCTTCCCGAGACGACGACATTCACGTCCTCGATGCGCTTTTCCACGACGCGCAGCCCGTTGAACACCGCTGCGGCAGCGACGATCGCCGTGCCGTGCTGATCATCGTGAAAAACCGGGATGCTCATGCGCTCGCGCAGTTTCTGCTCGACGATGAAGCACTCCGGTGCCTTGATGTCCTCGAGGTTGATGCCGCCGAAGGTTGGTTCGAGCGAAGCGATGATCTCGACCAGCCGATCGGCATCCTTTTCCTCGATCTCGATGTCGAAGACGTCGATATTGGCGAATTTCTTGAACAGTACCGCCTTGCCCTCCATCACCGGCTTGCCGGCGAGCGGGCCGATGTCCCCGAGTCCAAGCACTGCCGTGCCGTTGGTCACGACCGCAACCAGGTTGCCGCGGGCGGTGACCGCTGCGGCCTGGGCGGGATCCTTTTCGATCAGCTCGCACGCATAGGCAACGCCGGGCGAGTAGGCGCGTGACAGGTCACGCTTGTTTGCCAGCGGCTTGGTTGGCTGGATGGCCAGCTTGCCTGGGGTGGGATGCGTGTGGTATCGGATCGAACTCTCGCGGAAGGAATCTTCCATCAATATGGTGCTCCGGCAGGGACGGGCATCGTGGGTCGATGCTCGAGAATGTAAGGACGCGGCCGATTATAAAATCGCTGCCGTGCAATGACTATGCCGGCCGCTCATTTCCTGACCCAGCTGCCGTTTTCCGCCTGTATGTAGTGCCCGGATTGGGTTTTCTGCAGGGCCTTCTCGGCGGCGAGAGCCTCCACGGCACGCAGTTCGATACGGTTCTGGGCGGCGATCGATCGATAGTTCTCGCGCCGCGCCGTGTTGATTTCCTTGACGAGGGCACGAGCCTGTGCCGGTGCCGAGGAGTCCACCAAACCGATGTAGCCGTCGCGCTGCTCGCCTATCCAGCCGGCATCTTTCGCCTCCTGGATATCGAGTGCGAAGGTGGCGCAGCTGATGACGAGCAGTGCGCCTGCGGTCAGGATCTTCAGAAACTCTTTCATGCGTGTCTCCATCCGGCGGCTGCGAGGTTCAGCACATGCTGCTCGCGGTGTTCTCAGAACAATCCCTTGTCTTCCTCGAACAGGTTGTCGAGTTCACGATCCACCTTCACGCGGATCTCGTGTTCGATCTTCACGTTGAGGTTGATCGTGATTGGCTTGTCCGGTGCCTCGACCTTCACGGTCGGGGTGCAGCCGAGCATGAGCATCAGCAGTGGCGGCAGGATCAGGTGGCGTGCTCGCATCGGTCTTCCTCTCGCTTGGCGGGCCCGACTCCAGTCCGGGCGCGTGGCCGGTCGGTGGCGGGCGCTTGCTTGCGGATGGGGGCCTACAGGTGCCTTTCCAGCCAGGCGTTGATGCGATCACCGGCGCTCAGGCTGCGCATCAGGGTGCGCAAGTTGGTCTCCAGTGTCAAATTGAGGTGAACCGGGCGCTTCGGGTCGAGGTCGGGGTTGCGCCCGCGGATCGCTGCATCGATCAGCAGCATTCCGTTCGAGCGGTAGTCGAGCGCTGCCTGCAGGGAGTCGAACTCGAGGTTCGACAGTGCCTTGCGCGTCAGAGCAAGCTCACTCGACTCGCCCTCGGGCACCGACGCGGGGCGGTAGCGGATCACGCCAGCCCCGGTACTGTGCACCTTGCCGGTGCGCAGGATTGGCACACCCCCTTCCAGTGCAAGGGGCAGGTCGCCGTCGAGTTTTCCCGTGAGCGTCAGGGCCGGCTCGTCGAGCAGCGCAGCCACACTGCCGAGATCGATCCCGCGCAGCTTCGCAACGGCACGGATCGTGCCGTCTGCGCCGATGTCAGCCTGTTCGATCGACACGCTGCCGCCCAGCAGCTCTGCGCCGATGTCATGCAGTTGCCAGCTCTCGCCGACCTGACGCAGTGAGGCATGCGGTGCCTCGATCGTGATACCCGCATTTGCGCTCTGCGCGCGGCAGTGGAGGTCCTCGCGCAGTCGCAGCCGCGAGTCCTGCCAGTCGAGGCGCAGCGCCCCGCACTCGAGGCCGATGAATGCCGTGTTGCCGATCGTCCCGCCCAGGCCATGAATCGATGCGGTGATGCGCGCACGCGGTTTGTCCATGTGTCCGTCGAGCCGTAGCTTCACCTGTAGCTCCCCTGTGCGCAGATCGCCCTCGAACAGCGTCTGATGGGGGTCAAGCAGCGTGTGCAGCAAACCCTCGCCCCAGTGCCAGTCGTGTGAATCGAGCGAGAGCCCGCCGTGCAGCGAACCGCTGCTGCCCGAGTGGCCGATCTGCCAGCCGAGCAGTTGCCCGAGTGCGGCATGCGCCAGCGTACCGGAGCTCTCGAGCGCCCCGTCGTCGACGGTCAGGCTCGTCTGCAGCTCGAGTGCCCGCAGCCGTTGCCTGTCATGGCGTGCCTGCAGCTCGCCCTGCAGTGTCACCGTGGGGTGTGCTGCGCCGATGGACGCTACAGCAATGCTGCTGTCCAGATGCAGCTGAATGTCCTGCGCCGCATTCACCAGCTCGATCGTGAGCCTGCCTTGCGGGGTCGCGGGCATCGGTGTACCCGCCTGCCACAGTGTCGCCGCCGGTGCGGCAAGGTGCAGCTTTCGCAGCTGCCATGTATCGATCGAGGGGCCGTCGACGTGCAGCGATCCACCGGTGGTCAGCAGCAACAGCGGTGTTGCTGTAGCGTCCAGCGTCATCAGCAGCGGCATCTGCAGGGTGAGCTTGCCGTCGCCGATGTGTCCGGTGCACTCCTCGAGAGTGATCACCGCAGCAAGGGACTGTGCTGCGGAAAGGGTCGTCGCGCAGCCGATGCGTGCTGTGCCCGCCGGTGTCTCGAGCGTTGCCTGCAGATCCAGCTGCCCGGTGAGCAGGGCGGCCGTGGCGTCGAAGGGATTGGCGCTGCCGCTGGCGGTGAGCTGCAGGCTGTGCCCACCCGACAGCGACGCAGGCGGTCGCATGCTGGCATGCAGCTTCCATGCGAGGGTGCCCGGGACCGGGTCGGCGCGCAGCTCCAGCACGGCCTGTGCCTGCGCCTGCGCCAGGGCATCGCTTCGCCAGTCGATGCGCCATCCCCGCGAGTGTGGGATGTCGTCGAGTGACTGCCAGCGCAGCTGCATGGGGCCCCATTGCGGAATATCGAACCGAGCGTTGCCGATGTTGCCGCCATCGTTGCTCACGAAGCTGCCTGCCATCACTTCGCTGCCGTCGTGACCGGTCAGCCGCAGCCCTTCGATTTCGAGGTCGATGCGCGCGATCGACGGCCACCATGCAGCGGTCCAGAAACGCGGCAGCAATGGCTCCGTGCCCGTTGCCGGGCTGTGCGACTGGGCAAGTCGTATATCGAGCCGTCCGACGCGCACCGCCCGTGGTGCGATGCGCGGCGGGTACAGGCTGGCGATACCCCAGCGCCAGCGGACGTCTTCGATCGTCAGCACCGTGCCCGAGAGTTCGAGCCGCAGATGTTCCATGCGCCCCCCCGCTGCCGATGCGTGCAGTCCACGGACCTCCACGAGTCGGATGGTGGGAGGAAGGTAGGCATTCAGCACGGTGCGTACGCTTTCCGGATGCATGCGCAGCCACAGTGTCAGCGCGAGTGCGATGAGCAGCGTTATGGCGAGGATGCCGATGGTGATGCGCCGCAGGGGCAATCCTGCCCTGTTCACGATCAGGCGGTTCCTTCAGCGATTGAATGGCCGCACCTGTGTGCGGGATGGACGTTGTAACAGAAGCGCTGACATGGCGCACCTGAGACGTGTGCGAAAGCTCGCATTCACGCGGGTGTCGTTGCATCGATATGCTGCCTCGCCTCCATGCGCACACGAATGATCCATGAGACTCAGTATCCGTTCGATGGCGTTGCTGACCATCCTCGTGCCCATGCTGCTGCCGCCCCTGGTGCTCAGCATGTGGCATACCGGCCAGCGTATGCGCGATGTGCGCTCGGGGTTGAGCGCGCGCGGTGAGCACGAGGTGCGCTACCTCGCCGATGCCGGCTGGCTGGCGCTGCTGGTCGGTGACGGTGATGCGCTGCAACGTCTTGCGGCGGGCAATCTGGCTGGGGCGGATGTGGCGGTGGCAAGATTGTTTCTCGATGTCGACGGGCAGGTGCTTGCCGCGGCTGGGGACCCGCACGAGGTCGAGCTCGCACAGCGCTGCTTTGGTGCTGCAGGCTGCCAGGATGGGGCGCCGCGCCAGGTGTTTGCACACGCCGTGTACACGAGCTCGGGAGTGCCCGAGGGTGGCATGGAGTTCGGTAGTGGACCTGCACGCCTTGCCGAGCCAATCGGTACCGTGCTGCTGTCGGTCGACCTGCAGCGCCTGGAGTCGATCCAGCGTGCAATGCTGCGCGACAGCGCGCTGGCCACTCTGGGCGTGCTGCTGCTGGCGTGGATCGTGGCAGGGTACTTCTCGCGTCGTCTCACCGGGCCGATGCAGCGTCTCTCAGCGGTGGTTGCCCGGATCCAGAATGGTGAGCTCGATGCGCGCACGGTGCCCTCCGGTTCGGGTGAGCTGCGTGAGCTCGAACGGGGTATCAACGCGATGGCGGATCGAGTCGAGGCGTCCAGCCGTGAACTGACCCGGCGTGTCGACGAGGCAACGTTCGAGCTGTCGCGGGCCCTGTTCGAGCGTGAGCAGCGCAACCGCGAGCTCGATGCCGCACTCGAGCGTGCGGAGTCGGCATCGCGGGCGAAGGACCTGTTTCTCGCGCGCATGAGCCATGAGTTGCGCACCCCGCTGGCCACCGTCACGGGCTATGCACGACTGATGCTGCATGCGCGCAGTGAAGAGCAGCGCGAGGACTTTCATCGCACCCTGGAGCAGGCGTCGCAGATCCTCGTCGCGACGGTCGATGACGTACTCACTTTCGTCAAGCTGGAAGAGGGATCGTTGCCGCTCGAGCTGCGCGAGTTCGACCTCGAGGCCTGCCTCGAGGACGCGGTGAGGATGCAGGCGCCGGCCGCGCATGCCAAGGGCCTTGACATCGTGTGCCACACGGGCGGCGAGCTGCCGTGCCGGGTGCTGGGTGATTCGCTGCGACTCTCGCAGATTCTTGCGAACCTGATCAGCAACGCCATCAAGTTCACTCCCAGGGGTGTGGTCAGCATGCATGCGAGCGTGGTGGGTGAAAGGCTACTGCGCGTGGTGGTGAACGATACGGGAGTCGGCATCCCTCCCGAGTCGATCCCACGGCTGTTTCATCCGTTCGTACAGGGTGATGAAAGCATCACACGTCGATTCGGCGGCAGTGGGCTTGGCCTGTCGATCACACAGAGTCTGGTGCAGGCCCTTGGAGGGCAAATCGAGCTCCGGGCCAACCTGGATGGTGGTACCTGCGTCACGGTGGCGCTGCCACTCACCCTGCCGGAGCGCAGCGCACCGGCAGCGCTGCTGCTGCCACGTCTGCGCGTGGCGCTGGCCTACGGCTGCGACAGCCCACACCTCGAGGTGCTGCGCGAATACCTGGGTGGGTGCTTCGAGCTGCGGGAGTTCAGCGCAGCGCAGATGTTGTCTGTGATTGCTGCGGGTACGGATGACTGGGTGGCGGATGTGTGTCTGGCGCTTGGTGATGCGGTGGCCGATGCCTGCAGGGACGCGTTGCCGGCATCGGTTGCCCTGGTGAGGCTGCAGCGGGTCGAGGTCGCCGTGGAGGCTGCAGACCTGCATCAGGGTTGCACGGTGACACTGCCGCTGCGCCGCCGCGAACTGCTTGCTGCCTGCCTGCACGGCAGTGGCAGCATGGATCGTGTCGATGGGAGACGCTGTGGGACAGCTGCGGACAATGAAGCCGATGCGCTTGGAGCATACTGTCTGGTAGTGGAAGACAACGCGATGAATCGGCGCATGATCGGTGCACAGCTGCGTGCGCTCGGTGTGCGTGTCAGTGAGGTGGGCAGTGGTGTGGAGGCGCTGGAGCTGCTGGCCAGGCTGAGTCCGGATATCGTGTTCGTCGATGTCCATATGCCGGGCATGGATGGCGTGACGCTCGTCAGGCAGGTGCGCAAACGCTTCCCCGAGCTGCCGGTCTATGCGCTGACGGCCAACGTGATCGGCAGCGAGGAGCGTGCGCTTGGCGAAGCCGGGGTTCGGGCGGTGCTCTACAAGCCACTCGACATCACCCGCCTGCTCGAGGTGCTGAGGGAGCACTCGACGGGCGAGCAAGGGTGGCAGGTGGCAGTGCGTCCGGGTGTCGTAGAAGCCGAGGTCGAGCAGGAGGTTCAGCGACTGTTCGATGTGGTGTGCGATGCAGTGGATGCGGGCAATCGTGCGGTTGGCGCCGATGCGGTCCACCAGCTGCTTGGCGTGGCGCGTCTCTTTACGCGTGGGGAGCTTGCCGAGTGCTGTCTTGGATTGGAGTTGGCGATGCGCGACGATGATGAGGATCGCATACGTCAGGAGGTCGAAAACCTCAGCATTATCATGCGTGCCAATCACGATGCGGTACGATCGAAATCAGGTCGAACGGTGTGATCGTGGCTGTTGCAGTGCCGAGCTCAGCCGAAAAAACCTGCAGGAACCAGCGTCGGCTGGAACGATCGTGAAATGCCCAGCATAGCGCGCAGTCGTGCTCACGAGGTGCGACGAGGTAGTCGCGACGTGCTTCCCCGTGCCACCACCCGCTCCCGATGCGCTCGGGACCGTGCAGCGCCTGATCGAGAGCCGTGTAGCCACTGGGCAGCACGACGCTGGCGAGAGAGTCCGGGGTGCTCTGATGAGCATGGGATACATACCGGACATCAGGGCGTGTGAGCAGATCCTGAAAAAGGGGATTCATTGGTGATGCCTGTATCAATGCACAGGTATCCTGCGGGGTGGACTGAGCCTTTGTAAAGCCTGTCTTCGGGGCTTTGCTCTTGAGCCATCCTGAGCCGTGCCCGTCGTCGGGCCTGTGCTAGCATTCGCGCGCAT
>CAZSYV010000001.1:8515-14605 GCA_964610955.1 uncultured Klebsiella sp. | reverse complement strand
TTGAGCCATCCTGAGCCGTGCCCGTCGTCGGGCCTGTGCTAGCATTCGCGCGCATTCACCTGTCATCGCCTTTGCATGGGGGCGTATCGATGCAGCAGCAGTTGACGACGATGCTTGAAATGCAGGATCGCATGAACCGCAAGGTTCATCCTGACTGGATCGAGCAGCGCTTTGCGTGGTACCGCGCGTTGTGGATCGAGTGTGCCGAGCTCGTCGACCACTACGGCTACAAATGGTGGAAACACCAGGAGCCTGCCTGGGAACACGTGCGTCTGGAGATCGTCGACATCTGGCACTTCGGCATGAGCATGCGTTTCGATGGGCGAAGCACGCCATCGGAGATTGCCGTCTCGATGCTTGCAGAGCTGCGCAGCGAGTCACCACCTCTGCTGGGTCTGCGCGAGGCCGCCGAGGCGCTTGCAGGCTGCGCGCTGGTCGAGCATCGCTTTGCACTCGAGCACTTCCGCTCGTTGCTGCAGGCGGCCGAAATGAGCTTCGATGAGCTGTTCGTTGCCTACCTTGGCAAGAATGTGCTGAATTTCTTTCGTCAGGATCATGGCTACCAGCAGGGTACCTACCGCAGGCTCTGGCAGGGGCGGGAAGACAATGAACACCTTTGCGAGCTGCTCGAAACGCTCGATGTCGGGCGCCCTGACTGTGAGGCCGAGCTCTACGCAGCGTTGACCCGGCGCTATGGCGAAACGCTTTCTACAGAAACCTGACGATTGTTATGCACATTGCGCCACAGGGGTCAACATGGGGTGTTGAAACGTTACAAATAGAAGCATCAGGTAAAACGAAACATTAAAAAACAGATGTAACATATTGATATAAAAGAATAAACAAGATTTGCTTATTATTTGATCGATTTAAAGTGAACTCAATGATCATGCGGCATGGAGCCTCATACCCAGAACTTGTACCCAGACTTATGCACAGATTCTGTGGACAACTGGAGCCCTGAAAATGGCGCAGCAGGAGGGATCCTTCCTGTCTGGCTCGGCACTGGCACGACGTCTCGGTGTGCCGACCCGCGAATTGTTTGCCCTGCTGCTCGAAAGCGGCTGGATCGTGCGCCAGGGCGAGCAGTGGCGCCTGACACGCAAGGGGGAGTTCGAGGGAGGCAGGTATCTGGACAGCGAGCGTTTCGGCACTTACATCGGCTGGCCGGAAGAGGTGCTGGAGCACCCCCTGTTCAGTCGCAGCGCCGAGGATACGCTGCTGACGGCCACCGCACTTGGCTTGCGCGCCGGGTTGCCGGCTCGCCAGGTCAACCTGTTGCTGCTCGAACTCGGCTGGATCTGCAAAGGGCTGAAGGGCTGGGAACTTACGCCACGAGGCAGGGCGCTTGGCGGCGTGCAGCAGGAGTATGCCGATACCGGGGTACCCTACGTGTGCTGGCCGGCAACGCTCATGGCCAATCCGATCCTGAACGCCAATCTGGGCATCATTCATGCCTACGGGCATATTGGCGAGGCTGTCGAAGGCGATCTGTTTGGCGACGCACCGGGTGAGATCCATGTCGACGGTGGCGCCGGGCTGCGCGCACTCGACGGGCATGTGCTGCCCAGCAAGGCGATGCTGATGATCTGCCACTGGCTGTACATGTCGGAGATCGTGCACGCCTGCGGCCGTCGTCTGCCGCTCGAGGGCGACTACCGCAGTGACTTCTATCTGCCCTCGCTGCATCTTTACATCGAGTACTGGGGTGATGAGTCTGCCCCCGGACAGCTTGCCGCAAAGCTGGAGAAGAAGGCGGTCTACGAGCGCAATGGCCTGAAGCTGCTGGAGATCGGCCAGGCGGATCTTTCACGACTCGATGAAGTGCTGCCACGCCAGCTGCTGAAGCATGGCCTGGCGGTCTACTGAGCCAGCAGGGTACGCCGTTCCAGGCTCACGCCACACTCGAGGTGTGGGGTCTGTGGAAACTGGTCGAAGACCGCCAGGCCTTCGATGCGGTGCGTGGTGGCGAGTGCGCGCAGGTTTTCGTGCAGGGTGTGCGGATTGCAGGAGATGTACACGATCCGCTCGAAGCAGGCCACCTGTGTCAGCGTGTGTGCATCGAGGCCGGCACGCGGCGGGTCGACCAGTACGGTGTCGGGTGCGAAACGTTCCAGGTCGAAGCCCCGCAGGCGGCGAAACGGTCGGGTGCGTGCCAGTGCCGCAGAAGTCTCCGCACCCGACAGTCGCGCGATGAAGGTGTTCTCGATGCCGTTGGCCACGAGGTTGTGTGCGGCTGCGGCAATGGCAACCTTGTTGACCTCGGTTGCCAGCACGGTCTCGAAATGCTCTGCGATGGCAACCGTGAAGTTGCCGATGCCACAGTAGAGCTCGACCAGCCCACTGCCGCCGCGTGCGCAGACCCGGCGTGCCCAGGTGAGCATCGCACGGTTGACCTCGGCGTTCGGCTGGGTGAAGCAGCCCTCGGGCTGGCGCAGCACGAGTTCACGCCCATCGACCTGCAGGCGCTCGGTCACGAAGTCCTCGCCAATCGCGATGCGCTGCCCGCGCGAGCGTCCGATGATGCGCACCCCGAGCGCCTTCGCCAGTGTGCGTGCGGCGTCTTCCCACACAGCATCGAGCCTGCGGTGGTAGACCAGGGTTAGCAGGGTTTCACCGGCCAGCGTGTCGAGGAACTCGACCTGGAAGAGTCGTGATTTCAGCGCCGGCGTGTGCAGCAGCGCCTCGCGCAGTGTCACCATCAGCGTGTTGATGCGCTGTGATGCCGCAGGAAAGTGGTCGACGCGCCGCGGCTCGCCTGCTGCACCCGGGTCGAACATGGCGTAGAAGCCATCATTCCCCTCGTGCCAGAAGCGGAATTCGGCACGTTGGCGGTAGTGCTGCGCTGGGGAGGTGAACACCTCGGGTTCGGGTGCGTCGAATTGGCTGAAGGTGGTGCACAGCTGTGCGATCTTCGTTTCGAGGTCGACTGCCGCTGGCTGCGCTGAAGCCGAAGTGCTCAAAGACAGTGCTCCGGCTTCGGCAGGCCAGCGATGCGAGCTGCGACGCGCACCGGGCTGCCCGGAAAGAGCTGCAGCAGGTATGGACTGTTGCCCTTGTCGGGGCCGAGCTGGCGCCGCACCAGGCTGACGAGTGCACGCATTGCCGGGATGTGTTCGTGGGCTGCGTGGTACTCGCGCAGCAGGTGGAGGATTTCCCAGTGCGCCGGTGTCAGCGTCACGCCTTCCTCCGTGGCGAGCCGGCATGCAACGTCCTCGTTCCACTGCTCGCGATCGAGCAGGAAACCGTGCACATCGCGCGCCGGGAGCGACATTTCAGAACCACGAGACACTACGCTCGTGCACCAGCGCGAGTTCGACGAAACCGCCGTAATCGAGCGTCCTGACGTCCGTGTGTCGCTGCACGTCGATCCCGCGCATCGTGCAGTCCTCGCCAAGGGCGAACAGCTCCACTCCCTGCTCGTGCAGTCCACCGAGTGCGCCACTCGGTGCCTGTGCCAGCGCGTACGTGCCATCACCCGCCAGCAGCAGGGCATCACCGGCAGCGATCACCCGCCGACACTCATCCAGGCAGTGGCCGGCGAAGGGTGATTCGAACAGGATATGCAGGGTCATGCTGGCTGCGCCTCAGACGGTGATCACGCGCCGGTGGCTACCGAAGAGCTCGCGCAGTGTCTCGTCGGTTGCTGGCGTGGCGGGGATCACCAGTGTCTGCACATCGAGTCCTCGGGCCTCGAGCGCCGCCGCGTCGACGTACACCCGCTCGATGCCGTAGTCGGCGAGCGTTCCGAGCAGCTTGCCGAGGCTGGAGCCGCCATCTGTCGGGGTGGCTGGCACGAATACGCCTTCACCGAGAAACAGCAGGGTCACCGTCTGCTCGAACGCCGCAAAGGCCATCACCAGGTCGATCGCCTCGCGGGCACGCATGCTGGCGCAAGGTGAGCTGCGGCATACCACCAGCACGCTGGAGGCGTCCCGGGCATTCATCCGCCGAACACCACGAGACGATCGCAACGGATATGTGCCTCGACCAGCTGACCCAGCCCGGACAGCTCGAAGCCATCGCGCAGGCTGGCACCTGCCAGATCGTGACGGGACGCCTCGGTGGCATCGACGATGCCACGACGCAGCGCCGAACCGATGCAGCTCACCAGGTCGATGCCGTGAGCCTCGGCAAGCTCGCTCCACAGCTGTGGCAGGTTGGCCTCGTTGCCCTGGGGGACGTTCAGCCGTGTGCTGTTGTGGACGCCGTCGGCAAAGAAGAACACGCGAAACAGTGTGTGACCTTGTGCCAGCACACCGCAGGCAAAGCGGTACGCTGCCTGGCTGGACTGCCGACCGATCGGCGTGTCGTGAACGAGCAGGGCGAAGATCATTGGCGGGCAGGGACGAGGGCCCCCGTGCGGGGCCCGCGCTGGGTGTCTCGCCCGGGCATCAGTCGTTGCTGCCGCCGAAGAAGCTCAGCAGCACCGAGAACAGGTTGTAGATCATCACGTAAAGCGTCACGGTCGCGGAGATGTAGTTGCGCTCGCCGCCGTGGATGATCTGGCTGGTCTGCCACAGGATCAGGCCCGAGGAGATGAACATGAACATGCAGCTGACCGCGAGCGCCAGTGCCTGGATCTGCAGGAAGTAATTGGCGATCGCTGCAACGAAGGCCACCAGCATGCCGACGCTGAGAAAGCCGGTGGCGAAACCGAAGTCCTTGCGGGTCGCAAGCACCCAGCCGGAGAGGCCGAAGAAGATCAGCGCCGTGCCGCCAAGCGCGAACAGCACCGGTTCGAAGCCCGAGGCCTTCGTGTAGTAGCCAAGGATCGGGCCGAGCGTGAAGCCCAGCCAGCCAGTCAGCGCGAAGACGAACAGCAGCCCCATTGCCGAGTTCTTGTTCTTCTCGACCAGGAACAGCAGCACGAAGTAGGGCAGCAGCATCCACAGGCCGAGGAAGGGCACCTGCAGAGCCATGGCGATGCCTGCGGTGAATGCGCTGAACAGCAGTGTCATCGCCAGCAGCATGTAGGTGTTGCGCAACACCTTGACTGCGCCAGTGTCGAGGGTGGCTGTCGTCGTAGTGCGGATATCTGTGCTCGCCATCGCGGGTACTTGCTCCTGTAGGTGGTGCGACGTAGTGTAGTCAGTTGTGAGTGGAATTTGAATCACATCAGTGGCCTGGCGTACGCTTGGCGCATTCCATCGGATGACTCGGACCAAGATGAACGATACAGCACCGTCTGACTGGGATGCCGGCAGCACCGAGGTGTTGCACGATCAGATCGCCGCCTACGACGGGCTGCGCCGGCGCTGCCCTGTGGCCCGCAGCGAACTCATGGACTGGTCGCTGCTGCGCCACGCCGAGGTGGTGCGCGCACTCGAGGACCATCACACCTTCAGCAGCACCGTGTCATCGAGTCATGTCTCGGTGCCAAACGGCATGGATCCGCCGCGTCATACGGGCTTCAGGCGCATGATGGAGCCCTACTTCGCCGCAGATGCGATGCGGACCTTCGAGCCCGTGTGTCGGCAGGTTGCGCGCGAGGCCGTGGCCGCGCTGGCGAAGGGGGGTGAGGTCGAGGTGATGGCAGTGCTGGCACGCCCCTTCGCACTGCGCGTCCAGTGTGCGTTCATGGGCTGGAACCCCGCCGTGCTGGAACCGCTCGATGGCTGGATGAGGCGCCATCAGGCGGCGGCTGCGCGCGGTGACCGGGCCGCGATGGCCGATCTGGCACGTGAGTACGACGGCTACATCCGTGCGATCCTCGATCACAGGCGCAAGCTGGGCGATGAGGCTCCCGACGATGTGACGACGCATCTGCTGCACGAAACCGTCGAGGGCAGGGAGCTGATCGACGAGGAGATCGTCAGCATCCTGCGCAACTGGACTGTCGGTGAGCTGGGGACGATTGCCGCTTCGGTGGGGATACTGATCGAGTACCTGTCTGCACACCCCGAGGTGCAGCAGTGCCTTCGCGCCCGACCGACGCTGCTGCCGGCAGCGATCGACGAGATCCTGCGCATCCACGCACCGTTGATCGCGAACCGGCGCGTCACCGCCTGCCCGGTCGAGATTGGCGGAAGGCGCTTCGCTGCCGGTGAGCGCGTCACGATCCTCTGGGCGTCGGCAAACCGTGACGAG
>CAZSYV010000001.1:6086-8415 GCA_964610955.1 uncultured Klebsiella sp. | reverse complement strand
GCAACAGCCGTGGAAGGTACAGGCAGCCAGGTGCCGCCCCTGCAGTCGCGCCCTCCTGCAGGGGCGCCAAACGTGGTGCTGGTGCTGCTCGATGACGTCGGCTTTGGCGCATCGTCCACCTTCGGCGGACCGGCAAGGACCCCGACGCTCGATGCGCTCGCTCACGATGGCCTGCGCTACAACCGATTCCATACCACCGCGATCTGCTCGCCGACACGGGCGGCGCTGTTGTCCGGGCGCAACGCGCATGCGGTCGGCATCGGTGCGGTGATGAATACCGCCGACAGCCGCCCCGGTTACCGCGGTGTCCATAGCCGTGAGGCCACGCCCGTTGCGGAGCTGCTGCGCCGGGCCGGATACAGCACGGCGGCATTCGGCAAGTGGCACCAGACGCCCGACTGGGAGGTTTCCCAGAGCGGTCCCTTCGAGCGCTGGCCTACCGGACAGGGTTTCGAGAAGTTCTACGGTTTCATCGGCGGCGAGACCGACCAGTTCGCACCAACGCTGATCGAGGGAACGACGCCGGTGCTGCGCCCTGCAGACCCGCACTACCACCTGACGCAGGACCTGGTGAACCACGCGATCGAGTGGCTGCATGCGCAGCGGACCTTGAGTCCGGACAGACCGTTCTTTCTCTACTTGGCTCCCGGCGCCACTCACGCACCGCTGCAGGCGCCGCGCGAGTGGATCGAGCGCTACCGCGGACAGTTCGATGCCGGCTGGGACGCGATGCGCGAGCAGATCCTGGCGCAGCAGAAGGCGCTCGGCGTCGTGCCGGCGGATGCGGTGCTGACACCGCGTCCCGATGGCCTGCCGGCATGGGGAAACCTGAACAGCGAGCAGAAGAAGCTGGCAGCGCGCCTGATGGAAGCCTACGCCGGCTATCTGGCACACACCGACCACGAAGTTGGTCGCCTGCTGCAGGCACTGAAGGACAGTGGCGAGTTCGACAACACGCTGTTCATCTATATCGTCGGTGACAATGGGGCATCACCCGAGGGCGGGCTGTACGGCAGCATCAACTACATGGGTGATATACAGGGACTGCCACAACCACGCGAACTCGACGCCGAGCAGTTCGAACGTATCGGCAGCGCCGACAGTTACGCACACTACCCGGCCGGCTGGGCCTGGGCGATGGACACGCCGTTCCAGTGGACCAAGACGGTTGCATCACATCTGGGAGGCACGCGCAACCCGATGATCCTCAGCTGGCCGAAGAGAATCCACGACGGCGGCGGGTTGCGCAGCCAGTTCGGTCACGTGAACGACATTGCCCCGACCATTCTCGAGGCAGCCGGCATCCCGGCGCCAGCGGTGGTCGATGGGATCAGGCAGAGACCGATGGACGGCAGCAGCCTGGTCTACAGCTTCGACGATGCAAATGCTCCCGAACGCCATCGGACCCAGTACTTCGAGGTCTTTGGCAACCGGGCCATCTACCACGACGGCTGGATGGCATCGGCGCTCCATGGCCGCATTCCGTGGTCCGCTGGCATTGCGACCGAGGAAAGGCCGTTCGAGTCGGATCGCTGGGAGCTCTATGACCTGAGGAACGATTTTTCTCAGTCCAGGGATCTGGCAACCAGTGAGCCGCAGCGCCTCGAAGAAATGAAGCAGCTGTTCCTGCGCGAGGCTGCCGCAAACCAGGTCCTGCCGCTGCAGGGTCCGAGCATGGGTGATCCCGCCCTGCCGAGCCTGACCCGTGGTCGCAGCGAGTTCAGCTACTATCCGGGAGCGGTCGGTGTGCCGGAGAGCGGAGCGCCGAAGATGATGAACCGCTCGTGGAGCCTGAAGGCGACGGTCGACATACCGCAGGCGCGGGCGCAGGGTGTCGTCGCGACGATCGGCGGCAAGGCGGCTGGCTGGTCGCTCTACCTGGACGGCGAGGGGCGGCCCGCCTTCAGCTACAGGCTGTTCGACCTGAAGACCGTCGATCTGATCGATGAGAAGCCACTGACGCCTGGGCGCCACGTGCTGCAGGTGGATTTCGACTACGACGGCGGCGGCTATGCCAAGGGAGGACGCCTGCAGCTGCGGATCGATGGCGAGCCGGTGGCCGGAGACCGTCTGCCGGCCAGCCCACCGGCCTTTTTCTCGATCCACGAGACCTTCGATGTTGGCATCGACACCGGCTCGTATGCTGGACGCTATCCCCTCGATGCACCGATCGGCTATGCCGCACCGCAGGGCATGATCGAGCGCGTCGATATTCAACTGCGCTAGCCGGAGGCGGGTCGTCTGTTCCCGCCCTCAGCTCGCCATTCCCATCCTCAGCTCGCCATTCCCATCCTCAGCCCGTCATTCCCATCCTTAGTCCGTCATTCCC
>CAZSYV010000001.1:0-5986 GCA_964610955.1 uncultured Klebsiella sp. | reverse complement strand
CGGCACTGCGGGAATGACGCGGCGGCACTGCGGGAATGACGCGGCGGCACTGCGGGAATGACGCGGCGGCACTGCGGGAGTGATGCAATGACATCGGCGGAGTGACGCAATGGCTTCACTGGAATGATGCAATAGCTTCGCGGGAGTAATGAATCAGCGGGGTGTGCTCCGCTCAGACGTAATCCGTTATTGCTCCCTCGGAGGCCGAGCCGACGTGGCTCGCGTACTTCGCCAGTACACCGCGTCTGTAGCGTGGTTCGGGCTGGCGCCACGCGGCACGGCGCCGCTGCATTTCCTCGTCGGAGATCTCGAGGGTGATCTCGTCGCGCTCGGCGTCGATGGTGATCGTGTCGCCGTTCTCGATCAGCGCGATCGGGCCACCGACCATCGCCTCCGGCGTGATGTGGCCGACGACGAAGCCGTGACTGCCTCCCGAGAAGCGCCCGTCGGTGATCAGTGCCACGTCGTTGCCGAGGCCGCGGCCCATGATGGCCGATGTGGGGGAGAGCATCTCGCGCATGCCGGGGCCGCCCTTCGGGCCCTCGTAGCGGATCACCACCACGTCGCCGGCAACCACGGTGCCGTCCATGATCGCGACCATCGAGTCTTCCTCCGAGTGGAAGACGCGTGCCTTGCCGCTGAAGCGCAGGCCTTCCTTGCCGGTGATCTTGGCGACCGCGCCGGTCGGTGCCAGGTTGCCGCGCAGGATGCGCAGGTGGCTGTCGTGCTTCACCGGGTTGTCGAAGGGCAGGATGATGTCCTGTCCGGCCGGGTAGTCCTGAACCTGTGCGAGGTTCTCGGCCATCGTCCTGCCGCTCACCGTCAGGCAGTCGCCATGCAGCAGCCCGCGATCGAGCAGGCGCTTCATCATCGGCGCGATGCCACCGATGTCGATCAGTTCGGACATCATGTACCTGCCCGAGGGGCGCAGGTCGGCCAGCACGGGAACGCGCTTGCCGATCTCCGTGAAGTCATCGATCGAAAGCGGCACACCGATCGCATCGGCCATCGCCAGCAGGTGCAGCACGGCATTCGTCGAGCCACCGAGTGCGATGACCACGGTGATCGCGTTCTCGAAGGCCTTGCGGGTCATGATGTCCGAGGGCTTGATGTCGTCTTCCAGCAGCCGCTGTATGGCCTCGCCTGCGCGGATGCAGTCCTGATGCTTCTCGGCCGATACCGCCTCCTGCGCGGAGCTGCCGGGCAGACTCATGCCAAGTGCCTCGATTGCCGATGCCATGGTGTTTGCGGTGTACATGCCGCCGCACGAGCCGGGGCCGGGAATCGCGGTCCTTTCGATCTCGAGCACCTGCTCCTCGCTCAGGTCACCGCGCGCGTTGGCACCGACGGCCTCGAACACCGAAACGATGTCGGTGTGACCCGCTCCGGGGCGGATCGTCCCGCCGTAGATGAAGATCGACGGGCGGTTCAGCCGCGCCATGGCGATGATGCACGCCGGCATGTTCTTGTCACAGCCGCCGATCGCGATCAGGCCGTCGAAGCCCTGGCACCCGGCCACGGTCTCGATCGAATCGGCGATCACCTCGCGCGAGACCAGCGAGTACTTCATCCCCTCGGTACCGTTGGCGATGCCATCCGAGATGGTGATGGTGTTGAACACCACGGGCTTGTTGCCGGCGCGCGACACGCCGCGTGCCACCTCGTCGGCAAGACCGTTGATGTGCATGTTGCAGGGCGTGACCCGCCCCCAGGTGGAGGCGATCCCGACCTGCGGCAGCTTGAAATCGGCATCATTGAAACCGACGGCGCGCAGCATCGCCCGGGCAGGTGCCTTCTGGATGCCGTCGACGACGATGGCGGAATAGTGACGATTTCTGCTGCCTTTGTCGGACATGGGGAAGCTCCTCGTGGTTGCCGTGTAGCGAGTCCTGTGTCGTGGCCGGGAGGCTTGCGCCTGCCATGCCACCGTGAAGGTGCGGGAGCATAGCGCGCGTGCCGGTTTGGTGGCCACACTCGACGGGTGTTAATCTGCGGCGCCGTTTTTTCCGCAAGCCGTGCGGCTCATGAGTGACAGGAAGATCAAACCCGTCTTTGCCAATGTGTACTGGTTCCCGGTGGCAGCCTTTTATGCCGCACTGATCCTGCCCTGGTCGGTCCTCGGCCAGCTGGGCTGGGCGGGCGCTCCGGTGGGCCTGCGCAGCAGCTGGGGACACGGACACGAAATGCTGTTCGGCTTTGCGCTGGCCGTGGTGAGCGGGTATCTGCTCGGTCCACGGCCGAGGCGCAATCTCCTTGCCATGCTCGGGTTGTGGCTGCTGGCACGCATCGCCTTCCTTGGCTGGCCAACGAGCCTTGCTGCTGCGCTGTTCGACCTCGGATTCGTGCTGGCACTGGCCTGGCAGACCGTCCCGAGCTTCCTGAAAACGGCGAAGAAGTGGCGCAACAAGTCGGTTGGATTCATCCTGCTCGGGTTGCTGTGCAGCGCAGCTGCCTTCCAGTTCGCCCTTCGGGGCGATCGCTGGGTGCCGCTGCCGGGAACGGTGCTGCTCGAGGTGGTGTTGCTGCTGAGCGCGCTGATGTTCTTCATGGGCGGTCGTTTGCTGGCCCCGGCGATTGCAGGCCATATGCAGGACAAGGGCAGGAAGCTGTTGGCGCGCGTGCAGCCGAACATCGAGGCCGCCGTCCTGCTGCTGCTTGCCGCGCTGCTGCTGTTCAACCTGGTGGCGCTCGAGTGGCTGCGCCACATCGAGGGTGCAGTGCTGCTCGCCTGTGCGGCGCTTGCGTTGCTGCGAATGCTGCGCTGGCAGATCTGGCACTGCTTCGACCGGGCAGATTTCGTGGCGCTGCTCTGCGGCTACTGCTGGCTGATCATCGGCTGGGCGCTGGTCGGCTGCAGCCTGCTCGGCGCGGCGCTGCCCCTGTCAGCGGCATTTCACGCCATCACCGTGGGCGCGCTTGGCACGCTGACGGCGAGCATCATGCTGCGCACGCGCATGCTGCGCTGCCTGAAGGTGGCGGATGCCTGGCCCTGGGCCTACCTGGTGGCGGTTCCCGTTTCGATCGCCGCCGTGTTGCGCCTGGCACTCGGGATGCTGCCCGTCGACGGGGCGCTGCTGCTCGCCGCGGGGCTGTGGAGCCTGGGCTTTCTTGTGCTGTTCTTCCTGTTGCTTCGAATGGCGAGGTTGGAAAAGGGCAGGCCCTGAGGCGAGGCGGGCGGCGGCAGCGTGCAGCAGCGACTCAGCCACGCGGCCTGTCGTTTCCTGGTGGGGCGTCACCAAAGAACGTGCCCTGCACGAAGGCTCCGGCCAGCATGCCCACGAGCGCCAGCGCCAGCGGCCAGTTCGCACTGCCCAGGCCGGCGATCGCCGGTCCCGGGCACACACCGCAGATTCCCCAGCCGATGCCGAAGACTGCCGCACCGATCAGGGTGCGTGCGTTCAGCACCGAGTAGTGGACACCAAAGCTTGCGGCAGCCACCGGCTTCTTCATCAAGCGTGGTGCGAGCTGGAACACCACGAAGGCGACCACCAGGGCTCCGCCCATCACCAGCAGCAGGCCGAGGTCATCGAAGCGCAGGAAATCGAGTACGACCTCAGGTCGCACCATCGTCGACAGGCTCAGGCCGTAACCGGCGGTCAGGCCACCGGCAAGAACGAACAGCAGGGCGAGCTTCTTCATCGCAAACCTCCGTTTCAGGCAAGGCCGAGGGCGTGCAGCGCCTGGGCGGTGATGATTGCGGTCGTCAGAAAGATCAGTACCGAGAGCAGCGAGGGCAGCTGCAGCGAGGCCATGCCGCAGATGCCGTGTCCCGAGGTGCAGCCGTTCGACAGACGCGCGCCAAAGCCGGCCAGGAAACCGCCAAGCAGCAGTTGCCAGGCACTGACCCTGGTCTGCCAGGCCTCGCCGCCACCAAGGAACAGCCAGACCATCGCGCCAAGCACCAGCCCCGAGGCGTAGACGACGCGCCAGTTGCGCCCGTCACGGATGCGCGGCTGCTGGAAGTGCGGTGCCCGCGAGAACCACGACCAGAACGAGGAGTACACGCCGCTCATGCCGCTGACGATGCCCGCGCCAACGAACAGCAGCGAGGTACCGGCGCCGATCAGCAGACCGCCGAGCAGGTAGTGCAGATAGCCGTTCGGAAAGAATTCGCTCAGTTCCATTGCCACTCCAGGAAGATCACCCGAATTTGTTCGACCGAAGCAGGATACCGCGATGTGATGTGCTGAAAAGACCAGCATCGCGGGCGGTAGTTGTAGACAGCTTCGGTGCCAATGATGCACTTGTCACGCCGCTATACTACGCGTTTTTTGCGGCTGCGCAGACCGCGCCAGGCCGGTTTGTCGGAACACGGAGGATCAAGATGCAACGCAAGAGCTACGTTCTGGCCGGTGCCGTCGCGGCGGTGTTCGCCGCCCCAGGTGCTCTCGCAACCAACGGCTATTTCTCGCACGGCTACAGCCTGAAGGAGAAGGCGCTGGCGGGGGCGGGTGTCGCCCTGTCTCAGGATGCCATGGCAGCATCCACCAATCCGGCCGGCATGGTCCGGGTGGGGGACCGTATCGACGCCGGCGCACTGCTGTTCAGCCCGCACCGCTCCTATACGGTACGCGGCAATCCCTCGGGTGCTCCCGGCAGTTTTGGCTTCACGCCCGGCACCGTTCACAGCGGCAGCGAGTACTTCGTGGTGCCGCACTTCGGCTGGAACCACATGATCGATGACACCCGTTCGATCGGTGTCACCATCTACGGCAATGGCGGCATGAACACCGACTGGCCAGGCAAGACGAGCGGGGGGGCCGGCACCTTCTACGGCGGCGCCTTTGGCGGCAAGGCCGGCGCAGGCGTCGACCTGGCGCAGCTTTTCGTCACCATCAGTTATGCACAGCAGATCGGCGAGTCGACCGCGGTCGGCATCAGCCCGATCCTCGCCTACCAGCGCTTCGAGGGAACCGGCCTTGCCGCCTTCGGCGCCATGGGCTTTTCCGGCGATTCATCGAAGCTGACCGACAAGGGCCACGACAATTCCTTCGGCTATGGCGCGCGCGTCGGTCTGACGCACGATGTCCGGCCGGGACTCAGGCTGGGCATTGCCTACCAGACGAAGGTGTACATGGAGGACTTCGACCGCTACCGCGGGTTGTTTGCCGAGCACGGCGGCTTCGACATTCCGGCAACGATGACGCTCGGACTGTCGTGGGACACGAGCCCGG
This sequence comes from uncultured Klebsiella sp., assembly GCA_964610955.1. Classification (GTDB taxonomy): domain Bacteria; phylum Pseudomonadota; class Gammaproteobacteria; order Pseudomonadales; family UBA5518; genus UBA5518. The sequence goes on along the minus strand of CAZSYV010000001.1, from coordinate 812 downwards.
GCACGAAACTGGTGCTCGATGTGCAGCGCATCTGGTACAGCGACATTTCCTCGGTTGGAAACAAGATGCTGCCCGGCCTGATGAGTGCCCAGCTTGGTGACGGCAAGGGTGCCGGTTTTGGCTGGCGCGACATGACCATCGTCAAGCTCGGCTACCAGTGGGAAGTCTGCAGCGACTGGACGTGGCGGGTCGGCTACAGCTACACGGATCAGCCGGTTCCCTCGAGCGAGGTGGTGTTCAACATCCTCGCACCGGGCATCATGGAGCAGCACCTCACCGCTGGTTTCACGCAACGCCTCGGCGAGTCGAACGAATGGAGCTTCGCCGCCATGTACTCGCCAAGGCACACGGTGAGTGGCATCAACCCGCTCGATCCCGCGCAGCGCATCACGCTGCGCATGAGCGAATGGGAGCTGGCGGCAAGCTACGCCTGGAAGTTCTGATACACGACGCGCGGGGGGCAACACCTTCATGCCGGCTGCCCTTCATGAGCGACCATGTACGCACTGCACGGCTGCTTGCGCGCGTACAGCGGCATACGTGCGTCGTGCCCCACATGTGCTGTAGTGCCGCATGCGTTGTGCCGCAGCGCAGCAAAACAATATGTATGCGTTGCTGTGTCGCGTATGTACCGCATGCCGCATGTGCTGTCACCGTGTGCCATGCAACTGCGCCGCAGGGCGGGCTGCTGATAACAAAAAGTGCGAGAACTTTGCATGGCCCCCCGCTTTCGCGGGGGTGACGTCATCGGCAAGGCATGCGGCGTGACGGTCAATCATGGGTCCCGCTTTCGCGGGGGTGACGTCATCGGC